>NZ_JBNDMQ010000004.1:0-384125 GCF_050436665.1 Paraburkholderia sp. EB58 | reverse complement strand
AGTGCGGATTACCCGTGTGAAAGTAGGTAATCGTCAGGCTCCCCAGCAGCAAACAGAAACCCCACCCCGCAAAAGGTGGGGTTTCTGCGTTTACGGAAACGCTATTACAGCAACCGTCCAACATCTGGGTTCCGGAATCCAGGCGAAATTCGTTGGTAAGGGTCGCGATAGAGTAATGGGTGAAGCGAATATTTTTGTAAGCTTCCGGTTGTCAATCGACCATTTCCTTTCCATCTGTAATAAATTGCCGGCCACGCGCCACGCCAGCTTTCAGCTCCGTTAATCAATTTGAACTACCTCTGCCATGCACCAAATCAGGTCATTTTCCCATGAAAAATGGCTAAATTTTGTGCAAGTGCACATCTCATCCTATGTGCGCAATACCTAAGTCTGCAATAGAGTCTGCCGAGTACTGCACTAATTACTTAACATCTGTTTGCGGCGCTGCAAAAATCTTAATTTCGGGTTATCCTCGTTAACCCTTGACGCGTGTGCGACATTGGGACGCGTTGACCTGGCCCCCGAATCGAGTGATGCGCCTAATCGGCGCAATCAGACCGTAATGTGTATTTCAATGCTTTCAGTTTGACGGCCTTGATCCGGACGTTTTCCTGCTTCAGCCCTTTAAAGAACAAATGCAATCCCCACCGCTTCTAAGCCTCCTGATCTGGGTCCCCATCGTGGCGGGCATCATCGTTCTGCGAGCGGGTTCCGGTTCGCCCGGCCGCGCTCGCTGGCTCGCACTTATCGGTGCAATCGCCGGACTCCTGCCTGTCATTCCGCTGGTCGCGGGTTTCCAGAACGGCGTGCCGGCCATGCAGTTTGTCGAGAACGTCAAGTGGTTGCCGTCGTTCGACATCGCATGGCATCTTGGCGTAGACGGGATCTCACTGTGGCTGATCGTCCTGACCGCGCTGACGACCGTCGTCATCGTGGTGGCGGGATGGGAATCCATCAAGCTGCGCAGCGCACAGTATTTCGGCGCGTTCCTGATGCTGTCGGGCTTCATGCAAGGCGTGTTCAGCTCGCAAGACGGCATGCTGTTCTTCGTGTTCTTCGAAGCGACACTGATTCCGCTATACCTGTTGATCGGGACGTGGGGCAACAAGAACCGCTCGTACGCGGCGGTCAAGTTCTTCTTTTTCTCGCTGATCGGCTCGCTGATGATGCTGATCTCGATGCTGTATCTGTATGCACAGACTCACAGCTTCGACCTCGAAATCTGGCGCTCGGCCCAACTCGGTTTCGTGCCGCAGATGCTGGTTTTCCTCGGCTTCCTCGCCGCCTTCTCCGTGAAGGTGCCCATGTGGCCGGTGCACACCTGGCTGCCTGACGTCCACCTTGACGGACCGACCGGCGCAGCCGTGATGCTCGGCATGCTGAAGATCGGCGGCTATGGCCTGCTGCGCTTCGCGCTGCCTATCACCCCGCAAGCGAGCCACTTCTTTGCGCCGGCGATGATCACGCTGTCGCTCGTGGCCGTGATCTATTCGAGCCTGCTGGCACTCGTGCAGACCGACATCCGCAGGCTGCTCGCGTATTCGTCCGTGTCGCACATGGGCCTCGTCACGCTGGGCTTGTTCATCTTCAATCCGCTGGGCCAGGAAGGCGCGATCATGCAGATGATCTCGTACGGTCTGGTGTCCGGCGCCTTGCTATTGTGCACGGGCATGCTGCACGATCGCACGCAAACCGGCTCGATCGACGCCTACGGCGGCGTGGCCAACACAATGCCCAAGTTCGCGGTCTTCGTGATGCTGTTCTCGATGGCGAATGTTGGCTTGCCCGGCACCGCTGGCTTTGTCGGCGAGTTCATGGTCCTGATGGGCGCGGTCGGTTTCAACTTCTGGATCGGTGCACTCGCGGCGCTGACGCTGATTTTGAGCGCGTGCTACACGCTGTGGATGTACAAGCGCGTCATCTTCGGTGCGATCGCCAATGTGCGAGTCGCGAAACTAAGTGACGTGAGCAAGCGTGAGTTCGTGCTGCTGGGTGCCATGGCGGTATTGGTGCTGGGCATTGGTATCTATCCAAAGCCGTTCACGGATGCCATCAATCCGTCGTCGACCAGCCTGCTCGCGCAGACCAACCGCACGCCGCAACCGGTCGAGGCCGCCTCGGTCGAAAACGGCGAACGTTTGCAAGCCCGCGCTGCGGTAAACGCAACACACGCACCGGGCTGATTGCACTGATTGTTTAGCAGCGCCGTGTCTTCCGAAGGGGATACGGCGCGCTCGCTTTTGTTTTACCGAAGTGTGCGCAGCCCTCTGGATGTACGGTCGTTACAGGCTCGCGGTCCGTAGCGTTAGCAGTCGTTTTATCTCTTGATGTAAAGCAAGCACCGGTCATGTGCACAGAATTGTGCGGCAACGTGTCGCACGATTTGCGACTCGCAAGAGATCGTTGCAAAAATAGTTCTTTATAACAAGTTAACGACGCTTTACCATGCGACCGCTTACTAATGGAGAGCGGTCGGATGATGTTCATTGAAGACGTAAAGAGCAGGCAATCGATATGAAAGAAAAGACTCTACGGGGGGCGATGAGTTCCGTCGCCATTGGGCTGGTAACGCTGCTCTCAGGTTGTAGCAACCTGGATATCCTGGACCCCAAAGGCAGCGTGGGCGTCGCGGAGCGTGACCTCATTGCCACTTCGACATGGGCCATGCTCATCGTCGTGATTCCGGTCATTGCGCTGACGCTGCTGTTCGCGTGGCGCTATCGCGCATCTAACAAGAGCGCCGAGTACCGTCCTAACTGGTCGCATTCCACGGGCATTGAGATCGCGGTGTGGACCATCCCCACGCTGATCATTCTGTTCCTCGGTGTGCTGACCTGGAAGAGCACGCATGAGCTCGATCCGTACCGTCCGCTCGAATCGAGCGTGAAGCCGATCAACGTCGAAGTGGTCGCACTCGACTGGAAGTGGCTGTTCATCTACCCCGACCTCGGCATCGCTTCGGTCAACCAGCTCGCGATTCCCGTGGGCACGCCGGTGAACTTCAATATCACGTCGGACTCGGTGATGAACTCGTTCTTCATCCCGCAGCTCGGCGGCCAGATCTACGCGATGGCAGGCATGCAGACGAAGCTGCATCTGATTGCTGACGAAGCCGGCGACTACGCAGGCGAATCGGCCAACTTCAGCGGCAAGGGCTTCTCGGACATGAAGTTCCGTGCGCTTGCCGAGTCGCCCGCAGATTTCAACGCATGGGTCGCGAAAGTGCGCGCCTCGTCGGACAGCCTCGACATGAACCGCTACAACGTCGTGTCGCAGCCGGGTGAGAAAGCGCCGGTCACCTACTTCTCGTCGGTCGATCCGAAGCTCTTTCACAACATCATCGCCCGCTATAACAACGGCAACGTCATGGATCTGAAAGACGCCAGCAACTGTAAGGCCAAGGGGTAAAGCATGTTTGGTAAATTAACCCTCGACTCGATTCCGTACCACGAGCCGATTATTATGATGGCCGCTGCGATGATGGGCATCGCGGCGGTGGCGGTGTTAGGCACCGTGACGTATCTCGGCAAGTGGCGCTACTTGTGGAGCGAGTGGCTGACGTCGGTCGACCACAAGCGCCTCGGCGTCATGTACATCGTCGTTGCGATGATCATGCTGCTGCGCGGCTTCGCCGACGCAATCATGATGCGCACGCAATTGGCAATCGCGTATCACAACCCTGGTTATCTGCCGCCGCATCACTACGATCAGATCTTCTCCGCGCACGGCGTCATCATGATTTTCTTCATGGCGATGGTGTTCATGGTGGGCCTGATGAACCTGATCGTGCCGCTGCAGATCGGCGCACGTGACGTGGCATACCCGTTCCTGAACTCGCTGTCGTTCTGGATGACGGCAGTCAGCGTGATCCTGATCAACGTTTCGCTCGTGATCGGTGAATTTGCGCAGACCGGTTGGCTGGCTTATCCGCCGCTGTCGGAGCTGAAATTCAGTCCGGGTGTGGGAGTAGATTACTACATCTGGAGTTTGCAGCTCTCCGGTATTGGTACCTTGCTGACCGGGATCAACTTCTTCGTCACGATCGTCAAGATGCGCGCGCCTGGCATGACGTTCATGAAGATGCCGGTGTTCACGTGGACGGCACTGTGCACGAACGTGCTGATCATGGCTGCATTCCCGATTCTGACGGTCACGCTGGCCCTGCTCGGCCTCGATCGTTACCTCGGCATGCACTTCTTCACGAATGAAGGTGGCGGCAACGCCATGCTGTATCTGAACCTGATCTGGGCGTGGGGCCATCCGGAGGTGTACATCCTGATCCTGCCGGCGTTCGGTATCTTCTCGGAAGTCATCGCGACGTATGCGAAGAAGCCGCTGTTCGGCTACAAGACCATGGTCTATGCGACCTGCGCGATCATGGTGCTGTCGTTCCTCGTGTGGCTGCACCACTTCTTTACGATGGGTTCGGGCGCAGACGTGAATGCCTTCTTCGGCATCGCGACCATGATCATTGCGATTCCGACTGGCGTGAAAGTCTTCAACTGGCTGTTCACGATCTACAAGGGCCGCCTCGAGTTCTCGACGCCGGTGCTGTGGACGCTCGGCTTCATGGTCACCTTCACGATCGGCGGCATGACCGGCGTGATGATGGCGATTCCGGGCGCGGACTTCGTGCTGCACAACAGCCTGTTCCTGATTGCTCACTTCCACAACGTGATCATCGGCGGGGTGCTGTTCGGTTATCTGGCTGGTTTCAACTACTGGTTCCCGAAGGCGTTCGGTTTCAAGCTGAACGAAAAGCTCGGCAAGGCCGCATTCTGGTTCTGGCAGGTTGGCTTCTGGGTCGCGTTCACACCGCTTTACGTGCTCGGTTTCATGGGCATGACGCGCCGTCTGAATCACTACGACAACCCGCAATGGCATCCGTGGCTGCTGCTGGCTGAAGTGGGTGCAGTCCTGGTCGCTATCGGTATTGCGTGTCAACTGCTGCAGATCTACGTCAGCATTCGCGACCGTAATCTGCCGGGTAACCGCGACGTCTCGGGCGATCCGTGGGATGGCCGTACGCTGGAATGGTCGACCACGTCGCCGCCGCCGGTCTACAACTTCGCGCTCGTGCCGACGGTGCATGAGCTGGATGCGTTCACCGATATGAAGCAGCGCGCGAAGGTCGACAAGACCAAGCTGGTGTACCGCGACATTCACATGCCGTCGAACACGAGCGCTGGCCTCATCATCGCCACGTTCAGCCTGGTGCTCGGCTTCGCCGCAATCTGGCACATCTGGTGGCTCGCGATCATCGGCATCGTCGGGGCGATTGGTACGGTTATCGTCCATAGCTTCAGCGACGACCACGGCTATTACATTCCCGCCGAGACGGTTCGTCAGATCGAAGAAGGACGTAGCGCAGGTAAGGCGCTTGAATTGGCAGAGGTGGATTAATGTCACAGACGACTACTTTAGGGCACGACGTCCATCACGACGCGGATCACGTGCCGTCGCAATCGGTGTTCGGTTTCTGGCTGTACCTGATGACCGACTGCATCATCTTTGCTTCGCTGTTTGCAGTTTTTGCAGTGATGAGCCACCAGTTCGCCGGTGGCCCGACCGCCAAGGACATGTTTGAGATTCCGGGCGTCGCGCTGGAAACGGCGGCACTGCTGCTGAGCTCGATCACCTACGGCTTCGCCATGATCGGTGCGCACAAGGGCAAGAAGGGCATGCTGCTCGGCTGGCTCGTAGTGACGTTCCTGCTCGGCGCGTCGTTCCTCGTGCTCGAACTGCGCGAATTTGCGCACCTGATCTCGGTGGGCGCGGGTCCGGACCGCAGCGCGTTCTGGTCGTCGTTCTTCACGCTGGTCGGCACGCACGGTTTGCACGTGACGTTCGGCTTGCTGTGGATGATCGTGCTGGGCGTTCAGGTGATCCGCAGTCCTCAGCTGAGCGAGCGCGACCTGACGCGCCTGACGTGCCTGAGCCTCTTCTGGCACTTTCTGGACATCGTCTGGATCGGTGTCTTTACCTTTGTCTACCTTACGAGTGTGATCTAAATGGACCACGGACATACCGCTCACTCGGGTGAGAGCCACGGCAGCTTCGGTAGCTACACGGCTGGCTTCATCCTGTCCGTTCTGCTGACTGCTGCGGCATTCGGCATCATCATGACCGGTTCGTTGACCGGCCAAAGCGCGGTGCTGGCAATCGCCGGCCTGGCGTTTGTGCAGATCATCGTGCACCTGGTGTTCTTCCTGCATATGAACACCTCGTCGGCACAACGGTGGAACGTCATGGCGTTCGGCTTTACCGTGCTCACCGCCGTCATTCTGATCGTTGGCTCGTTGTGGATCATGCATAACGTCAGCATGAACATGATGTCGCGTTAAGCAGCGTTAGATGTATGCAGAACGGCCCCTCCAGGAGGGGCCGTTCTGCATTCTAAGCTAGTGTCGTTACTTGCGGCGCGGCGCCTTCGGCGCTGGCGCTGTTGTGTCGCGAATCACCAGTTCCGAAAGCGGCACCTTGTACGCGTCGCGCTTGGGCTTGATGCCTTCGATACGATCGATCGTCAGCGCGACCGCAATCGACGCGATCGCGGCGGTCGGAAAACCGACCGTGGTGAGCGCGGGACGAAACTGATGCGCGAGATGGATATTGGTCAGCCCGATCACCGAAAGATCCTGCGGCACACGCTTGCCGATATCCGTCGTCGCCTGGATCGCACCAATCGCCATCAGGTCGTTGGTCGCGAACAGCGCCGTCAGTTTAGGCTGCTCATTGAGCAGCGCGCGGGCCGCCTCGTAGCCCGCCTCGATCGAATCGCGGCAAGCGTGGACCTTCACTGCGTCCGCGGCGACACCTCGGGCAGCCAACGCCTCGACGAAGCCACGAAGGCGCGTCGATTGCGGTCCACCGGACCCTTCCCCCAGCAGCGCGCCAATCCGGCGATGACCAAGTTCGTACAGATGCGCGGCGGCGAGACCGCCCGCGTGTGTGTAGTCGACCGTGACGCAGGGCAGCGCGCGCGTCGCCTGAGCGCTCTCCCACATACACAGCACAAGCGCCGAGCCGCGCTGCGCAATATCGGCGAGTTCGCCCGCGCTGACGTCGGTGTTCATCACAATCACACCGGCGGCGAGCGTGCCGGCGATCTTGTCGAGGTAGGCGCGCGCAATCGCCGGGTTGTCGTCCGTGTTGCAGACCAGCAGGAAATAGCCACGCCGCCGCGCAGCGGTTTCAGCTTCCAGCACGAACTCAGGATAAAACGGGTTCGAGATATTCGAGAGCATCAAGGCGAGCGTGGATGTGCGCCCCTCGGCCAGTGCCCGCGCCGTGAGGTTAGGGCGATAACCGAGTTCGCGCACGGCGGCCATGACGCGTTCCACGGTGGTCGGCTTCACCTTCTGAGGATTGCGTAATACATTGGAAACAGTGGCCGCGGTGACCTGCGCGCGCTGCGCGACTTCGGCGAGTGTCACCATGAATGACGCATCGCAGCGAGGGTAAACGAGCGGTGAGCCATAGGGTATGGCCGCTTTTCTAATGTTTCGCCCATATATTGAGACGCTGTTGTAAGGGTTGCGTGTCCAGAACAGCTCGGCTAATTTCATGTTCAGGCACAGGAGGAAGACATGTTAATTCAAACAGCCATTTTGCCGTCGAAAAATTTAAGCGCTTAAATTTCACGACCCCCGGCCCGGGAATGGCCACCGCGAGCCACTACAAGCCACCATAAATTGAATATTGGAGACAACCATGAAGTTCAAAGCTGGGAAGTTTTTGCTGGCGGGTATCGCGTGTCTCGCGATGACGGCCGCAACCTACGCCGACGCCGCGACGCTGAGGGTCACGGTATCCGCACGCGGCAATCAGCGCGCGGTGTGGCAAAGCGCGTTCGATCAGTTCGAGAAGGCCAATCGGGATGTCGACCTGAAAGTGACCTATGTCGGTGAGGAGGCCTACAAGGTGCAGATGTCCGGCTGGCTCGCGACCGATCCGCCTGACGTGCTGAGCTGGCACAACGGCGAGCGCATGGCTTATTTCGCCAAGCGCGGCCTGCTCGACGACCTGAGCGCCGACTGGCAGAAGGACGGCTGGAACCAGACCTACGCCGCGGTCAAACCTCCGTCAACATACGCCGGCAAGCAATACGCCGCGCCGCTCGGCTACGACTCGTACGGATTCTTTTACCGCAAGGACCTGTTCGAGAAAGCGGGCATTACGGACGAACCCAAGACATGGGACGAGTTTCTCGCCGACTGCAAGAAGCTGAAGGCGGCGGGCATTGCACCGATCGCCGTGCCGGCCAAGGACTCATGGACACTCGCGGCCTGGTTCGACTATCTGGACCTGCGCATCAACGGCTACGCGTTTCACGAGCAACTGATGGCGGGCGACATCGCCTACACCGACCCGCGCGTTCGCAAGGTCTACGCGACGTGGAAGACGCTGATCGACGATAAGTACTTCGTCGACAACGCGCTCTCGTATGACGTCGATTCGGTGAGCCCGCTGCTCGTCAACGGTCAGGCCGCGATGATGCTGATGGGCACGTTCTTCTCGGCAGGCCTACCGGCTGCAACCCGCGACAAGATGGGCTACTTCCGCTTCCCGGTGATCGACTCGGCCGTGCCGATGGCCGAAGACGGTCCGGTCAACATCCTGATGATTCCCGCGAAGGCCACCAACAAGAAGGATGCGCACCGTCTGCTTGCCTTCATGGCGCAACCGCAGATCAACGGTGAACTGGCGAAGGGCTGGGGGCAGTTGCCGTCGAACAACCAGGCGCCTGAGCCGCAGGACCCGATCTCGAAGATCGGCTTCCAGATCCTCTCGAGCACGCCCGGTGGTGTGGCGCAGTTCTACGACCGCGACATGACCAAGGAAATGGCCGACGAGGGTATGAAGGGAATGCAGCAGTTCTATAGCGATCCTAACCAGATCGATGCGATCCTGAACCACCTCGAACAGTTCCGCCAACGGATCTACAAGAAGTAGGCGAAGGCATGCCCGGGTTGTGGCGTATTGCGCAGCGTGTCTGAGCAGCGAATGCGCCGTAACCCGGCAATCTGCATCTGGACGAGGAACCTGAACGTGTCCACCACCATGTCCGACAAAGCCGTGCCCGTCAGCCGCACACGGCGCAGGGCGCCTGCGCCGCTGAGCCGTCGGCGCAATCGCGCGGCGTTGCTGTTCCTGTTGCCGGGCGGCCTGCTGTTTGCGATCTACGTGATCTACCCAATAATCAGCAGCATCGTGCTGAGCTTCTATAACTGGGACGGCATGACGCCGCGGGTTTTCGCGGGACTCGACAACTACCGCGAACTGCTGCACTCCGACACGTTCTACACGGCGCTGAAGAACAACGTCATCTGGCTTGTGCTGTTTCTGCTCGCGCCGCCCTGCGGTCTGGCGCTCGCGCTCTATCTGAACCAGAACGTGCGCGGTATCCGGCTCGTGAAATCGCTGTTCTTTGCGCCGTTCGTGCTGCCGGGCGTTGTGGTCGGGCTAGTGTTCGGCTGGTTCTACGATCCGACCTTCGGCTTGCTGAAGCTGGTCGTCGGACACGGCGTGCCGGTGCTTGGCGATCCGCGCTACGTGACCTACGGCATCATTTTCGCCGCGCTGTGGCCGCAGATTCCGTTCTGCATGATTCTCTACCTAACGGGGCTCACCGGCATCAACAGCGAGGTGATCGAAGCGGCCCGCATGGAGGGCGCCGAAGGCCTCAAGCTGCTATGGCACGTGATCCTGCCGCAACTGCGGCCCGCCACGTTCATGGCCGTCGTGCTGACGGTGATTGGCGCGCTGCGCAGCTTCGATCTGATTTCGGTGATGAGCGGAGGCGGCCCATTCGACAGTTCGACGGTGCTCGCCTATTTCATGTACGACCAGGCGATCAAGTACTACCGCGAGGGTTATTCCGCTGCGATTGCGGTTGTGCTGTTCATGATCATGCTGATCTTCATCGTGTGGCAATTGCGGCGTCTCGTGCGCAGCGAATCCTGAGGAGCCGACATGTATCCGATGCCTGTTGCCCGCTGGCGTCCCGGCAGCCGCCTGCTCTACAAGCTCTCGCTACCGTGCGCGTTGCTGCTTTGGCTGTTGCCCTTGCTCGCGGTGCTGGTGACGTCGATACGCTCCAGCGACGAACTCTCGGCCGGCAATTACTGGGGTTGGCCCGAACACTTCGCGCTGGCCGAAAACTATGGCACGGCACTCACGCAAACGCCGATGCTCCATTACTTCTGGAACAGCATCCTTATCACGGTGCCTTCAGTGGCGGTGTCGATCTTTCTGGCCTCGATGGCGGGACACGCGCTGGCGAACTATCGCTTTCGCGGCAATCTGCTGCTGCTCGCTATCTTCGTGGCGGGCAACTTCGTGCCGGTGCAGATCCTGATGATTCCGGTTCGGCAACTGACGCTGACTCTCGGCCTGTACAACACCGTGTTAGGGCTGGTGCTGTTTCACACCGCTTTTCAGACCGGTTTCTGCACGCTGTTCCTGCGTAACTTCATCCGCGCCTTACCGTACGAACTGATCGAGGCGGCACGCGTAGAAGGCGCGAGCGAGTGGGCGGTCTACACGCGCATCGTATTGCCGCTCGTGCGGCCGGCGCTTGCCGCACTCGGCATCCTCGTCTTCACGTTCGTCTGGAACGACTATTTCTGGGCGCTGTGTCTCACACAAGGCGATGACGCGGCGCCTATCACCGTGGGCGTCGCGGCGCTTAAAGGGCAATGGACGACCTCGTGGAATCTCGTTTCCGCGGGGTCGGTGCTGGCCGCGCTGCCTTCGGTCGCGATGTTCTTTGCCATGCAGAAGCACTTTGTGACCGGACTCACGTTCGGCGCGACCAAGGGATAGCGGCGCGGGCCGCGATCGCTGCGACCGCAGCGCTCACCACGATCACAACGTCTAGCGGGAGCACCATGCATCTAGGAGTTTGCTATTACCCCGAACAATGGCCGCAGCATCAATGGGACAGCGATGCGCGCCGGATGGCGGAACTGGGCATCAGCCGCGTGCGCATCGGCGAATTCGCGTGGAGCCGGATGGAGCCCGAACCGGGCCGCTATGAATGGGCGTGGCTCGATCACGCCATCGAGGTGCTGGCCAAACACGGCCTGAAGGTCATTCTCTGCACGCCGACGGCGACGCCGCCCAGATGGCTGATCGATCTGCATCCCGAGATTTTGCCGATCAACAAAGACGGCATCACGCTCAATTTCGGCTCGCGGCGGCATTACGATATGTCGAGCGAGGTGTATCGCGAGCACTGCGCGCGCATCGTGACGCAGATGGTGCAACGCTACGGCACGCATCCTGCGGTGATCGCCTGGCAGACCGACAACGAACTGGCTTGCCATGACACCTCGCCGAGCTACACGGAGGCCGCCCGCAAGCGTTTCGGTAAATGGCTTGCGGCGCGCTACGGCGAAGTGGAGCGGCTGAACACGGCTTGGGGCAACGTGTTCTGGAGCATGGAGTACCGCAGCTTCGACGAGATCGGCCTGCCGAACCGCACACCCACCGATGCGAACCCCAGCCACTGGCTCGACTTCCGGCGTTTCATGTCGAGCGAGGTGGCGAGCTTCCATGGCTTGCAGGGCGATCTGATCCGCGCAAATGCGCCGGGGCGCGACCTGCTGCACAACTTCATGGGCTTTTTCACGAGCTTCGACCATTACGAGTTCGCCGAAAGCGGATTAGACGTCGCCGCGTGGGACAGCTATCCGCTGCCGCGCACGGAAGTGCTGTGGTTCGACGACGCCGAGAAGCACCGCTGGGCACGCACGGGGCATCCGGACATTCCGGCCTTCAATCACGATCTGTACCGCGGCGTCGGCAAGGGGCGCATGTGGGTAATGGAGCAGCAGGTCGGGCCGGTCAACTGGGCGCCGTACAACCCGGTGCCGAAGGCCGGCATGGCGCGTCTCTGGACGTGGGAGGCGTTCGCGCACGGCGCGGAACTGGTGTCGTATTTCCGCTGGCGCCAGGCGCCCTTTGCGCAGGAGCAGATGCATTCGGGCATCAATGCGCCAGACGACAAGCTGACCGCAGGCGGCCATGAGATCGCCCGGGTGTCGCGTGAACTGGCGAGTTTCGACCAGGCCACGGCGGGTCAAGCCAAGCATGCCCCCGTGGCCTTGCTGTTCGACTACCCGGCCGACTGGATCGTGCAGATCCAGCGCCATGGTGTCGATTTCGATTATCAACGCCTCGTCTTCGAGTGGTACTCATGCCTGCGCGAGATGGGCGTGGATGTGGATATGCTGCCGGCGACTGCCGATCTGAGCGGCTACCGGCTGGTGGTGGCGCCATCATTGCCGGTCGTGCCGGATGCACTGATCGCGCAGATCCGGACCGGCAACGCACACTGGCTATTCGGGCCCAGGACGGGTTCGAAGACCGCGGACTTCAACATTCCCGCCACGCTGCCTCCGGGCCCGCTGCAGGCCGTTCTGGACGTGCGCGTGTCGCAAAGCGAATCGCTACGCCCGTCGCTGCGGCCGGCCGCGACGTTCGACGGTGTAAGAGGACAGGGCCGAAGCTGGCGCGACCACATTGAGCCGGGTGCGGGTGTCGAAGTCACGGCGGCTTTCGACGACGGCGTGCCGGCTGTCGTGCAGGCCGGCCGGGTTCGCATGACGACGGCCTGCTTCGATCCGGCGTTGCAGCGAGCCGTGTTGGAACGCTGCGTGCGCGACGCCGGCATCGAGGTGGTGACGCTGCCCGAGGGCGCCCGCTTGCGCCGCCTCGGCAACGTGCGTTTCGCCTTCAATTACGGGGATACGGCGTGGCGTGTGCCGGCGCCGGAGGGCGCGCATTTCGTGCTGGGCGGCCGCGAAACCGGACCGGCTGAAGTCGCAGCGTGGATCGAAACGCACTGACGTCGGGTGCCGGTGCGCTAACACGATCCAGCTAGCTTTGGCATACTGCGGGTTCACCCGTGCGTCGTACCGGCTACCTCTTGGGGTTTCGGTCCACGCGCATTGCCGATAGCCGACTGCGCGCGCCGAGCGGAATTCCCGCGATGACGTATGCAGTCAGCATTACTTCATCGATGAACTACTCCCGGCTCGTCAGTCTCACGCGCATCCCGTCCTTCATGTCGCTGGCGGGCGCGACCCTGATGCTTGGGGTTGCCATGTCGTTCACCGCGCCGTATCTGTCGCTGTTCGGCGTGGAGCGAGCCGGGATGACGCCGCTCAAGCTTGGGCTGTTCATGACGCTGATCGCGGCGAGCGGGGTGGCGGCGAGCGGCTGGGCCGGCAAATGGTCCGATCGCCACGGTCATCACCGTACGCTGCTGCTGGCGGCGCTCGGCGCGGCGGCGTTGGGTTTCCTGTTGTTGTGTTTCGTGCGCGACTACCGCGCGCTCCTTATCATTGGGATTGCGTTCCTCGGCGCAGGCGGTTCGGCACTCTCGCTGGTGTTCTCGTTCGGCCGCGCGGCGCTGCCCGTGACGAGCGAGTCTGAGCGGACTTTTGCCACCGCAACGCTGCGGACGGTGCTGTCGGTGGCGTGGGTGTTCGGACCCTCGGTGGGTGCACTGGTGCTGGCGGGGATCGGCTTCTACGGGCTCTTTCTGTTCGCGGCGGCGTGCTTTGTGGCTTGCGGCGCCATCATCTGGCGCATGCACGAAGCTCCGGGTGGAGACTTGCATGAGTTGCCGGACCACGTCCCCGGCGATCCGGCTTCGTCGCTGGAAGTCACCACGGTCGAGCCCGAAACGCCGGTTAAGCCTGATTTCGTTCATCCGGTCGCGCCGTCACGCGTGATCTGGCGCTCGGTGCTGGCGCTGACGCTGATCGGCCTCGCCGCCAACGCGACGATGATCGTGTTGCCGCTCTATGTCGTCCACGGTCTGCACGGCACCCGCATCGACGTGTCGATCATGCTCGGCCTCGGCGCTTTCCTCGAAATTCCGATGATGCTGGCGCTGGGCGCCCGCGGCGCGACGCTGAACAAGCTGCGCTGGCTCGCTGCGTGCGCTGGCGTGCATATGCTGTATTTCATCTGCGTGGCCTCAGTCGGTTCCATATCGTTCCTGATTCCGATGCAGGCGCTCAACGCGTTCGTGGTGGCGGTGACCTCGTGTCTCGGCATGACCTATGTGCAGGATCTGATGCCACGCTCGCCCGGCCAGGCCACGGCGCTGTTCTTCAACTCGGCCCGGGTCGGCTCGATTCTGTCGGGCGTGCTATCCGGGTTGCTGGTCGCCGGGGTCGGCTATAGGGGCACGTTCCTGTTCTGCGGTTTACTCGCGCTCGGGGCGCTGATCCTGTTCGCGGATCCGCCGTGGCGGCGCTGGGCGCGCTATGTTCAGGACCGGTGGCCGAGCCGTTAGGAGTGACGTCCTGTGTCTGCACACAACTGGGTTGATCTACACCAGCACGAACGCACCGGGATAGAAACGCTGCGTGCGCATTTCGAAGGGCATGCCTACGATCCGCACTGGCATGACGCGTATCTCATCGGTTTCACCGAGCAAGGCGTGCAGCAGTTCGATTGCCGTCGCGCGCGTGTTCAAAGCACGCCGGGCCATGTGCTGATGCTGGAGCCGGGCGATATCCACGACGGCCATGCGCCGTCGGAGGGCGGCTTCACCTATTCGATGCTGTACCTCCAGCCGGATTGGCTCACGCGCGAACTGAGAACATGGTCGGATGCAGTGCCCGCAACGGGGCAGCCGCAGTTCCCCGCTACCCTGAGCGACGACATCGCGCTTGTCACCTCAATCGCCACACTGTTTCGCGTGTTGCGTAGCGAAGAGACCCGCGTCGTGCAGCAGGCAGCCACCGACAGCCTGCTCGAACACCTGAGTCGCCATCTCGTCTGGCGCCTGCGTCATGAAGGCGATCCCCGCATCCCCCCAGTCGCACAACGCGCGCGTGACTATCTGCATGCCCATCTGCACGATGACATCGGCCTCGACGGTCTGGCTGCGGCGTGCGGGGTCGATCGCTTTCGTCTGTCGCGTGCGTTCAAGGCCAGTTTTGGGCTTGCGCCGCATGCTTATCTGATCCAGTTGCGGCTGACCAAGGCACGTCAATGGCTTGCGCGCGGGGTGGCGCCGGCGGAGGTCGCGCACGCGCTCTGTTTTGCCGACCAGAGTCATCTGGGGCGGTGGTTTCGCCGCGCCTACGGGCTGACGCCCGCACACTACGGCAAGCGCTGCACAAATCTTCCAGACTCCGCGCTGAGCCACGTTTAGTCTTGCCCTTGAAGGGCCTGAAGCGGTTGGTGCCGCGCGGGTCCGCGGAGCACGGCTCCGAAATGACTCATTCTTCGACCATTAAGGCTCCAAAGGATGAGTCAACGTGATACGGCAAAGGAATGGAAGGGATGGAGTTCGATACGAAAGTGGCGCTCGTGGTGCGTGACGACCTGGCGTCATGGCAGAAGCTGAACGTCACCGCGTTTCTCGCCACCGGCATTGCCGCAACGGCCCCTGCGGCGATTGGCAAACCGTACGAAGACGCGAATGGACGGCAGTACGCCGCGTTACTTGGGCAGCCCATGATGATTTATGGCGGCGACGCGTCTGGCCTTCTACGCGCGTTTCAGCAGGGCCAGCAACGCGAGTTGAACATCGCGGTCTACGTGAAAGCGATGTTCTCCACCGGCAACGACGACGACAATCGCGCCGCCTTCCATGCCGAACCCACTGACCAGCCCGACCTGGTTGGGATCGCATTGCGCGGGCCGAAGAAGGCGGTCGACAAGGCCATCAAGGGGCTGTCATTGCATCCGTGATGCACGTGATGGTCTAAGACGGATTCGCATGCGCGAACCCGGTTATGAGCGTCGTTTAGCCCCTCGTAGCGAGATCCGCAAAACTGATCGATTTTGCTTCGCACGCTTGTGTGAAGGCCGCATCGTAGCTCGTGAAGAAAACCACGCGGTCCTGGCCCAGCTGTTTGAACAGATCGACCAGGACAGCGCGCGCAGCGGCGTCGAGCCCGCCACCCGGTTCATCCGCAATGACGACGGTCGGCGCCCCGACCGATGCCGACGTCAGGAAGATTTTCTTGCGCGTGCCGAACGACATCTGCTCGAAGCGCTTCTCGAGATGAGGCGTGACGCCCAAGCGGTCTGCCAGTTCGAGCGTGTGGTTCTCGAGAGCTGTCTGTCTTTGCGCGGCTACGCGTTCGAGAAACTCTCGCCCAGTCTCGAGCGGATACGTCAGGCAGTCCTCGGGCACGTAGGTGAGGGCGGATTTGGCCGCAAGCGGCGCGGTGCGCAGCGAATGACCGCCCAGCCAGACCTCGCCCGCATCGGCCTCGATCTCGCCAGCGAGAATGCCGAGCAGGGTTGACTTGCCGCTGCCGCTTTCGTCGTTCAGCGCGACGCAGCCCGCACTGGCGCTGTAATGCAGTCCGTGAAAGATGGTGCGTCCGCCGTAGCGTTTGCACAGATTGTCGAATCTAAGCATGGCTCATCCAGTTTCTCAGACTGGCAAGTTTACATTCTTAGGGCGAGGAAGGCGTGTAGATCGCGTCGCATACGCGTCCTGCCGTGTCTCATCCATCCCACGCCGAGCCAGAATTAATTCAACCGGCATCGGTTCGCACGTAAAATGCCGCCCATACGACTCGTGGAAGCTGGTGAAAATCCAGCGCGGTCGCGCCACTGTGACCGGTTTCAGCATGAACCGGAAGTCAGACCTCGGCGTCGTATCCCTCTTCCGACTTTGGGGCGCGTAATCCCCAGGAGATATCCGTATGGCCGACATTGTCTGCGGTCTGGACGTTGAGCCAGACCCGTATCCCGTAGATTGCCCAGCTTCGTGTCCGGTTGCGAATCTCCGTTGCGCGTGTGTGTCGACGCACGCATCGGTATACGAGCACGCACGTCTCTAAGGCGCGCTAACCGCACGCCCCCCGGCTTGAGGGTTGATCTTGCTTTGCCCACACCACGGCTTGGAGTGCTGCGCATCCTTCGACAAGGAAAGAGCTTTGCAATGACCTGTATCGGACATCGAACGATCGCGTTCGCGCACGCGGCATGTCATCCAATCTTCTAGTAATAAGGATGTCCCTTTTGAAGTTCCGTCGTCTCATCATCACTTCGGCCTTGACCGTCTCGGCGTGCCAGATTGCGCAAGCCGCGGACGACTCGACGTTGCCGCAACCGGACCAACAAGCTCCGGCAACCACCACGCTGCCGAATATCCTCGTGACCGGCGACACTCAGCATCTACCGCAATCGTTCGATCAACGCTATGCCTCGACGCAGGTTCTTACTCGCGCGGACCTGAACCGACTGTCGCCGATTGACCCTAGTATCACGCAGGCCCTCGCCACATTGCCCGGCGTGACGATTACGCAAAACGGCGGCCCGGGTTCTTTGGCCGGCGTTAGTATCCGTGGTTCGTCGACGAATCAGGTCGCGGTGTTTATCGATGGTATCCGGGTCGGCTCCGCCACCACCGGCGAAGCGGAGTGGGCCGATCTGCCGACCTCCGCGTTCGACCGCGTCGAAGTCATTTCTGGCCCGGCGGCCGCGTCATTCGGTGCGGATGCCATGGGCGGCGTCGTGCAATTGTTCACGAACCACGCTTCAAATCAGCCGAACCAGACCACGATTTCCGCGGGCGGCGGCTCGAACAAGACCTTCGATACGCAGGTCCGGACTTCAGGCAGTATTCCGTCCACCGGTCCCCTGGCTGCGTTGTCCGGGCTAACCTACTCGCTGGGCCTGCATGACTACAACACGGCGGGCATCGACGCGACCGCGCCGTGGGCCTATGGCCACGAGGATGGCCGTAACCCGTACCATGCACAGAACGTGGACGCACGCCTCGGCTATGCGCACGACAACTGGTCGATCTCCACGTTTGCCCTTTACCACAAGTCAGATCTCTCTTATGACAATGCGGGCGGCGATGACCGGCAACTCGATCATCAACTGACGACGGGCGTGGCGTTCCATCTGGATATCACGCCTTTCACCCAGTTCGACCAGTCGGTTGGCTATGCGAACGACCGTCAGTTCCTGTATTCGAACGCGCCGGGTATCCCGACCGACGAGATCGACTCGACGCGCATCAGCTCGTCTACCTCGCTGACGCATCAGGAACACGGGCTTAAGCTTTTCAATTTGCCCCTGTCGGGCGAGACGAAACTCACTTACGACCTTTCGCGCGAGCAAGCCTTCCTGCCGATCGACATTCCCTCGGGCGTGCCGACACGTAACGATTCAGCCGTCTCTCTGCATCAATCAGCCACGTTGGGTGATTTGACGGTGTTCCTTGCGGGGCGCCACGAGATTATCGAGGGCCAGTCGGTCAATACCGGCAATATCGCCGTGGCCTATGCGATCACACCGATTTATACGGCACGGCTTTCGTATGGCAACGCATTCCGTCTGCCAACTTTCGATGATCTGTACTATCCAGGTTACGGGAACCCGAACCTGTTGCCTGAGCGCAGCGATACGGTTGAAGCCGCACTGGACGCCGCCACGTCGTTCGGTACCTTCACGGCTGCTGTGTATGACACGCGCGCCCACGACCTGATCACGTATGACTCGGAGACCTTTCTCCCCGTGAACGTCGGCCGGGCGCATATTCAAGGTATCGACCTCTCATACAAGGGCGCGCTCGGCAATTCGACGCCTGTCAGTCTCGCGGTCGGCATTCTGAATCCGCAGGACGTCACTGATCAGACGTGGCTGAATCGCCGTCCGCGTCAAACCGTCAGCCTGACTGTCGATCACACGTGGGACGAGTTTCATATGCATGCGCTGAGCACCGGGGTCTCGCTGCTTTACGGCGGCTCGACTTTCGACGACCAGGCAAACTCGATCTATCTGCCGTCGTACACAACGGTCGGATTGCGTGCTGCGTACAAGGTCAATTCGCATCTGACCGTGTCCGCGAACCTGTCGAACCTCTTTAACCGGCAGTATGTGACGGCGTACGGCTACAACTCGCTGGGCCGGACGGCATTCGGTAAGGTTTCCTACACGTTCTAAGCTGGGCTGGTCGCAAGCGATTGACCTGATCGCTTGCGACCGCCTGGCCGCCGACAGGCTCGCGCTTTCTCTTTACCCCTTACGGAACACCGGCGCACCCCACGGAGCACCCGTCGTACCGCCGTCGACCACGATTTCCGCCGCAGTAGTTCCCGAAGCGTCATCCGAGGCGAGGAACAAGGCGGCTTTGGCCACTTCTTCCGGCGTGGCGAAACGAGCGAGCGGAATACCCGCGGCAAGCGCTCCTTCAGTCGCGTCGATGGTTGCCCCGGTTCTTGCGCCGCGTGTCCAGATCGGCGTGCGCGTGCCGCCTGGGATAACCGTGTTCACGCGGATGCCGCGCGTGACGAGTTCAGATGCAAACACCTTTGCCATGCCGGTCACGCCCGCCTTGGTGGCGGAATAAGCGGCTGAGCCCGGCGAACCGAGCTCGCGCATGACCGATCCGTTGAGGACGATCGAACCACCCGCGCCCATCAGCGGCAACGCTCCTTGAACGGTGAGGAAAACGGCGGTGAGGTTGGTGCGCAGAATGGCCTCGAACGCGGCGGCGGTCGTGCCGCCGAGCGGCGTCGGGCCGGAGATGCCTGCGTTGGCGAACACCACGTCGAGCGACCCATAGGCTTCCTGGATCTGCTTGAACATCGAATCGATCGCCGCCGGATCGTCGAGATCGACGGCGATGCCGAGGGCGTTTTCACCCAGTTCGGCCACCGCGTTGTCCAACTTCGAGCGATCGCGCCCCGTAATCACAACACGGGCGCCTTCGGCGATCAAAAGTTGTGCCGCAGCAAAGCCAATGCCACTGTTGCCGCCAGTCACGAGCGCTGTTTTTCCAGAAAAACGCATTTTCCTTCTCCTGTGTAGTGCGCGGCGAGATCGCGTCCAGAGCCGCGTCTGCTCGCCTTGCGAAAACCTATTATGCGGCGCAGGCAGCCGCCGCATCCGAACCATCACGAGCATTACCAACACTCGAAATCTGTATGTTGATCATCATGCACATTTTCAGTATTATGCTCATCATGCAGATTGTCAAGCGTCACGGAGAAAAAAATGGGCTATTCGCAGGCACAGAAGGCTGAGAGCCGGCAGCGGGTTCTGGAGAATGCGTCGCGGCAGATTCGCGAGCACGGCATCGAGGCGCTCGGCGTGGCGGACTGCATGCGTAGCGCAGGTCTCACACACGGGGCGTTCTATGGGCACTTCGCTTCGCGCGACGCGCTGATCGTGGAGGCGCTCGAGTACGCGCTCGGTCAAAGCAGGGAGCGCATTGCGGCGCGGGAAATCGGTGCCGGCAAGCGAGCTGAGACGCCGCTGCAGTCAATTGCCGAAGCGTTCCTTGACGAGCGCCACGTGAAGAATCCCGGTAGTGGATGCGCGCTGTGTGCACTGGCGGGCGAGGCGCGGCATGCGAGCACTGATGTCCGGGCGCTGCTGACCCGGTATTTGCATGAATTCACCGCACATGTCGCGCAGGCTACATCGAGCGGCGACGAGAAGTGGGCGCTGGGCATTGTCGCGACTATCGTCGGCGCCATTACGCTCGCTCGCGCAGTGGATGACGACGAGTTGGCTAAATCGATTCTTTCTTCGTCGCTCGCGCTGGTTCTGGCGCAGGACAGTGGCGGGCGGTAACAGGGGTAGTTGGGCGACGGTTTTTCGGGTGTGAGGGTATGCTGGTGCGGTTGGCCAGATTCCCGCTCAAGCGTCCACAACCGTCTCTAACCGCATCAGGTATTTAAAAGGCCCCCAGCATGTCGGACCATCCCATCGACAACCCCTTTCTCGAATCGCTCGGTGTGCGTTTGACGCAATGGCGCGATGGCTATGCCGAACTCCGCATGTCGATCGACGCCAGCAAACTCAACCGGCAGGGCGTGTTGCAAGGCGGTGCGATCGCAACCCTGCTCGATGCAGCAGCCGGATACGCTGGCCTATTCGCGCAGCCGGGGCAAGCCGCGCGGCACGCCTTCACGTTGTCATTGACGACGAACTATCTCGACAAGGGACTCGGCGAATACGTGACCGCAAAGGGATTTCTCGAGCGTCAGGGCCGATCGATTTTCTTCTCGCGCGGTGAGGCGTGGGTGGATGACCGCATCCTGATCGCCAGCGCGCAAGGCACGTTCAAGTATTCGAAAGGGGCGAGCTAGGCAACGCGCCGTGATGCTCGTTTCGTTGCCAGGTTGCCGCTTCAGCACCGAATGCGGTTTGCTTGTCGGGCCCTCTGCGCCTTTCAACCCCACGGTTTTACTGCAGCCCCCGTCTTGCGGCTCGCAAGCCATGCCTTCGTACGCGATGCAATGTAATCCGCGTACTCTGCATTGGTCTTCAAAACCGGCATCTGATGATACGTGCCACCGTTCGCATCGGGCACAGGCAATCGCGATACCAGTTCCGCATGGACCTCCTGCAGATGCGACGGTAGCTCTGCCGCTGCGGCGCTCGTCCCTGTCGATTGCGGCACGGTCACGGAAGCCAGCGGATCGTCGCTACGCGGCGTCGTGAGCGTCAGCACGTCGCCCACGTCGGGCGCGGCCGCGTCGCGGGCCGTGAGGGCGGGCAGACTCCAACGCGTTTCGACCGTCTTCAGGATGGAAGTGTGATCGAGCGGCATGGTGCCTTCTGGAACGCGGAACACCGTACCCGGCGCGATGAGCGGCGAAACCAGCACGGTAGGCACGCGCAAACCGAAACGCTTGAAGTCGAAGCCGTACTCACCCGCCGAGTCATCCGGCGGCACGGCGCCCGACGGCGGCGGAACATGGTCGTAGCAGCCGCCATGCTCGTCGTACGTGATGATTAGCAGCGTCTTGTTCCACTGCGCTTCGTTGCTGCGCAAGGCGTAGTACACGTCGTGGATAAACTGCTCGCCCAAAGCGACATCATAGTTGGGGTGCTGGCTGTTGCCGGTCGAGTCCCAACTCGGTTCGAGAAACGTATAGGCCGGCAGCGTGCCGTTTTGTGCCGCGCTCTGGAAGTCTGTGAAGAGGCCGAAGTGATCGTCGGACGCATTCGTGGTGTCCGGGAAATTCATCCGCGTGAGCGGGGGCTCGTTGTATCCGTAGATGACCCAGCTCTGATTGTGCTGCGACAGCAAGCCGAAGATGCTGGGCGAGGTATAGGTGCTGGTTTTGTCGTCCATGTGCCCCTGGCTTGTTGCCGCGCACACGAAAGCGCGATTCGGCAGAGTTTCCGTAGGCACTGAACTGAACCACTGGTCGCACACGGCATAGCCGCGCGCAAGTCCTGAGAGTACCGGTAGCATCGCTGGCGTGTACATACCCATGATGTCCGAGGCGACCGTACCTGGCAGAACTGACCAACTGGGTTCCTTCGATTCCCAGCCAAGCGTGTACACGTAGTCGGCCACGAAGCCCTCGTTAGTGGCGACAGGCGGCGAGGGCGCGTCGATAGTGCCGAACAACTGCGAATTCGTTGCGCTGTAGCCTTCGCCGGGATCGGCGCCAGGCTGAAAGTACGCGTTACTGTCACTCGGCTGAATCGCGTACACCTTTACGGCTTCGCCATTCGCGGCAGGGTTGGACTCATTGCCGGTCAGTCCGTCGAAAGCCTGGCCCGAAGGCGATTGATTCTGCTGGTCCGTGTAAAGAAAACCCAGCATGTGGTCGAACGATCGGTTCTCCAACATCAGGACGACAATATGCTCAATCGCGGCAAGCTGGTTAGCCATGGACACTCCCTCGTTGATCTCGTTTCGATGCTCGATATGCATTGCACGGATCGCTCGCTAAGGCGCGGTCCAATGCGCCTCTACGTGTGCATGCGTTCCGAGGCTTCGACCGCGACGCTTGCTGCAGGTTCTGTGCAGAGTTCCTTACGTTTTGCGACGCCAAAGCGCCTCGCGAGTTCATGACCTTTTGATGTCACGCGGTAAAACGGATGACCGGATTCGGCGGATACGACTTCGACCAGATGCGCATGTTGAAGCGGCAGGACGTCGAGGTCGGCCAGCGCCATGCGTTCCGACGCGTGGTACAACACGAACAAGGTGGCTATCTCGTGGTGACTGAGAAGGTTGGTCATTGGATACGTCACTTGCAGGTAAAACGGGGCAGCACGCAGGATTGCGAAGTGCTGGAAGGAGTGGTTCTTTTGATGGTTTAGACTTTAGCTGAGTATCGTGACAGTATCCCTACCGTCTCAGTCGAATGTTTGACCGGGTACCCGATGCGGCAGGCATGTTTTACTCATCGCTTGCGGGTAGCCTTCGTTCCCCTCGCCATTACGCAGTGATTCGGCCACTACAGCGGCCACAAAATCGGTTACACAGGCGCACCCAACCATGAGTTTCCGTCCCGTTGTTGCTGAAACCTCAGAGACACCTGCACCGTCCTCAACTGCAAGCCATGCACGCGCTGGACTGATTACGCCGTCGATGAAGGTTGTCGAGGCGTTTGTGTTGCTTGCCACGTCGATTTCCGGTGAAGCGGTGGATCGGGTGCGTAAGCTAAACGCCAGCGCGGCTCCAGAGGATCTGCACAAGCTTCGTGTGGCACTGCGCCGCTTGCGGACGCTCTGGTGGGCGTATGAGCCATTACTCGACAAGCAAGACGCGAAGCTGCGGCGCCGCGAATTCAAGTCGCTTGCCGACGCTGCTGGCCGGACTCGCGACTGGGATGTCTTGCACGAACTGATCGCGGCCTCGGACCCGTCGAATAAGCACGCGTTGACCTTGCTGATTGAAGCGATCGGAGCACACAGAGCTGATGCCTTGTCGTTCAGCCTGAGGGCAATCGGCAACGCGAGTGTCGAACGGATTCTCGAGCAGGCCTTGGTGAGCGCGCGTCAGCAGCTCGAGTTGCACGGTGCCGGTTGGTCCATTGCAAGTTTTGCCGAAGAGCGTGTGCGAGCGGCCGAGAAAGCACTTAAAAAGCGCGTCAAGCGAGCAGTACCCGCGCACGAGTTAGACTACGCGGCGCTTCACGAGGTCCGGATCGCGGGGAAAAAAATGCGCTACCTGCTGCAGTTTTTTTCGCCGGTTCTGGATGGCGGTCATCAGGCTGTTATTGAACGACTCACCGTGGTGCAAGACGAACTCGGAACGTTGAATGACCTGGTGACGAGCGAAGCGTTGCTTCGCGAATATGCATTTCAGTTAGGTGAGGCGAAGCGAGTGAAGCAGGCGATCGCGCATCTGCAAAGCCAAACCGTGCATCACATGCACCACGTTCATGAGGTACTGCGAGCGATAGGCTAATGGGGGCAGGACCTCGCTTTTACTGTCGCTTCTACGCGAATTCCGACCGCCGTTGCCCCGCGTCATGCGGCCAGTTGTTTGCGGCGCATTCCCCGTCAGCGCGGGCCAATGCCTGCGAGGCAAACATGGTCTCGCTGTATGCAACCACTTTCTTGCCCGTGCCCTGCTGCCGTTCGATTGTCAAAGCCCAATGCCAGCCACCATCCTGTTCAAACACGTGAAGCGTCAAATCAGGTGAGTGCGGATGTGTCATCTATGCCTCCGCAGTTAGGGGGCCTGATGGGCAACAAGGTCCCAGGCTCCGCTGAACTCAGCATAGGCGTATAAATGCTGCGTCGCAACATTAATTTTTAGTGACATCCTCCTAACGTGGCGATTGAGCTCGCCCGTCAGCTAATCGAAAGTCCGTATATTTATTTCGGAGGTCGAATTGAAATTGGTCAGTGGACTTCGATGCAGAGCGCTTGAGTGACGCTTGAAGTGACACACCCGACTCGTAAGGCATGAATCGTGCTGACAAACATGGGAAGCACGGCTGCGCGGAATCCGCAGCCTTTCACCCGATCTCCTATCAGGAGTCGTACCCATGAAACGCTCGACACAGTCAGTTTTGCGCATTGCGATGGCCATGGCGGCGATGGTCGCCTTCGCGCCTGTGATCGTGAATGCCGATGACGCGCCGTCCCCGTGCGCTGCCCTGAAACGAATCGTGGCAGCCGCGCCGGACGGCTTTACCGGCCTCAGTCCGGCGGACGTGAACGGCGTCGCCCAGCCGTACGGCGACGATGCGCAGTGCAACGCGAGCCACGACAGTTATCAGTGTCTGTGGACTCCGCATCATGACGCGGGGTCTAGTGCGGACGCGTTGCAGTCAGTTGCTGCGGATATTGCATCATGCTTGCCGGCGGCGACCCACGATCTGAATACGCCTGCTCGTCAGCATTTCTATGTGGGGGCGCGCGACCAGAGGACGCAGATCACCGCGACGACTGCGGGGGCGAATAAGCTCAAGCTGGTAGTGTCGGGTAAATGAAGAGACGGCTCGCAAAGTTGAAGACGGGGGCGCGCTTGAAGCAGCACGCCAGATCCCCGCTGCATCAATGACTTGGCGCGCTTGCCCTTAGGTTATCCACAGGCTTGCGAACAATTTCTGTGGAGAACTTCTCCCGGTACGACGCGCCGTGTTACTCCGGCAACACCGCCACCGAAGCCTCACTAGTCTGCATCAAGAATGTCAGCGATTCCTGCAGATACAACCGAACCACCTGATCCGTATGGCTCAGATAGCCAATGGACAGATCCTGTCCAATATGCAGATCGAAGTCCCCGCCACGTGTGGACAGCACGCTGCCCCCATCGATAGCCGGCGCCCAGATAATCTCCCCATTCACCAGCCGCTTGAGATGCTCAAGCACCGGGTATCCCTGATCGCTCGCTTCGCTAACTGCTGTATAAGCGTCGGCACCTAACAACACGGAGTACGGACCATCGACACCAGCAAGCCGCAACTGCTCAAGCGCCTTCGCAATCACAGCCGGATAACCACTCACCTCAGCCGGTAAGCTCAGCTTAGGATTCGACGAACCTTCGCGGATACCAACAATATTCGCCGCCTGGTACCCATCAAAAATCGCACGGTCTTCGGCATACGCCAGTTGTTGTGCAGCGTCTTTCGCCGGCTGCCAGTCCGAATCCTCCGCTCCACGTTCCACATCGTCGATGTCTTCGCGTTGCAATTCAAACGGCACGCGTAGCTCCACTAGCGCCTTCACCTCGCGTTGGCGCGCGCTGATGCCGGCCTGCGGCGGCGCGATGGCCGACTGATGACCGGTGCCCACCGCAGACAGGCTCACGCCGCCCGGGCCTTGCACATCCACCACGCGACGGCCAGCCACTGAACGCTTGAAGGTCCGCGCAACTTCTTCCTCGATCTGCGTCCAGGCGGCCGCGGATATGGGGGCGAGTTCGCGATGCAGGTTATTCATATTGAGGTGCTCCTTTGAGAGAGCCGATGTTCAGCGAACCATTGCTGACGGGCTCGGCAGACGGTAGGGATTCGGGGGCGCCGGCTTCGCTAGCAACCGCGGAGGGGTTGCGGTCAGCCAGCGCTTCAAGCAGCGGCGCCGAAGGCACAAAAAACAGACCGCCCGTGACCGCGCGGCTGTAATCGAGGAGCCGGTCGTAGTTGCCTGGCGGTCGGCCAACAAACATGTTTTCCAGCATCTGTTCGATCGGCGCAGGCGAGCGCGCATAGCCAATGAAATACGTGCCGAACTCGCCGAAGCCTGGCCGGCCGAACGGCATGTTGTCGCGCAGGATTTTGACCTCTTCGCCGTTCTCATCGAGCGTCGTGAGCGAACTGTGTGAGTTGGTGGGCTTCACTGCCTCGTCGAGTTCGATATCGGCGAGTTTGGTGCGGCCGATAATGCGCTCCTGCGTTTCCACCGACAGCGCATTCCAGCCAGTCATGTCGTGCAGATACTTCTGCGTCAGTACATAGCTACCGCCGGCAAACTCGGGGTCTTCCTCTCCGACCACGGTGAACACGACAGCCTCGTTGCCGGTCGGATTCTCGGTGCCGTCCACGAAGCCGATCATGGCGCGCTGATCGAAGTTACGAAAGCCGTGGACTTCATCGACCGTGGTCACGGCGCCGCTGAGCCGGCCCATCAGTTGCGAGGCCAGTTCAAAGCACAGGTCCATCTGATTGGCGCGGATGTGCAGCAGGATATCGCCAGGCGTCGCCATCGCGAGCCGCTCGCCTGAGCCGAATTCGCGGAACGGGTGCAGACCGGCGGGGCGCGGCGCGCCGAACAGCGCGTCCCATGCCTCTGAGCCGAACCCGCATACACAGGACAGGCCGCCGGCCGGTACGCGCTTGCCGACTGCGCGCACCAGCGCGGCGATATCGGCGCACCACGCGCGCACGGTTTCACGACTGGCAGGGTCCGGGTTGATGGTCGCAACAATGAAGATGGCACTGGGCGTTACCTGCACGGACACGGCTTGCGGTTCGTGGGTGACAGCAGCGGGGATTGGAGTATCGGACATCGCTTCGGCCTTTCAGGGCTGATAGGTCAAGGAGAAGTGGCAAAGAACGTGCTCCGGCAACAGCATATATCACCCGAGCCGCCTGAGAACGCCAAGGGTAGCAGGGAGTGGGATTTAATGCGTGACAGATCCAGGACGCTGAAGCCGGGCGGGTCTTCGGGAGAGCTTGCAGGCGGTGTTTGGTGCCTGTTGTGATATGGATGCGCTGCGGGGGCCTCGATTGCAGATCTGGCTTTGTCCCCGCGCGTTGAGGTCAGCCTGGTCCTACGCGCTTCTGGTTCTTAACGCCCAGTTCAGGCGCTTTTGCATGCTGGCGTTCGGATGGGCGAGGCGATCGGCGAGTTGCGCCACGGCGCCGTCCAGTTGCGCCAGTGTTTGGGCATCGCGGTGATAAGCGGTCGCGTCAGACTCAACGCGCGCGCTTTCAAGCCGCTGGCCGGCGACAGAAGATGCCGTGGCTCCGTCGTAGCGGGCAATCATGGCATCGAGCCGCGCGAGAATCGACGCGGCATGTGCGGCGCCGGCATTCTGCGAAGCGGTGTCGTGATCCACCAGGCTCGCCGCAGCATCAGTATCATCCTGGTGGCTCAGCACGCGGGCCCAGTGCAGACAACTCAGCAAAGAGCCGGTCGCGAGTTCGACACCCGGATTCCACACGAACACCCGTTGGGTTTGCAACGGCCGCAAGGCAATGCGCAGGTCATGCCAGCTTCGATCCAGCGAGCGCATCGCCGCGCTTGTCGTGGCGGCGTCGGGTTGGACACGGGCCTGCGTGGCGAGCCGCACCACTTGTCTGAGCGCCGCGAGCACGGCGGCGATCCGCGCTTCGACATGGCGCGTGGCCGCAAGCGGCATCATCAGGATCGCCACAGCAAACGACACGCTGCAACCCACCATCACCTCCTCGATGCGCAACTGGACGAGCGGCCCCATCGCAAAGCCCAGTTGTCCGTAGACGAGGCCGACCAGCACCGTGATAAAGAACACCCCGGGCGCATACGCATTCAGGATGTAGTAGGCCCAGCCGAACACGCAGACCACCATTGCTGCGATCATCAGCAGCGGCGCATCGTGCAACGAGGTTGCCAGCAGCATGCTGGCAAGCGCGCCGGCGAGTGTTCCGGCAAGCCGTTGCGCGCCTCGATAGACGGTGTCGGCACGCGAGCGGGTGCCGAGAAACACGACGAAGGTCGTGATGACCGCCCAGAACCAGCGCTCTGGCGAGAGCGAGTGGCCGATCACCATGGCGAGCAATGCTGCCGTGGTAGCGCGTGCCGCCGGCAGCCAGGCGAGTCTCGCGCGGATGTCGGCGAACCACTTGGCGGCGCGGCGCTTCCTGCTGCGCGCGGCAGGCAACGTCTGCAATACGCGCCGCGGCTTGGCAGCTTGCTTGAGCCGTTCGATAGCTTGGCGTAGCGGGCCCACCCCCGCTACTTCCAAGGCCGAGCCGAACGTGGTCTGGCCAGCGGCCACTTCCAGTTCGACGAGCCGTTCGCGAAGCGCGCATGCGTCAGGCGGGTTCAGCAGCGCGAGTTGCTCTTCGAGCGCGAGCGCTGCTTCGTTCAGTTCGGAGACGCGGGCCGCAGTGACCATGCTCGGCGCCTTCGCAGTTCGCGTAGTGGCCAGCACACGCTCGGCCCGCAGCGTGACTGTGTGGACCGCCAGTTGCAAGGTCCGCGCCGCCCGCACGGGGACGATCAGGCGGCCGACGAGCGCCACCATCAAGGGACCAACCGCCGACAACGCAATGGACTGCGCGGCCTCGACGGCCGTCGGGTGCAGATACAGCCCGAGATAAAACGTCACCACGCCGATCATCGCGCAGCCAAGCGCACGCGGCCCGCAGGCCTGGCACAGCATGCCGGTGAACATGACGAGCAGAAAGCCAGCATCGCCCGCGAGCGGATAGCGGCTCAACGCGGCAGCCGCGGCGAAGTTCGCGCAGGCGCACAGATAAAGGTAGAACAGGGTGATGAACCATTCGCTGCGGCGTGCGTCGCGCACGAACAGTGGCGCGATCATGCTGAACAGGACGCCGAGGGCGGCAAGGGTGAGCGGCTGGTGGTGACCGGCCGTCCACGCGACGCAAACGACGCCGCTCAACAGGCAGGCAAGCGTGACGCGCAAGGCGGTGTGGAGGCGCACAAGTCCCGGGTCCGCAACCAATAGGCGGCCGGCGACGCGTGAAAACGCGACAGCAATCATGATCGATGATATCCAGGCTAGTAAGTCGGGACCGGCTTGTGGCCGACTGCGACAGGGCGGACGTAAGACCGCCTGCTTCAGATCGCCGAAATGGGCTTTTAACCGGGATCACCGGCTAAAAGCCCGTTCGACGACGAACGACATCACCCGCGCATGACCGCATCGGCCGCAGCGAAAGGCTCCTGCGGAGCGGCGGCATGTTCGGGTTTTCCCGGATGATATCTGGTCAAAATTCGCTGTGTCCAGCAAAGCGGGCCAAATTCGCCGTATTTCATGTAGGGATATTGAAAGCGGTAGCGGCCCGGGCTCGGACTTGGGGCTGGATTTGAGGCGGCGTAATGAGGCACGAAAGAGGCACAAAGCGACTCACGAAAGGACTCACGAAACGCGAACTCAAGCGCGGCTATCAGATGGTGATTCGTCGCATTCACGAATGCGAATCGCAAAAGTGAAAGTTCTTAAATTCGAATGAGTATTTGATATGTTTTCCTAATCAAATAATCAAGCCATCTTTCACATCGACATGGTTTTTGTTTTGTTTGACTTTGTGCACTGCGCCAACGGATAAACTACGCTCCGTCGTGCAAAACGTTGCGCTTTCAACAAGGGTGGCAAAGCGGAGAAATGACTGCATTTAAGGCCTTTCCGCAGCGTCAATCCTGAGTATTGCATCGCTCCAGGTTGGCATTTCACAACGCTTTTTCAACTTCGCGCCCACTCCCAATGGACGACCCGTGATCGGCGTGCAAGCATCCGTCCCGTTGTGTGTTTCCGAACCCGTAACTGCCAATCAAGTTCGCCATTGAACTCTCAATAGCAGTTCGAAAAAGCGCGTCGTTTGAATATTCCAAAGCCTGGAGATCGTAATGAAAAAGCAAGTCATTGCACTCGCTGTATCCGCAGCATTTGCCGCCCCTGTATTCGCTCAAAGCAGCGTCACCTTGTATGGCGTGATCGATGAAGGCATTAACTACACGAGCAACGTCGGTGGCAATCATGAGTTCGAGATGGTGAGCGGGTATGCACAGGGCAGCCGTTGGGGTCTCAAGGGTTCGGAAGATCTGGGTGGCGGCATGAAGGCGGTCTTCCAGTTGGAAAACGGCTTCAACGCAAATAGCGGCACGCTCGCCGAAGGCGGCCGTCTGTTCGGTCGTCAGGCCTACGTCGGTCTGGCGGACAACACGTACGGTACGGTCACGCTAGGCCGCCAGTACGACTCCGTGGTCGACTACTTTGCGCAAACTACGGCTAACGGCAACTGGGCGGGCTACCTGTTTGCTCACCCGTACGATAACGACAACACCGACAACTCGTTCCGCCTGGACAATGCCGTCAAGTACGCGAGCCCGAATATCGGCGGCTTCCAGTTTGGCGGTGCGTATGCGTTCAGCAACGACACGGGCTTCGCCAACGACCGCGCCTATAGCTTCGGCGGTCAGTACGCGAACGGCGGCCTGCTCGTGGCCGCTGCCTATATGCAAGCGGACAATCCGGGCGGCACCACGGGCGGTGCGATCACCACCAACGACGCAAGCTTCATCGCCGAACGCATGCGCGTGTGGGGCGCTGGTATCAACTACACGTTTGGTCCCGCCACTGTGGGTCTTTCGTACAGCAACTCGAATTACAAGAATCCTACTGCTAACGGCTACATCAGCACGACTGCTCCCCTCGTGACGGGTTCGACGCTCAATGCCCTGAAGTTCCAGAACATTGAGGTGAACGGCAAGTACCAGATCACGCCGACGTTCTATGTGGGCGCCGAGTACGTCTACACCATCGAGAACTTCGAAGCGTCGACGGGCAACCTGAAGCCGAAGATCCAGACGGTCGGCCTGATGGCTGACTACAACCTCTCGAAGCGTACGGACGTCTATATCCAGGGTGTTTACCAGAACGTCTCCGGCGACAGGACCAACTCGGTTCTGGACGATGGCTTCGTACTCGGTACCGACGCACCGTCGTCGACCTCGAACCAGACCGTGGTCCGGATTGCCCTGCGTCACCAGTTCTAAGTTTCTTTGCTCGACCACGCGGCATTACGTGACGCGATGCGTGTGACGTGATGTCTTTCATTGGCTCATCCTGTATCGCGAGATACTCGATGAGCTTTTTTTTGCGCGGCACAAAACGCTGTCTATCACCCCGGCAAGCGCTTAATTGAGCTGCGCGCGCGCCTGGTGGCCGCCGTCCTGAACGGTGTGGCGCACGCCCAAAACGGGCCGCCGACGCCCCGTAGCCTGTCCAGCCGCCCTGCGAGGCCGCTGCGAAGCCCGCCCCACGGGCCTGACAGCCGCATGCCATTACGCGCACAGCAATTCATGCTGTGAAGCGCCCTCAAAACGATTCGTTTCGCTTGCGCGCGATGCCGAATCAGGACATTCCATTAATTTTGCGGTGCTTAAATTCAATCAGCCCGCGACGTTTCTCTCTTGGCGGGTAAGCGGCCTACACAAACCGTATTCATTCTTCCCTTGGTCCCAGGAGTAGATTCCATGAACGACGACGAAATCAAACGAGCCGGTTTCAGCCGCCGCGACATGATGCGTGTTTTAGCTGCGGGCGGCATGCTTGCCATGGGGACCACCGGTATGCTCGCAGGCGCAACGACCGCCTTTGCCGATACGCCGAAGAAGGGCGGCAAGATTCGGGCTGCCTATGAATCCAGTTCGACGGCTGACACGCTGGACCCGGCGAAGGGTTCGACCGGCGCCGACTACATCCGCTTCTTCATGTTCTATAGCGGGCTCGCCCAGTTCGATGCCAGCCTGACGCCGCAGCCGGCGCTGGCCGAGTCGTTCACCACCAGCGATGCAAAGGTCTGGACGCTCAAGCTTCGCAAGGGCGTGACGTTCCATGACGGCAAGGCGCTGGCGCCGGCTGACGTCGTGTATTCGCTGATGCGTCACAAGAATCCGGCGACCGCATCGAAAGTGAAGTCGGTGGCAGACCAGTTCGATGAGGTGAAGGCAAGCGGGCCGGACGAAGTGCAGATCACCTTGAGCTCGCCTAACGCAGACCTGCCGGCGATTCTCGCCACGCCGCAGCTTGTCATCATCAAGGACGGCACCAGGGACTTTTCGACGGCCGTGGGCACCGGACCATACAAGGTAAAGACGTTCAAGCCGGGTGTCAGCACGGTCGGCACGCGCAACGACAATTACTGGCGCCCGGGTAAGCCCTACCTCGACGAGGTGGAGTTGATCGGCATCGGCGACGATTCGGCACGCGTGAATGCGCTGCTCTCCGGCGACGTCCATCTGATCAGCGCGGTCGATCCGCGTGCGACGCAACGCATTGCGGCCACGCCCGGCTACGCGATCAAGGAGACCAAGTCGGGTCTCTATACTGACCTCATCATGCGGCGCGATAACACGCTAACTGGCAACCCGGACTTCGTGCAGGGCATGAAGTATCTGTTCGACCGCGAGCAGATCCGTACGGCGGTGTTCCGCGGCTATGCGGTGATCGGCAACGATCAGCCGATTCCTCCTGGCCATCGTTACTATTTCGCCGGCTTGCCGCAGCGCCCGTACGACCCCGACAAGGCCAAGTTTCATCTGCAGAAAGCTGGCGCCGTGGGTTTGACGCTGCCACCGATCTACGCAACGTCGGACGCCAACGGCTCGGTCGAAATGGCCGAGATGATGCAACTGTCGGCGCAAAAGATCGGCGTCAACCTGACGGTGAACCGCGTACCGCCCGACGGCTACTGGTCGAACCACTGGATGAAACATCCGCTCGGCTTCGGCAGCATCAATCCGCGTCCGAGTGCCGACGTGCTGTTCACGCAGTTCTTCAAGTCGGACGCGCCGTGGAACGAATCTGGCTGGAAGAATCCACAGTTCGACCAGTTGCTGGTCGCGGCACGCTCGGAAACCGACGACGCCAAGCGCAAGCAGATGTACGCTGACATGCAAACCATCGTCAGCAACCAGGGCGGCATCGGCATCCCGTCGTTCATCAGTTTGCTCGACGGCTACGACAAGCGTGTCAAGGGTCTGGGTTCGATCCCGACCGGCGGGATGATGGGCTTCTCGTTCGCCGAGAACGTGTGGTGGGAAGCTTGATCCGTTTGCATCTTTTGATCTGCTAGAACGGTCACCCGGTTATCCGGCTTGCCGGTGGCGAACCCCAAGGTCCGCCACCGGTCCCTGCAATCCTCGTAGGAGGCCCGTGCGATGAACCAGACCATTGCAGCGCTGATTGTGAAGCGCATTGCACTGACGCTGCTGATTCTGCTGATCGTGTCGATGATCATCTTCACGATTACCAATCTGTTGCCAGGCGATGCCGCGCAACAGGCGCTCGGCCAGGCGGCGACGCCGGAGACGATCGCGGCATTGCGGCTGCAGTTCGGCCTCGACCAGCCTGCCTATCTGCGCTACCTGCACTGGCTTGCGGGTCTCGTGCGCGGCGATTTCGGGCTGTCGCTGTCGAGCAATCTACCGGTCAGCGAGATGATTGCCGACCGCCTGCCCAAGTCGTTGCAGCTGGCTGCGATTACCACGCTTGTCTCGGTGCCGATTGCCATTTCGATGGGTATCCTCGCCGCAGTGAAGCGCGGCTCGCTGCTCGACCGCATCATCAGTCTCGGCACGCTCGCGCTGGTCGCGACGCCGGAATTTTTGATCGCGACATTCGCGGTGCTGGTGTTCGCGGTCAAGCTGCATTGGCTGTCGGCTTTGTCGTATGGCGGCGAGATAGACAGTTTCGATCACTTCATGCGTGCCTATGCGATGCCGGTCATTACGCTGTGCTGCGTGATCATTGCGCAGATGGCACGCATGACGCGGGCAGCGGTGATCGAACAGCTCGGCTCTTCATATGTGGAGATGGCGATCCTGAAGGGTGCGCGCCCGGCACGTGTGGTGCTGCTGCATGCGCTGCCCAATGCGATCGGCCCGATTGCCAATGCGGTTGCGTTGAGCCTGTCATATCTGCTGGGCGGGGTGATTATCGTTGAGACGATCTACAACTACCCGGGCCTGGCCCGTCTGATGGTGGACGCGGTCAGCAATCGCGATATGCCGCTGGTGCAGGCCTGCACACTGATTTTCTGCCTCGGTTACCTGATTCTGGTGCTGCTCGCGGATCTGTGCGCGATCGTTTCCAACCCGAGGCTGCGGACATGAACCTCGATCATTCATCCCCTGTTGACCCCCGCGTGCCGACGCATGCCGATACGGCGCTCAGAAGGAGTCCTGACATGCCCGCCCCTTATTCACCTGCGCCTTCCGGCGGTGGTGGCTCCGTCCCACCGCCACTGGGCAAACGCGCTGCACGCCGCATGCCTTCGCTGTCCTTGAGTGGCTGGATCGGCGCGGCCATGGTCGTGCTTGCCTTGCTGGTGGCGATTTTTGGGCCGTGGGTCGCGCCGCATCCGGAGGGCGCGATCGTGACGCAGGATGTGTTCGCGCCGTTCAGCGCCCACCTGCCGCTCGGCTCTGACTACCTGGGGCGCGACATGCTGAGCCGCATCATGTATGGCACGCGCCTCACCGTGCTGCTCGCGTTGGCCGCGGCGCTGTTCGCTGCCGTGTGCGGAACCGGACTTGGCTTGCTGGCTGCCGTCGCGGGCCGCGCGGTCGACGAGACCATGAGCCGCGTGCTTGACGCAGTGAGCTCGATTCCCACCAAGATGTTCGCGTTGATGATTGTCGCGGCGTTCGGCTCGTCGCTGACCTTGCTGGTGCTGACCGCAGGAATCAGCTATACGCCAGGCGCTTATCGGATTGCGCGTTCGCTCGCAGTGAACATCAGCGCGCTCGAATACGTGCAGGTTGCCAAAGTGCGCGGCGAGAACGCGATCTATATCTGCTGCGTGGAGATCCTGCCGAACATGATTCATCCGATGCTCGCCGATCTCGGCTTGCGCTTTGTATTCGTGGTGTTGCTGCTGAGCAGTCTGAGTTTCCTCGGGCTTGGTGTGCAGCCGCCGTACGCCGACCTTGGCTCGCTAGTGCGGGAAAACATCGCCGGCCTGGGCGACGGTGCACCGGTGGTGCTGATGCCCGCCATCGCCATTGCGATCCTGACGGTTGGCGTCAACCTGCTGATCGACGGGCTGCCTGGGCGTGGCAAGCGCCTGCGTTTGCGCCGTGCCGCGGAGGCTCGCTAAGATGAATACGACTTCCACCAACCTCGTTGAAGTGCGCGGTCTGCGAGTGGTCGGCAGCAGCGAAGGCCGGCCCGAAACCACCATCGTGCACGATATCGACTTTACGGTCGCACGCGGCGAAGTGCTCGCACTGATCGGCGAATCCGGCTCGGGCAAAACGACGATTGCGCTTTCGCTGATGGGACATGCCCGCACGGGTTGCCGGATTGCCGGCGGTTCGATCCGGGTCGGTGAGTGCGACGTGCGTGCGCTGTCGCCCGACGCGCTGGCTTCGCTACGCGGCCGCAAGGTTGCGTATATCGCGCAAAGCGCCGCAGCGGCCTTTAATCCGGCACGCACGATTCTTGATCAGGTAATCGAAAGCGCGCTGATCCATCGCACCATGGGCAAGGACGCTGCACAGGCAAAAGCCATCGAACTGTTCCGTGCACTGGCGTTGCCTGAGCCCGAGCAGATCGGCAAGCGTTATCCGCACCAGGTTTCGGGTGGCCAGTTGCAGCGACTGCTGGCGGCGATGGCGCTGATCACGGACCCTGAGTTGGTGATTCTCGACGAGCCGACCACCGCGCTCGACGTCACCACGCAGATCGACGTGCTGCAGGCGTTCAAGCGGGTCGTGAAGGAACTCGGCACGACCGCAGTGTACGTGTCGCATGATCTGGCGGTGGTCGCGCAGATGGCCGATCGCATCGTAGTGCTGAGCGACGGTGCGATCCGCGAGGTCGGCAGCACGGCGCAGATTCTCCATGCGCCAGCGCATGCCTATACGCAGGCCCTGATTGCGGCGGTCATGCCGACGCCGCGCGGCGCACGTCCCGAAGCACGCGCCGCCGCTAAAGCGGAGGAACCTCCGTTGCTGGAGGTCAAGCGTCTCGTCGCCGGTTATGGCAAGGTCGATGCCAAGGGCTTTCCGGCAGCACGCGTTCTGGATGACGTGGATCTCGTGATCCACCGCGGCAAAACCGTGGGCGTGATCGGCGAGTCGGGATCCGGCAAGACCACGCTTGCGAAGGTGATTGCGGGTCTGATGCCGGTAGCGAGTGGTGCGTTGCTGCTCGATGGCGAGCCGATGCCCTCGCGTCTGAACCGGCGCACCAAGGAGCAATTCCGGCGCATCCAGATCGTGTTCCAGAACGCGGATACGGCGTTGAACCCGGTGCATACGGTAGAGCGGATTTTGTCCCGGCCGCTCGCGTTCTATCACGGTATGAAGGGAGAGCGCGCCCGCCAGCGGGTCGCCGAACTGCTCGATCTGGTGCGACTGCCCGCTGCCCTTGCAACACGTCGCTCCGGCGAACTGTCGGGCGGTCAGAAGCAGCGGATCAACCTGGCGCGTGCGCTCGCCGCCGAGCCCGATCTGATTTTGTGCGACGAGGTGACGTCCGCGCTCGATACCGTGGTCGGCGCAGCGATCCTCGATCTGCTTGCTGATCTGCAACGCAAGCTCGGGCTGTCGTACCTGTTCATTACCCACGACATCGGCAAGATGCGCGCAATCAGTCACGACATTGTCGTGCTGTATTCCGGTCATCGCGTCGAGGCCGGTGATCGCGCGGCGCTGTGCGCGCCGCCGTTCCATCCGTATGCGGACCTGCTGATCTCGTCCGCACCAGAGTTGCGCACGGGCTGGCTCGATGAAGCCTCAGTGCGCTGTCATGGCGAGTTGCCGCCAATCGGGGCGCGTGCGGAGCACTCGGAACTGTGTACTTTCCTCGGACGCTGCCCATTGCGCGTCGATGGCTTGTGCAACACCACGGCGCCTGCGCGCCGGCAACTGTCGAATGGAGCTGAGGTACTGTGCCATCGCACAGAGCTTGATTTGACCACTCTCCAGCAAACCCCGGCGTTGCGGGAAGGCTCGGTAGTGTAAGCAGAGAGGCCGTGCGTTCACCCTTGGGGTGGACGCACGGAGCGGATTTGCGTAGTGCATCGGGTTGCGAAGTGCAGCGTTCAGGGCCGAACTAAAGGAACAACTTCATGGGCTTGAGAATCGGTGTGGACATTGGCGGGTCGTTTGCCGATTTCGCAGTACTGAATGATGAAACTGGTGAGCTGAAAACGCTGAAAGTGTTTTCCCGGCCCGACAGTCCGGGCGCCGAAGTGTTGCGCGGCATGGAAGGTCTTGCCGAGCGCTACGGCGTCGATCCACACGAGGTCAGCTATTTCACGCATGGGACCACCGTCGGCGTCAACGCGGTCGTGCAACGCAAGGGCCTGAAGCTTGGCCTGATCACGACGCAACATTTCGAAGATGTGCTCGATATCGCGCGCCTGAAAGGCCCCGATATGTATAACCTGATGTCGAAGCGACCCGCGCCGCTGGTGCCGCGTGAGCGGGTGTTCGGCATCGTGGGGCGGCTCACCGCGGATGGTACGGTGGAGACACCGGTGGACGAGGCGAGCGTGCTAGATGCGCTCGACAAGCTGCAACGCGCCGGCTGCCAAGGCGTCGTGGTGTCGCTGCTGCACTCGTATCGCAATCCTGCGCATGAGCACGAGGTGAAGGCGATACTAGAGCGTGCAATGCCGGATCTTTTCGTCTCATGTTCATCTGATGTGTGGCCGATTATTCGCGAGTATGAACGTACCTCGACGGCCGTGATAGGTGCGTATGTGCAGCCGAAGGTGTCGCACTATCTGTCGTCGCTGCAACGCGCGCTACGCGAGACGGGGATCGCAGTGGACATGAAGGTCACCAAGTCCAATGGTGGCGTAATGAGCGCCGAAACCGGCAAGACTAACTGCGTGCAGATGATCTTGTCAGGCACAGCGTCTGGTGTGATTGGCGCCGCTTATGTCGCGCAACTCTGCGGCTTGCAGCACTGCATGAGTCTCGACATCGGCGGCACGACAGCGGACGTTGCGCTTATCATCGACGGCGAACCGCAATACGCCACCGGCGAATACATCGGAGATTTCCAGATACATATTCCGTCGGTCTCGGTGTCGTCCATCGGCGACGGCGGCGGCTCGATTGCGTGGGTGGACGATTTCGGCGTACTTAAAGTCGGACCGGAGAGCGCCGGCTCAAATCCAGGTCCCGTGTGCTACGGCCGCGGCGGCACGCGCGCCACCATCACCGATGCCTTTGCCGTGATGGGCGTGATCGGCAACGCCAGCCTTGGCTATGACTCGGTGAAAGTCGATCACGACGCCGCCTGCCGCGCGATCGATGCGCTTGCCCAGCGGCTCGGCTCGGATATCTACAAGACGGCGGAAGCGATCGTAAACGTGTCGGTGTCCGGCATGTATGCCGGTGTGAGCCGTATCGTGTCGCGCTTTGGGATCGATCCGCGCACGTTCTCGCTGCTGCCGTTCGGCGGTGCAGGGCCGATGCTCGCGTGCTATTTCGCGCGGGCGCTCGGCATGGAGCAGGTCGTTGTGCCCACTACGCCGGGCGTGCTGAGCGCGCTCGGCGGGCTGATTGCCGATACGACGAACGATTTCGTCAAGACCACTTACTACGACCTCGACGCCGCAGCGCTCAACGCGCTGCGCGACGATGTGCGCTCACTCGAAACGGCCGCGCGGACATGGATGGCCGCTGAAACCGCCGCACCCGGTCACGCCGGCGGCGACCGCACAGCGCGCATCACCGTCTCGGCGGACATGCGCTACAAGGGCCAATCGTTCGAAATCGATACTCCTCTTGAGCTGGCATGGCTGCAGGAGCGGGACATCGCCGCGCTGAGCGACGCGTTCCATCGCGAGCATGCACGGCTCTATGGCCACAGCGATCTGAAAGCGAAGATCCAGGTGGTGGCGTTGCGTCTCGTGATTGCGTCGGTGACGCCCAAGCCGGCGTTGCGACCCATCGAAACGAGCGAGCAGTCCCCTATTCCGGATGCCTCGATCAAGGTCTGGATGGACGGCGCATTTCGCGATGCAGCGCTATTCCATCGCGCGAAGCTGTTGGCTGGCCAGCAGATTGCCGGACCGGCCGTGATTGCGCAGGACGATTGCACCACCTGTGTGCTACCGGGTTTCTCGGGACGCGTTGATACCTACGGCAATCTGATTCTTACCTATGTTGGCGCGAACTGATACGGAGCAGGGCATGCAATTCGACAAGGCAGTGCTGCAGATCTTCGCCAACTATTGCGTCGCGGCAGCGGAAAGCATGGCGTACACGCTGGTGCGCACCGCACACTCGACCTTTGTGAAAGAGACCGAGGACTTCTCGTGCGCGATCACGACGCCGGACGGACTCACATTTGCCTCGCCAAAGACGCTGGGTGCGACGTGGTACGTCGGCCTCGACTACGGTCCGGTGATCGGCATGATCGACCACTACGAGCCGGGTGATATCGGCATGACGAATGACGCGTACAGCGGCTTCGTCGCCACGCATACACCGGATATCGTGTTGTGGAAGCCGGTGTTTTACGAAGGTGAGATTGTTTGCTTTGTTGGCGGCCACATTCACAACACGGACATGGGCGGCGCCGTACCCGCGTCGCTGTCGCGCACGCTGACCGAAATCGAGCAGGAAGGCATCCGCTTTCCTCCTACCAAGATCGTGCGGCGCGGCGTGCTCGATGAAGAACTGCTGCGCATCATGGCTGCCAATGTCCGCGTACCTGATCAGAATGTCGGCGATCTGCATGCGCAACTGGCGTCGCTGCATACCGGCGAGCGGCGGGTGCTGGAGATCATCGAGCGTTTTGGCATCGACGGCTTCAAGGCCGGCATGCAGGCCTTGCTCGATTACTCGGAGGAGCAGGCACGCACCATCATGCGCGGCATTCCCGACGGCGAGTATTTCTTCGCGGAATACGCGGATGAAGACTCGGTGCGCGGCAAGCCGATGCGTGTCGCGCTGACGCTGCGCATCCGCGATGGCAGTGTTGAGTTCGACTACACCGGCAGCGACCCGCAGTTGCAGTCGTCGCTGAATATCCCCACAGGTGGACGTGAACGGCACGCGCTTGCGCTAGTCGGCTTCGTCTACGTGCTGTACACGCTGAACCCCGAGATCCTGCTCAACAGCGGCATGTTGCGGGTGGCGCGTTGCGTGCTGCCCGAAGGTACGGTTGTCAATGCACAGCGACCGGCGGCGGTCGGTATGCGCAGTCTCACCTGCAAGCTGCTGCATCTGCTGACCTTCGGCGCATTTTCGCAGGCGATTCCAGAACGACTCGCGGCTTGCCCCGCAGGTGGCCTGTCTATCCTCAGCGTCAAAACGATGGACCGGCATGGCAGCACCGTGATGGCGTCGATCGGGCCGATTGGCGGCGGCGCGGGCGGTATGTCCTTCGACGACGGCGAGGACGGTTCGGGCGCGAACAACGCGTTCTTGCGCAATACACCGGTGGAGATCAATGAGGCCGAGGTGCCGATTCGCATTACACGCTACGGCGTGGCGCCCGGATCGGGAGGCGCGGGTCAGTTTCGCGGCGGCCAGGGTCTGGTGATGGAGTTCAAAGTATTCGCGCCGAACACACTCGTCACGGCGCGCAATCGCGACCGCACGCATTTCGCCTCATGGGGCGTACGCGGCGGCCACGCTGGCGCGAACGCGCGTTTCACTAAAAACCCGGATACCCCGTACGCGGAGCAACTGGGCAACACGGACCTGGTGATCTGCAATCCAGGCGACGTGATCCGCCTGGTTGGGGCAGGGGCAGGGGGATACGGCAGACCCATCGACCGCGATGTTCAGCGGGTATGCGATGACGTGCGGCGAGGTTATGTCACTGAGCGGGAAGCGAGCGAGGTCTACGCGGTATCGATCATCGACGGCGAAATCGACTCGCGCGAAACGGCGGCGCTACGCGAGCAGGCTCAGGCGCTGGCGGGCGATACTGAAGTGCCACCGTTCGAGTTTGGGCCGTACCGTGAGGCCTTCGAAGCGAAATGGACCCGCGAACGTTACGCCGCCCTCACGCGCATTCTGGCCGACGTGCCGGTGCAATGGCGCTATTTCATCAAGCACCGGATCTTCGATGCACTGGACGCGCACGTCGAAACGGAAGGCGTGAATGCTGAAACGATCGACCGGATCTTTGCGGACGTCCGCGCCTCGTGGCCGGAATTGCGGCGCGCGAGCTGAGAGGACGGGGGAACAGAATCGACTGTTGGCGTTGAGTAGACAAGCCTTCCCAGGTGGACCCATCCACGACGCACGCAGTGCGGAGTGGGGTGGATGAGCGCTTTGTCACGAGCGGGGAAGCTGCGAGGTACGATCTCGTCCCGGACCACTCTGGGTTAGCTCAAGGGGTGGACACCTACGGGCTGGCGGTGTGAGCCCGCTTTCTTTGCTTACTTTCTTTGCGGCGGCAACGAAAGTAAGTGCTGCCCCGCACAGGGGCGACCCTAATAGACCGAAAACAAAGCAAGGAAAGGCCAACACCGGCCAGAACGACCACCAAAGCGCCGCGAAGGCAAAAACCAAAAAGGCATCCCTACAGCAACTGCCCCAACCGAACTACCGTCACCCCCGGCCTGAGTTGCCTTAACGACGGCATCACCAGCACGCAATTGTCATAAGGCGTGACGACAGGTTCACCTTCATTCCACCCAATAACTGTCCCCGCTTTAGCGAACATCTCCAACCCGGTATAAGCACCCGCGAAGCGAAAATCCATGCTCTTGGCGACCACCGGCTCCGTGACACGAATCACCCGCATCGCATCCGGCTTCGGAGCAAACCAGCCGGAAGGCAAATCGGCATCATTTAGCGCACCCGATAGCACCAAAAACCGCGCAGCACAGTCCTTCGCCACCACAACCGCCGAAGGCTCCCAATGCTGCCCACACTCCACCAACAACGCATTGCGCGGGCTTTGCGGATCGCCGAAACCCTCATAGTCCCGCATGCGACGCCCTTCCGGATGCCCTTCATCACTGATCACCGTGGCAGGCGCACCCAACGCACGAGCGAGTTCAATACCTTTGCCCAACGGACCTGAAACGATCAGCGGCGCGCTACGCTCGTGCATCGAATGCAGGTCGAGCAAGGCATCCACCGTATCGATCACCGGGCGCAGAGCGCGAGCACGCCTTAACTCGCTGGAATCCGTGCTCGTGTCATCTAGCTTTGCCGCGGTCCACACCCGGTTGAAATCCTGATCGACGAAACGCGACGCATCCGGCTTCGATGCATCGAAGCTCAGATACGCATCAATGTTCGAGAAAGCGAGCGTGAGCTTGCCACGGCGCGGCCGCACACCCAGATCGAGCAACGCCTTGACCGTAATCGCGCCGCACACTTCGTTGCCGTGTGTGAGCGCGTTGATCATGACATGGGGGCCGGCCACGCCGCTGTCGAACGTGTAGACATACGGAATGCCGGTATTACCTGCCGCATAGCCGCTGAGGTCGGGGAATTCGACGTCGACCGGGTAGGCCTGGTCCTGCTGCGGGGAGTGGGTTGTCATGAGCGTGTCCATTCGCAGTCAATAAAAGGGGCCTTTGCCGAGGCTCAAGCAAGGCCGCCCTGGCAAAGATATTTGATGTGCTGGTAATCGTCGAGCCCATAACGCGAGCCTTCGCGGCCATAGCCCGATTCTTTCACGCCGCCGAACGGCGCGGCCTCACTGGCGACAGCGCCCTCGTTGATGCCGATCACGCCACTTTCGAGCCGGCCGGCGACGCGCCAGATGCGGCGCACATCGTTCGAGTAGAAGTATGCCGCGAGTCCGAACGGCGTGTCATTGGCTTCGCGCAGCACGTCGGCATCGCTTTCGAATCGGAGCAACGGTGCAACCGGGCCGAAGGTTTCCTCGCGAAACAGGGCCATGTCGCGGTTGGCATCGCCCAGCACGGTGGGCGCGTAGTAATGCGGACCGTCAAGACCGTCGCCTTGCAGGCGGCGGCCGCCAGTCAGCACCACCGCGCCGTGCGCGAGGGCGTCCTGTACGTGGCGCTCGATTTTGTCGACGGCCCGGGCGTTGATCATGGGCCCGATCTGCGAGTCATCACGCGTGGCAGGCCCTACACGCAGTGCCGCGACCCGCTCAACCAGCTTGCGAGCGAAGGCATCGTAGACGCCGTTCTGCACGTAGATCCGGTTCGGGCACACGCAGGTCTGTCCGCCGTTACGAAACTTCGATGCCATCAGGCCGTCGACCGCAGCGTCCAGATCCGCATCGTCGAAGACGATAAACGGCGCGTTGCCCCCCAATTCCAGCGAGAGCTTCTTGAGCGTATCGGCGGATTCGCGCGCCAGATGCTTGCCGACTGGCGTCGAACCGGTAAAGGTGATCTTGCGTACGCGTGGATCGGCCAGCCAGTTTGAGACGGTGCCGGGCGTGTGTTCGCGCGAGGCGGTCACGACGTTCAGCACACCCGCCGGCAAGCCCGCTTCCTCGGCGAGACGCGCAAGGGCCAGCGCCGTGAGGGGAGTGTCTTCCGCAGGTTTGGCGACCACGGTGCACCCCGCTGCCAACGCCGGGGCAATCTTGCGAGCGATCATCGCCAGCGGGAAATTCCACGGCGTAATGGCGGCGACCACGCCGACCGGCTCCTTCACCGCCATCATCCGCTTGCCGGGCATCAAGGCGGGGATCATGTCGCCATAAGTACGCACGGCTTCTTCGGCAAACCATTCCACATACGATGCGCCATACGCCACTTCGCCTCGCGCTTCGGCCAGCGGTTTGCCCTGTTCGCGCGAAATGATGCGCGCAAGGTCTTCACTATTGGCGACGATTGCCGCATGCCAACGTTTGAGGAATTGCGCGCGTTCACGGGCTGTGCGCTCGCGCCAGGTGTCGAAGGCGGCGTGCGCGGCATCGGTGGCGGCCTGGGCGTCGGTGTCGCCGCTATCCGGCACGCTCGTAAAGTCGGCGCCGGAGGCCGGATCACTGACGGGATAGCGGGCGCCGGCCACAGCGTCGCGCCACTCGCCTGCGATGAAGTTATGTGAACGGGAGAGTTCGGGCCGATTCAGAGTGAGTGGCATGGCGGTTGACCAGAATAATAGATAAGGATAACGAATGGATGAATTGATGCCATGAAACAGGTCGCGCGCAACGCTCAACCGCTCAGTCTGTCAGCGGAAACAGGCTCTCAATCGGGTAATGATTTTTCACGAACGGCGACTTGATCACAACATAGCTGAAGTACTTCTCAATGCCGATATTGCGTTCCAGCAGATCTTCCATCACGGTCTGGTAATGCACGACGCTGCGCGTAACGAACTTGAGCAGATAGTCGTAGCCGCCGCTCACCAGATGGCACTCGGCAATTTCGTCGACGGTACGGATACTGGCCTCGAACTTGGCAAAATCCTCGCGGCGATGATCCTGCAAGGTCACTTCGGTAAACACGAGCTGGACGTCGCCGAGTTTGCTCAACTGCAGATGTGCGCCGTAACCTGCGATATAGCCCGCTTTCTCGAGACGCTTCACGCGAATCAGGCATGGGCTCGGCGACAGGCCGACCGCGTCCGCGAGGTCGACATTGGTAATGCGGCCCTTCTTTTGGAGCTGGGACAGGATGCGCAGATCGATGCGGTCCAGCTTCATTGAACTAGCATTAGTTGACACGGAGGCGATGACCTATGGAAGCGCAGTGACGAGACTATCGTAGCACGCCCCGTCACGGAAAAATTTCACGGCAAACCCTTATGCAGCAAGCCTTTCAGCGGATTACACGGTTCGCCGGAGGGGCGCTGGGCGATGCCCGGATAAAACCCGGGCAAGATCTCAGGCAACGCTGGCGCGCACTTCGGGCGCTTCCAGCACCGTATCGAGCGTTTTGCGCAGACGCTCGAACATCACGTCGAATTCCTCGCGCTGGTAGCACAGCGCGGGCGCGAAGCCGAGGATGTTGTCATTGAAGGCGCGGAAGATCAAGCCATTGCGATAGGCGGTTTTGGCGATCCGCTCGCTCAGGTTTAGCGCTGGATCAAAGCGGCGCTTGGTGGCTTTATCAGCCACGAGTTCGAGCGCGCCAAGCAGGCCGCGGCTGCGCGCATCGCCCACCAGAGGATGATCGAGCAGGTCGCGCAGGCCTGCCTCGAAGCGCGGAGCCTGAGCCACGCCGTTCGCGAGCAGGCCGCCTTCGTGATAGAGCCGCAGCACCTCGAGGCCGATGGCCGCGCTCACCGGATGCGCCGAGTAAGTCTGGCCATGTCCTACGGCTGAACGGGTGCCGGCGCCATCGGCGATGCCGTTGTACACAGCATCGGACATCAGCACGGCGCCCATCGGCGCATAGCCTGCGGTGAGTCCTTTGGCCACCGTCATCAGGTCCGGCTCGACGTCTTCGGCGGAACAGGCGAATAGCGGACCGGTGCGGCCAAAGCCGGTAATGACTTCATCAGCGACGAACAGGATGTCGAGTTCGCTGCAAGCATCGCGCATCGCCTTGAGCCAGCCCTTCGGCGGCACGATCACGCCGCCCGAGCCTTGCACCGGCTCGCAGAAGAACGCGGCCACACGCTCGGCGCCAAGTGCTTCGACCTTCGCACGCAACGCGGCGACGGACGCATCGATCACCGCCTGCGGATCGTCACCCACTTCGCTGCGATACAGATACGGCGACGGGATGTGATGCTGGTTCGACAGTGGCACATCGAAGTTCTGATGAAACGAGCTCAGCGCAGTCAAACCCGCGCCCACCGACGACGATCCGTGATACCCACGTTCCAGCGCAATGAACTGCTTCTTCTGCGAGCGGCCCGTCGCGTTGTAGTAGTTCGTGATGTAGCGGATCGCGGCGTCTATCGCATCCGAGCCGCCGAGCGTGAAATACACATGGCGCAGCGAGTTCGGCGCCAGCTGGACCAGTTGTTCGGCGAGCAGGATCGCCGGCTCGCAGCCGAAGTGGAAATAGCCGGTTGCGTAAGGCAGGCGAGTCATCTGCTCGGTCGCCACCCGCACGATGCTTTCGTGACCGTAACCGGTATTCACGCACCACAGGCCCGAGAAGGCGTCGAGCAATTCGTTGCCGTCGATATCGCGCAGCCAGGCGCCGCGGCCCGATTCGAGAATCGTGACGCCGCGCTCTTCATGCGCGCGCAGGCTGGCTACCGGATGGATAAGATGTTTGCGGTCGGATTCGATCAGTGAAGACGTGGGCATGGTATGGAGTGCGTGAGTTGTGCGCGCAGCAATGCACGAAGTGCCGGGAAGGTGCGCGCAACGCGTGCCGCGAGCGCGAACCGCATGCAAACCATGGTAGCGGGACAGAAACAACGAAGACGCTGGGATTCGTTGCTGCTGGAAGGCGGGAATTGTGTTTTTGCGGGTGGCGCAGCATTTTGTGCTGCGCTAGGAACATCAATAGCCACGTGCGCGGTCCACCAGACCGATCAGCGGCTCGCCCTCACGGTGACGGCGCAGGTTGTCGAGCACGACTTCAACCGCGCTGTACGGCTGGGTCATGCTGGCGACGTGCGGCGTCAGCATCACGCGGGGGTGATGCCACAGCGGATGGTCCGCCGCGAGCGGTTCCGGGTCCGCCACATCCAGTACGGCTGCGCTGAGTTGGCCGCTTTCGAGCGCTTCCAGCAGATGATCCTGCTGCAGATGACCGCCACGGCCCGTGTTGATCAGCGCGGCCCCACGCGGCAACTGCGCAAACAGATCGCGGTTCAGGATACGGCGCGTGGCGTCGGTGAGCGGCAGCAGGCACACCAGAATATCGGTGCGGGCGAGAAATGCCGGCAGCGCCTCGGCGCCGGCAAAGCATTCGATGCCGTCGAGCGTGCGCGGCGAACGGCTCCAGCCGGCACATTGAAAGCCGAAGCTGGCCAGACGCGTCAGCACGGCCTGTCCGAGGACGCCAAGACCCAGCACGCCGACTCGCCGTTCGCTCGCGACGCGCGTGCGGAGCACCTGCCAGCGGCCTTCGCGCTGCTGCGCGGCATAGGTTAGCCAGTCGCGGTGCAGCGCCAGCGTGGCGAGCGTCACGTATTCGATCATCCCTGCCACGATGCCCGGTTCGATCATCCGCACCACCGGCAAATGCGCTGGAATCGCCGTCAGATCGAACTGGTCGATTCCCGCCCCGACCGAAAACACCACTTCCAGATTGGGGAAGAGCGTGGCGAGGTCACGCGGCGCTTCCCATACGGCGAGGTAACGCACCGCTTCGGCATCGTCGGAGGAACTGCCGTCCGGCCAGATGCGAAACGGAATCTCCGGCGCTTTTTGGGCAAACAGACGGGCCCACTGCGCGCCGCGCACCGGGTCGGCCTTGTAGAGGAAGGTCATTCGCGGGGTCCGATGGAGTCCGGCGACGCTTAACCGAGCGCCTGGTTGGTGATGGCGAAGACCCGCGCTGCGCCCTCAGGCTCGGGCGCTTCGCCGCGCACCATGGTGACGACTGCGTCCACCTGTTGCAGCCCGAGGTCGTCGAGCCAGTCGGACAGGCTGGAATCGCCTGTGACGTCGATGCGCACGAACTTGCCTTCGTTCGACCCGACCAGGTGACTGATCAACGCCTGGGCGCCTTCGATATGCGGTGCCACCAGCGGCCCAATCACATACCCGCGCCCGAAGCGGCGCATCAGCGCGAAGCCGACCGGTTCACCATCGCGATCGAGTACCACGCCTTCCGCCACGCTCAGCAACGCGGCGAGCACCTGAGTGCGGTCGTAGCCTGCCGCGCGGTTCAATAGCACAGCAAGACGATCCGGGTCGCGTGCGCCGAGCGGACGGATGCGCTCACCGGGTGCGAGTTGTACAGCGGGCGGATGCGCACCACCAGTCCCCTGGTGTTGATGGATGCTGCCGACCGCCTTGAAACCGAACTTTTCGTAGAGCGGCTGGCCAGAGCGCGTGGCGTTCAGGAAGGTGGTGCGCGCGCCGATCGCGTCCATGGTGCGGCTCATCAGATCGCGACCGATACCGCGGCCCTGCTGCTCGGGCGCGACGATTACCATGCCGAGCGAGGCGTGATCCGCGCCGAATTTCCAGTGCAAGGCCGTGCCGAGGAGGCCGCCGTCGTTCTCGGCACCGAGGCCCGCGCCCAGATTTAGCGCGAATTCCCAGTCTTCGCGGCGATGCGGCCATTTGACCGCCACCGACAGTTCGTGCGCGGCGGCCAGGTCGCCCGCCGTCAGCGGACGAAACCGGACGGGGACTCCAGCAAGCGGTTGAGTCACTTTCCACTCCTCTTCAATATGCCTGCGTAATGTCGCACCGGTTGGGCGGCGCGGCTAGGACGATCTTATTGCCAGGGCAATACCGCACGCCACGCTGCGCTCACCCCTCATAACGCGTACTTCACACGGTCGAGCCCGGCCATCATGGCAGCAAATGCTGCCGCATCGCCCGTACCATGATTCGCATCTCGTCTGCGAACTGGAATGGACACAATGGACAGCTTCGATCCCGCTCTGATTGCCGTGCGCAGCGCGCACTTTATTGGCGGCCGCTACGTGGACGGCGCCGCTGCGCTCGATGTGATGCGCCCGTCGGACGGCGCGGTGTACGCCGATTTGCCGGTGGCCGATGCCGAGCTGGTGGATCGTGCTGTCGAAGATGCGTGGCACGCCTTCAAAACCAGCGACTGGGCTCGCCGCGCGCCGCGTGAACGCGCCCGCACGCTGCGCCGCTGGGCCGACCTGATCGAAGCGGATGTCGAGACGCTGGCGCGTCTGGAGTCAGTCGGCTCGACCCGGCCGATTCGCGACGCCGCGCAGTGGGACGTGCCGTTCACCGCCGAAGGGATCCGCTTCTACTCGGAATTCGCCGACAAGATCGGCGGCGAAGTCGCAGCAACCCGCCCGGACCATCTCGGCATGATCGTCGCCGAGCCGTATGGCGTGATCGGCGCCATCGCTCCGTGGAATTTCCCACTGGTGATGGCGTCGTGGAAGATTGCCCCGGCGCTGGCGGCCGGCAATGCGGTGGTGCTGAAGCCTTCAGAGATGACGCCGTTCTCGGTGCTGCGCCTTGCCGAACTGGCCATCGCCGCAGGCATTCCGCCAGGCATCTTCAACGTCGTGCAAGGCGATGGACGCATCACGGGCGACGCACTGGTGCGTCATCCGAAGATTGCCAAGGTGACCTTCACCGGCTCGAGCCAGACCGGCGCGGCAATCATGATGGCGTGTGCGCAGACCGGCACCAAGCCCGTCACGCTCGAACTCGGCGGCAAGAGTCCGCAAATCGTGTTTGCGGACGCCCCCGATCTCGATCTGGTGGCGCGCCGCGTCGCCGGTGCGATTGCCGGTAATGCCGGTCAGGTGTGCGTCGCCGGCTCGCGGCTGATCGTCGAGCGTTCGGCTGCGCCGCGCCTGATCGACGGCATCGCGTCCGCATTCGCCGCATTGAAGCCCGGCCACACGTGGGCCACCGGCACCACGCTGCCGCCGATCATTTCGGCGAAACAGGCACAACGTATCGAAGGCATCGTCGCGCGCAGCGTCGAGCAGGGTGCGCAGATCGCGGCGGGCGGCAGGCGGTTGCCGGTTGCGGGCGAAGGCGCCTTCTATGCGCCCACCATCCTGACCCATGTGACCGCGGCCTCTGAGGCCGTGCGTGAAGAAGTGTTCGGCCCGGTGTTGACGGTGCAGACCTTCGACAGCGAAGACGAAGCGCTCGCGCTCGCCAGCCACGAAAAGTACGGACTTGCCTCGGGCGTGCATACGGTGAATCTGAGCCGCGCGCTACGGGCGATGCGCAGTATCGAAGCGGGCACGGTGTGGATCAACCGCTATGGACGGACTGCCGATTTCGTCATTCCCACCGGCGGCTACAAGCAATCCGGACTCGGCAAGGATCTGGGACGTCAGGCGTTCGAAGCGAATCTGCGTTTCAAGAGCGTGCTGATCGATCTGAACCAAGGCGCCTGAACTTGCCGTGCCGAACCTGAGAGCGCCCACGCCGGCCAAACCTCATACCTAAGCCCCCCGGCGTGCAGCACGATCTGCTGCTGAAATCCGCATTTCCAGCTTGCCAATACGGCCGCGACGATTTCCGACGCGGCCGTCGTCATTTCTGCCGGTGTTTGCGCCGATTTGCCAGCCTCCCCGCAGAGCCTTGAATGGTCCTCGTTCTGAACGTCTGCATCAGGACATACTCACACCACGAGAACGCATCGCAGGCACCCCTAAGTGCTGCCGCATAGTGTGCTGCGAGGGCGGCAAAAAACGGCGGATTGTGTGTTCAGCGGCGCCCACAACACGACAACCCGGATTTTTTGGGGTGGTGTAATTCATTTCAGCAGCCATCGCCGCGCATGTAACGGCCGCTTCTTAGCGCTGCCCAACGCTGACACTTGCCGACCACAGGACATTGACATGACCCGCTTCAGGCCCAAATACATCACCTTCGATTGCTACGGCACTTTGACCCGTTTCCGCATGGGCGACATGGCCCGCGAAATCTTCGCCGACCGCGTCAACGCCGAGCAGATGGAACAGTTCGTTCGCGACTTCGCTGCGTTCCGCATCGATGAAGTGCTCGGCGCATGGAAGCCGTATCAGGAAGTCGTGAAGAATGCCGTGCGCCGCACGCTAAAGCGCTGGAACCTCGCTTACGACGACGCAGAAGCGCAGCGCTTCTACGACGCCGTGCCGACCTGGGGGCCGCATCCGGACGTGCCGGAAGGCCTCGCCAAGGTGGCGAAGAAAATCCCGCTGGTGATTCTCTCGAATGCCTCGAACGACCAGATCCAGAGCAATGTCGACAAGCTCGGCGCGCCGTTCCACGCCGTGTACACCGCGCAAATGGCGCAGGCCTATAAGCCGCGTCTGCAAGCCTTCGAATACATGCTGGATAACCTCGGCTGCGGCCCGGAAGACATCCTGCATGTGTCGTCTAGCCTGCGCTACGACCTGATGTCGGCCAATGATCTGGGTATAAAGAACAAGGTGTTCGTCGCGCGCGGTCACGAACCGTCCACGCCGTACTACAACTACACTGAGATCAAGGACATCGGCGGCCTGGCCGGCGTCGTCGGTCTTTAAGCCCTGAAGCGCGAAGGACCCTGATGAAGCTCGATTCGTACTGGCTCGATACCGCTCCGCCGTTTCTTCACGGGCAGCAAGGCCCGGTTGAGGGCGGCTCTGATGTGGTCGTGATCGGCGGCGGCTTCACTGGCCTGTCCGCCGCGCTCGAACTCGCGAAGCGCGGCATTCCGGTGACTGTGCTGGAGGCCGGGCGCATCGCCGGCGAGGCGTCGGGCCGCAACGGCGGCCAGTGCAACACCGGTCTTGCCCACGACTACGCGTCGCTGGCCGCGCGCATCGGTGCCGACAACGCTCGCGATTTCTATCGTGCGTATGAGAGCGCAGTGGCGACCGTGGCCTCGATCGTCAGCGAAGAGAAGATCGATTGCGACTTCTTTCGCGGCGGCAAGATCAAGCTCGCTGCTAAGCCCCAGCATTACGAAAAGCTCGAGAAAACCTACGAATCGCTGGTGCGCAATGTCGATTCGGACGTCGAACTGATTCCACCTGAACGGATTCGCGAAGAGGTCGGCTCGGACGGTTTCTATGGCGGCCTCGTGCAGCGTAACGGTGCGCAGATGCATATGGGCAAGTTCGGTGTGGGCCTCGCCACCGCCGCGGCAAAACACGGTGCGCGCATTTTCGAGCACACACCGGTGACGGGTTTGAAGCGTCTCGACGACGAACGCTACGAAGTGACGACCGAGTTCGGCACGATCCGGGCTGGACGTGTGCTGGTCGCGACGGGGGCTTCGCAGATTGGGCCGCTGCAGTGGTTTCGACGGCGTGTTGCGCCGGTCGGGAGCTTCATCGTCGTCACCGAACCGTTGACGACCGCCCAACTAGACGAGCTTGTGCCGAAGCGGCGTGCCTATGTGACCACGCGTAACATCGGCAATTACTTTCGGGCGACCGCGGACAACCGCCTGCTGTTCGGCGGCCGGGCACGCTTTGCGATGTCGAACCCGCAATCGGATGAAAAGAGCGGCCGGATTTTACGCGCCGGACTTGCCGGCTATTTTCCGAAGCTCGACGACGTGCGGCTGGATTACTGCTGGGGTGGCCTCGTCGACATGACGGCCGACCGGCTGCCGCGCGCGGGCCAACATGAAGGATTGTTTTACTCGATGGGCTATAGCGGGCACGGTGTGCAGATGTCGGTCCATATGGGACGCGTAATGGCCGATGTGATGTTCGGCGCCGCTACGCGTAATCCGTGGCACAAGCTCGAATGGCCTGCAATTCCCGGCCATTTCGGCCACGCATGGTTCCTGCCGCTCGTCGGTGCGTATTACCGCTTGCAGGACATTCTGCATTGAATCGATGCATGGGCAGTGCACGTTGTTTGCTGCGGCGCCACGGAGCGCCGTAGCAGTGTTTCCCACCCACGCTGAGGTCGACCAAGGGAGCAACAGCATGAACGGACGATTCATCCGCCTGGGCGAGACTGGACGCAAGACTGTCAGGATTCGCGTGGACGGCAAGGATGTCGAGGCACTCGCTGGCGATACGCTGTTGGTGGCGATGCTCTGCTCGGTGGACCATGTACGTCAGTCCGAATTCGGCAACGAAGTGCGCGCGGGATTTTGTCTGATGGGTGCTTGTCAGGACTGCTGGGTTTGGACCGCAGAGGGCGAGCGGTTGCGCGCTTGTACGACTGTGGTCAGCGAAGGACTGCAGATTGTCACGACTCAAGCGGAGGCGCAATGGGCCAACCTCGTGTAATCATCGTCGGCGCCGGGCCGGCTGGGGTGCGCTGTGCGCAGACGTTGCTGGCCGCGGGCATCAGCCCGATCGTCATCGACGAAAGCCGTCGCGATGGCGGCCAGATCTATCGCCGGCAGCCGGAGAACTTCGGGCGTCCCTATACGAAACTGTACGGCACCGAAGCGGCCCGTGCCGAGGACTTGCATACGACGTTCGAGCGGCTGCGCGCACAGACCGACTACCGGCCCAACACGCTCGCGTGGAATGTGGCTGAGCGCAAGCTGCATATCGTGCACGAAGGGCATGCCAGTGCGCTGCCTTATGACGCGCTGATCCTGTGCCCCGGCGCCACCGACCGTTTGATGCCGGTAAAGGGCTGGCAATTTGCCGGCACCTACAGTCTAGGGGCGTCGCAGATCGCGCTGAAGTCGCAAGCGGTTTCGATCGGCCGCAAGGTGGTGTTCATGGGCTCGGGGCCACTGCTGTATCTGGTGGCGAGTCAATACGTGCAGGCGGGCGTGCAAGTGGCGGCCGTACTCGATACGTCGAAGTTCGCTCAGCGCCTGCGTGCGTTGCCGAAGCTGCTTGCACGCCCCGATGTGCTGAAGAAGGGCGCAGCGCTGGTATCTTCGTTGAAAAAGGCTGGGGTAGCAGTCGTGAATGGCATCGAACCGATGGAGATCGTCGGTACCGACGCCGCCGGCGTGCAAGGCGTGAAGTATCGCGACGCTAGCGGCCGCGAGCAACAGATTACCTGCGACGCGGTGGCGCTCGGCTATCACCTGCGCCCGGAAACCCAACTCGCCGATCTCGCGCGCTGTGCGTTCCGCTTCGATGAGCCGACCCGCCAATGGTTGCCGCAGATCGACGAACTGGGCCGTAGCTCGGAAGCGGGCGTGTATCTCGCGGGAGACGGTGTGCGTGTGCTCGGTGCCGATGGCGCCGAACTGGCCGGTAGTCTTGCCGCCTACGCAGCACTATCGGACTTTGGCCATACGATTGCCGCTTCGATAGTGGACGAGTTGAAACGTCAGCAACAGAGAATGGACCGCTTCCGGCTTGGTCTAGTGGAAGCTTTTCCGTGGCCCGCCGCCCAGGCGGCGCGACTGTCGGACGACACGGTGGTGTGCCGTTGCGAAGGCATCACAGTCGGCGAATTGCGTCGCGTGACCCTCGACGAAGGCGCTTGCGAGGCGAATCGCGCGAAGGCTTTTAGCCGTGTTGGCATGGGGCGCTGCCAGGGACGTTATTGCGGCCACGCGGCTGCGGAAATCATCGCGGATGCGGCAGGAGTGCCAGTTGAAATGGTCGGCCGGCTGCGCGGACAGGCGCCCGTTAAGCCGCTTTCGATCGCTACCGTTGAGGAGGTCGAATGAGCCGCTCGCAAGCAGATGTGATCATTGTCGGTGGCGGCATCATGGGCGCGGCCACCGCATTTTTCCTGCGCCAGCGTGGCCGCTCGGTGATTCTGCTCGAGCGCGGGCTCGTGGGGCAGCAGGCGAGCGGCGCTAACTTCGGTAATGTGCGGCGCCAAGGGCGTTTTCTGCCGCAACTACCGCTTGCGAATCGCTCGCGCGAGATCTGGGGCAAGCTGCCTGAACTGATCCAACACGACGCAGAGTTTCTGATGTCGGGCCATATTCGCGTGTGCTACCGGGAAGAGCAGGCTGATCAGTTCGAGGTCTACGCGAAAGAGGCCGCCCAGTACGGGCTGAAGCTCGACCTCTTTCGCGGCGCTGAAATGAAAGCACGTTTTCCATTCCTTGGCCCCGAAGTGCTGTCTGCATCGTATTCGGAGAAGGATGGCCATGCGAATCCGCGACTTGCGGCGCCCGCATTCGGCCGTGCCGCTGCGCGTCTCGGTGCGCATATCGTCGAGAACACTGAGATTACGACCGTCGAAAAAGAAGGCGTGGAATTTCGCGCCACCAGTACCGATGGACGTACATTCCATGCACCCCAGTTGTTAGTGACGGCGGGGGCATGGGGCAGTCTTCTGAGCGAACAGTTTGGCGAGCCGGTGCCGATCGCCGTGCATGGTCCGCAAATGGCCGTGACCGAACCGACCACGTATGGGATCCAGCCGGTCGTGGGCGTGTCGTCGCCGCATATTGAGGAAGTGCTGTATTTCCGACAGGTTAAACGCGGCAACATCGTGATGGGTGGCTGTGCTCGCGGGCCCGCTTACCTGGACGTGCGGCGTGCGTATGTGTTGCCGCAGAACACCTTGTTGCAGTTTCGCCAGATGCATCGGCTGGCGCCGGCGCTGTCGAAGCTCAATATCATCCGCGTGTGGAGCGGCATTGAAGGCTATATGCCGGACGACCGGCCCATCATGGGGGCGAGCGGCAATGTCAGCGGCCTGTATTACGCGTTTGGTTTCTGCGGACACGGTTTTCAACTTGGACCGGGCGTCGGCGACACGATGGCTGAACTGATCGATACCGGCGCGACGAGCACGCCGCTGGAACCCTTCGATATTCGTCGCTTCGCTGCGGTCGCTACCCAGGCGCAGCAGGCCGCATAGGAATCGAGATCATGCTGACCGACCCCGTAGGCATGTTTGCAGACGATACGACCGGCGAAGCGCCGGCCGCATTGCTCACGCTATCCACCACACTCGGCAAGCCGCGTCGCGCGACACGGTCGATCGAGCGGGCGATCGAATTCATCGAAGCGTCGTTTTCTCAGCCGGTGACGCTTGCGACGTTAGCCGCGAAAGCAGAGCTGAGCGTGTCGCGCTTTGCTGCGTTGTTCCGCGCGGAGGTGGGAATCTCGCCGCATCGTTATGTGTGCATGGTCAGAATCCGGCACGCGCAGCGTCTGTTGCGCAGGGGCTTGCCGCCGTCAATCGTGGCGGCTGAGGTGGGTTTCTTCGATCAGAGCCATTTGGGGCGGCATTTCAAGCGTGCGGTGGGAACCACGCCTAGCGCGTATCTCGCGGCGAGTAGCTGAGGTCAAGCGTAGTTTCCAACCCGCTCTGCAATTGCAGCACCAATCTCGTTCGTCGACGCGTTGCCGCCCATATCGCGGGTATGCGGCCCCTGCTTCAGCACTTCGGAAATCGCCGCGACAATCGCTTCATGCGCGTCGTGTTCAGCGCCCGCCCCTTCGCCGAGGAAATCGAGCATCATGGCCGCCGACCAGATCATGGCCACGGGATTGGCGATATGCTGGCCGGCGATGTCCGGCGCCGAGCCGTGCACCGGTTCGAACAACGACGGGAAACGCCGCTCGGGATTCAGGTTCGCGGACGGCGCGATCCCAATCGTGCCCGTGCATGCCGGACCGAGATCCGAGAGGATGTCGCCGAACAGGTTGGAGGCCACCACAACATCGAAGCGCTGCGGCTGCAGCACGAAACGCGCGCACAGGATATCGATATGCTGCTTGTCCCACGTGATATCCGGGTAGGTGGCGGCCACTTCGGCAGCGCGTTCGTCCCACCACGGCATGCTGATCGCGATGCCGTTGCTCTTGGTGGCGACTGTCACGTGACGGCGGGCGCGGCGCTGCGCGAGATCGAAGGCGAACTTCAGGACGCGATTGGTGCCGTGGCGCGTGAAGATGGACTGCTGCATCACCACTTCGCGCTCGGTGCCCTCGAACATCGTACCGCCCACCGATGAATATTCGCCCTCGGTATTCTCGCGCACGATGAAGAAGTCGATACCCTGCGCGTTATGGGCGGCGAGCGGCGAGCGCACGCCTTCGAAGGTGCGTGCCGGACGCAGATTCACGTACTGGTCGAATTCGCGGCGGAACTTGAGCAGCGAGCCCCACAGCGAAATATGATCGGGCACGGTGTCGGGCCAACCTACGGCGCCAAACAGGATGGCATCGCAATCGGCGAGCTGGGCTTTCCAGTCATCGGGCATCATCTGACCGTGCTGCGCGTAGTAGTCGCAACTGGCCCAATCGATCTGCTTGTACGAGAGTTCGATGCCGAAGCGGCGGCTGACTACGTCGAGGACGAGCAGAGCCTCAGGCATGACTTCCTTGCCGATGCCGTCGCCGGGGATCACGGCGATGCGATGTTGTTTGCTGGTCATGTCGAACGTCCAGAGAAATGGCGTTGGGCCGTTGAAAGAGGACAATGCGCGGGGAGGCCGCGCGACTGACCCATTCTTATTCATCCAGACGAGGCGCAACAGCCTTCTACCGGTTAATCCACTTTCCACGAATCGTGAATAAATCTCCCAATCTCGCCGACCTGCGCGTGTTTTGCGCGGTGGCCCGGCACGCCAGTTTCAGCGCCACGGCCGAATTGCTGGGCGTGTCGCCCGCATTCGTCAGCAAGCGCGTCGCGATGCTCGAAGCCGACCTCGGCACGCGTTTGCTGCATCGCTCCACCCGCCAGGTGACGATCACCGAGGCGGGCGCGCAGGTCTTCGCGTGGGCAGAGAAGATTCTCGATGACGTCGAGCATCTGGTGGAGGACGTGTCCACCGCACGGCGTACTCCGAGCGGCACGCTGCGCATTTCCAGTAGCTTCGGCTTCGGCCGGCATGTGGTCGCGCCCGCGGTAGCGCGATTGTCGGCCGCGTATCCGCAGTTGAACGTGCGTCTGGACCTGTTCGATCGGATCGTCGATGTGGCGGCCGAAGGCTTCGATGTGGATGTGCGGATCGGCGACGAGATTGCGTCACATTTGATCGCGCGAAAGCTGGCGTCGAATCATCGCGTGCTGTGCGCCGCGCCGGCGTATCTGGAGCGCCACGGCAAACCACGCGAGTTAAGCGACCTCGCGGCACATCGTTGCCTCGTCATCAAAGAGCGCGATCACCCGTTCGGCGTATGGCGGCTGACGGTCAACGGCGACGAGTCGCAGTTGAAGGTCACCGGGCCGCTGTCGAGCAATCACGGTGAAATCGCGGTGCAATGGGCGGTGGCGGGGTACGGCATCGTGCTGCGCTCGATCTGGGACGTCGCGCCGTTGCTCGCAAACGGCACCTTGGTGCAAGTGCTGCCGCAGGCGTCGCAGCCTGCGAATGTGTGGGCGGTCTATCCGGAACGCCGCGCGAGTTCAGCGAAAGTACGGGCCTGTGTGGACTTTCTGGTGGAGGAGTTCAAGGGGTGGGACGCCTCGCCGGAGCACGCACCCGCTCACAACGCATCATGAAAGATCACGCCTAGCGTGTGCCGGTGTCCAGAACGCAGACGGCTCACGCCGTGACGCAGATTGACACGATAACTGCCGCGGGTGCCCTGCACAGGCCGGTGATGAACCGCGAACACCACGGCATCGCCTTTACGCAGCGGCACGACCTCCACGCGTGACTGCATGCGCGGCCGCTGCTCGGTCATCACAAACTCCCCACCTGTGAAGTCCTCCCCCGGTTCGGACAGCAGAATGGCGAGTTGCAGCGGAAACACATGCTCGCCGTACAGATCCTGATGCAGGCAGTTGTAGTCGTCCTTGCAGTACTGCAGGATAAGGGGCGTTGGCCTGAGCTGGCCGGCGGCGTGGCAGCGCTGGATGAAATCGGCATGCTGGGCCGGGTAACGCACGTCGATGCGCATGATTTCGTTCCACCGGTTGGCTACCGGCGCGAGACGCGGATACACGGACGTCCGCAGCGCATCGACCAGGTCGGGCAGCGGATAGTCGAAGTACTTGTATTCGCCTCGCCCAAAACCGTGCCGCGCCATCACGACACGGCTGCGATGCAGCTCGTCGCGTGCATAGAGCGCGGCGAGAGCGTCGCATTCCTTCGCGGACAGGAGACCGGGCAGCATCGCGCTGCCGTGCTGGTTTAGATCCTCTTCGACGTCGTGCCAATCCACGGCGTTGATGCGCTGCGCCAGGTCCTTGTTCGACGCTTCAGTCGAAACGCCCTTTGTATCTGTGACGCGTCCGCGGCCGGGAAGGGGCTTCAGTACGGTATTCATGCTCGGATCCGAAATCTGCTTCAATAGGCTTAGTGTAAGAAAGCTCGCGACGCCAGACACTCCGGGTCTTGCTCTTCAATTCGACGGAACTCCGCCCCGGGCGGCCAGTCACGAGCTTTGAGGCCGTCGTCTTAAGCAAAACCAAAGGCCCGCTTCAGAAATGCGAACTTCGCGGAATGCACCGCAAGGTTCATAGTAGGACCCTATTAAGCCTTTCCGGAGTACCGCGCATGTCTGCTTCAGCCCAGAACCTCGACGCCTGGCTCGAAAAGCAGGAGGTCGTCAAAGACGACATCACGGCCTTTCCGCTGAAGGCGATGGCGGCGACGCTTGACCGGAGCGAAGCGGGCGATGTCGTGCCGCCGCTGTGGCACTGGCTGTATTTCTTGCCCATTTCGCCTCTGGAAGAGGCCGGTCCGGACGGGCATCCGAAGCGCGGCGCTTTCCTGCCGCCGGTGCCGTTGCCGCGCCGCATGTGGGCCGGTGGGCGACTCACGTTCCATGAGCCGCTGAAGGTGGGCGAGCGTGCTGTCCGCACTTCGACGATTGCGAATATCGAGGACAAAACAGGCCGCTCAGGCCGCCTCGTGTTCGTCACCGTGCAGCACACCGTTGAGGTCGCTGGCGAGTTGAAGATCGAGGAAGAGCACGACATCGTCTATCGCGACGCGCCGCATCCGGATGCACCTCCGCCGAAAGCGGCGCCTGCGCCGGAAGGCGAAACGTGGCGGCGCACCATCCATACCGATCCCCTGTTGCTGTTCCGCTATTCAGCGCTGACCTTCAACGGCCATCGCATCCATTACGACTATCCGTATGTGACCGAGGTCGAGGGTTATCCCGATCTGATCGTGCATGGTCCGCTGATTGCGACGCTGCTGGTCGACCTCGTGCGCCGCGAATTGCCCGACGCCACGCTGCAAAGCTTCGCCTTCAAGGCGCTGCGTCCCACTTTCGCCAACCGGCCGTTTACGGTGTGCGGCAAACCGTCTGACGATGGCAAGACCCTCGACCTGTGGGCCAAAGACCATGAGGGCTATCTGACCATGCGCGCAACCGCCGCACTGGCCTGAGCGTTGGAACGCTGGGCTGCTGTATTGACGGACCGTTGACCTTCACCGCTTTCCTTTGAACCCGATTTCCATGCAAACGACGCAACAGGATTCTTTCCAGGATATTCGCGAAGCCGTTCGCGATCTGTGCCAGCAGTTTTCCGGCGAATACTTTCGCAAGATCGACGAAGCGCGTGGCTACCCCGAAGCCTTTGTCGATGCGCTGACCAAAGCGGGCTGGCTCGCCGCGCTGATTCCACAAGAATACGGCGGCTCGGGACTGGGTCTGACTGAAGCCTCGGTCATCATGGAGGAAATCAATCGCGCAGGCGGCAATTCGGGCGCGTGCCACGGACAGATGTACAACATGGGAACGCTGCTGCGCCACGGCTCGGCCGAGCAGAAGCGCAAGTATCTGCCGAAGATCGCGAGTGGCGATTTGCGTCTGCAATCGATGGGCGTGACCGAACCCACCACCGGCACCGATACGACGAAGATCAAGACCACCGCCGAGCGGCGTGGCGACCGCTACGTGATCAACGGCCAGAAGGTGTGGATTTCGCGGGTGCAGCACTCGGACCTGATGATCCTGCTGGCGCGCACCACGCCGCTCGCCGATGTGAAGAAAAAGTCCGAAGGCATGTCGATCTTCATCCTCGATCTGCGCGAGGCGATCGGCCACGGCCTGACCGTGCAGCCGATCCTGAACATGGTCAATCACGAGACCAACGAACTGTTCTTCGACAACCTCGAAATCCCCGCGGAAAACCTGATCGGTGAGGAAGGGCAGGGCTTCAAATACATCCTTGATGGGCTGAACGCCGAACGCACGCTGATCGCGGCGGAATGTATTGGCGACGGTTACTGGTTTGTCGACAAGGTGTCCGCATATGTGAAAGAACGCGTCGTGTTTGGCCGTCCGATCGGGCAGAACCAGGGCGTGCAGTTTCCGATTGCGCGCTCGTTCATCAACGTCGAAGCCGCGAGCCTGATGCGTTTCGAAGCGGCGCGCCGGTTCGACGCGCATGAGCCGTGCGGCGCGCAGGCGAACATGGCGAAGCTGCTGGCCGCCGACGCCTCGTGGGAGGCGGCCAACGCCTGTCTGCAATTCCACGGCGGCTTCGGTTTTGCGTGCGAATACGACGTGGAACGCAAGTTCCGCGAAACGCGCCTGTATCAGGTTGCGCCAATTTCGACAAACCTGATTCTGTCGTACGTGGCCGAGCATATTCTCGGCTTGCCGCGTTCGTTCTGATCGTGAAGGTGAAGCATCAATGAGACCTCTCGACGGTATCAAGGTCGTCACACTCGAGCATGCCATCGCGGCGCCGTTCTGTACGCGTCAGCTCGCCGATCTCGGCGCCCGCGTGATCAAGGTGGAGCGCCCGGGCGTAGGCGATTTCGCGCGCGGCTACGATGAACGCGTGCATGGCTTGTCGTCGCATTTCGTCTGGACCAATCGCTCGAAGGAAAGCCTCGCACTCGATCTCAAGCAGCCGGAGGCCGCGAAGATTCTCGACGCGCTGGTCGCCGACGCAGATGTGCTCGTGCAGAATCTCGCTCCAGGTGCAGCAGACCGCCTGGGTCTGGGCTATGAGAAGTTGAGCGAAAAGTATCCGCGACTGATTGTCTGCGATATTTCCGGCTACGGCGCGGACGGTCCGTATCGCGACAAGAAGGCCTACGACCTGCTGATTCAAAGCGAATCCGGTTTTCTGTCGATTACGGGTTCGCCAGGTGAGCCAGCGAAGGCGGGTTGCTCGATCGCGGATATCGCGGCGGGCATGTACGCGTATTCGAACATCCTGAGCGCACTGTTGCTGCGACCGCGCACGGGACGGGGTTGCCGCATCGATGTGTCGATGCTCGAGAGCATGGTCGAGTGGATGGGTTATCCGCTTTACTACGCCATGGACGGTCAGACACCGCCTGCCCTTTCCGGCGCTGCGCACGCGACGATCTATCCCTACGGTCCGTTCCCCGCCGGCGATGGCAAGACAGTGATGCTCGGCCTGCAGAACGAGCGCGAATGGAAGCTGTTTTGCGACCGGGTGCTCGTGCAGCCTGAACTCGCTACTGACCCACGCTTTGCATCGAATTCCAGGCGCACGTCGGAACGTGAAGCGCTGCGCGCGGTGATTGTCGAGGCGTTTGTGCCACTGACTGCGGCTCAGGTGATCGAGCGACTCGAGGCAGCGGGCATCGCCAACGCGCAGATGAATACGCTCAATGATGTCTGGGTGCATCCGCAATTGGCGGCACGCGAGCGCTGGCAAGACGTCGGCACGCCGGCGGGGACGATTCCCGCGTTGTTGCCACCGGGTCTGCCCACGAGCTTCGAGCCGCGCATGGATCCGGTGCCGGCACTCGGCGAGCACACCGACGCGATCCTGCGCGAACTCGGTTACGACAGCGCGCAGATCGAAGCGCTGCGTGCGTCCGGCACCATCTGATTCCGCTCGCTTATGACGTCTGCCATGCCGATGGCGCCGACCCGGAAGTGCTATCCGGAGCCACGGCGAGATGGCGCAAGCGGCGTCACCAGCGAACCCTACGAACCCCACGCAGATCCGATCCCATCATGAACGATCATCCAAGCCTCACGCTGGCGACCTTCGCCGCGCAACTGGACTTTGACGCTATTCCCGCGGCGGTTGTGGAGCGCACCGTCAATCTGTACGTGGACTGGCTAGGTTCGGCGCTCGCCGGAAAAGGCGCGCGCCCAGTTGAGACGATTGCCCGTTTTGCGCGCCAGGCCGGTGGCGGCCAGGCGGATGATCCGTGCGAGATCCTGATCAACCGCACCCGCACGACGCCATATTTTGCCGCGATGGTGAACGGCGCCGCATCGCACTTCGCCGAGCAGGACGATGTGCACAACGGCTCGGTATTTCATCCGGCGACGGTGGTGTTCCCGGTAGCGCTTGCGCTGGCGCAGGCGAACCGCGCGTCGGGGCGTGAGTTCATCGCGGCGGCAGTGGCGGGTTACGAGGTGGGCATTCGCATCGGAGAGTTTCTCGGCCGTTCGCACTACAAGGTGTTTCACACCACTGGCACGGCCGGCACCGTGGCCGCTGCGGCGACCGCTGGGCGTCTGCTTGGTCTGACGCCGACGCAAATGCTGGATGCGTTCGGCTCGGCGGGCACGCAGGCAAGCGGCCTGTGGGAATTCCTGCGCGACGCCGCCGATTCGAAACAGCTCCACACGGCGATGGCCGCCGCGAACGGCCTGATGTCCGCCCAACTCGCCGCCGACGGTTTTAAGGGCGCGACCCACATCCTTGAGGGCGCCCAGGGCATGGCGGCGGGCATGTCGAGCGACGCCGATCCCGCGCGTCTGGTCGACCGTCTCGGCAACCGCTGGGCCATCGCCGAGACTTCATTCAAGTACCACGCGGCCTGCCGCCATACCCACCCGGCGGCGGACGCTTTGCTCGCGGTCATCCAGCAACACCGTCTGGCGCCGCGGGACATCGCGAAAGTGACGGCTCACGTGCATCAAGGCGCTATCGACGTGCTCGGCGCCGTCGTGACGCCGCGCACCGTGCATCAGGCGAAATTCAACATGGGCACCGTGCTGGGACTGGTCGCGTATCACGGCTACGCCGGCGTGACTGAGTTCGAGCAAGGCTTCGACGCCGACGCGATCGCCGCCTTCCGCGACAAGGTGGAGATGGCTTTCGACGCCGAAGTGGACAGCGCGTACCCGGCCCGCTGGATCGGCAAGGTGACGGTTCTGACTGGAGACGGCCGCACGCTGCAAGGCCGCGTCGACGAGCCGAAAGGCGACCCGGGCAATACGCTGTCGCGCGATGAAATCGAGAGCAAGTTGCGGCGACTGGCGACGTTTTCCGGCGCGGCGTCGGACGAGGAGGCTTCGCGGCTGCTGGAGACTGCGTGGCAAATCGCGTCGCAGCCGCGCATCGAAGCCGTGTTCGACGCGGAGGTCACCGCATGAGTGTCGCGCTGCCTCGTTCGTATCTGTTTGTGCCGGGTAACCGGCCGGAGCGTTTCGAGAAGGCGCGTGCGGCGGGCGCGGATGCGGTGATCCTCGACCTCGAGGACGCCGTTCAGCCCGACGAAAAGCCGGCCGCGCGCGCAGCCGTTTTAGCTGCGGCGGATGCGGCACGGCCGGCATGGGTGCGGATCAACAGCTCCGATACCCGCTGGTTCGCCGATGACGTTGCCGCGCTCGCGGGCCATCCGGGCGTTGCAGGCATTGTGCTGCCGAAGGCCGAAACGCAGGAACACATCGCCGCCGTGCTGGCGCACGCGCATGCGACGCTCACCGTGCTGCCGATTGTCGAAACGGCACGCGGCTTTGCGAATCTGGCGGCGTTGTGCTCTGCGTCACGTGTGAGCCGCATTGTGTTCGGGACGCTCGATTTCCAGATCGATCTCGGCATCGATGGCGACGGCGAGGAGTTGCACCTGTTTCGCTCGCAGATCGTGCTGGCCTCACGGCTGGCGGGTATCGGCGCGCCGGTCGACGGCGTGTCGACCACCATTACCGATGCAGACGCGATCGAAGCCGATGCGCGGCGCGGCCGCCGTTTTGGCTTCGGCGGCAAGCTGTGCATTCATCCTAAGCAGATTGATGCGGTGCATCGTGCGTATGCGTGGAGTGACGCGGATCAGGCTTGGGCAGCGCGTGTGCTGGAGGCGGTGGAGGGGAGTCAAGGCGCCGCGGTGGCCGTCGACGGCAAGATGGTCGATCTGCCGGTAATCCTGAAGGCGCGGCGGATTTTGGGCCGGAACTGAGCGGAACGTGTCTGGGGCGCTTCATAAGGCGCCGGGCGGCGCCCGCACCCGCACCACAAGCCGAAGCTTCACGGCAGGCGCTCCCATTTCGCCCACCTCATTAACTCCAGCGAAACACCGGCTTCCAATAATGCCAATTCCCACGCTGCGCCCGGTACTGCACTCTTAGCCTATTCAGGCGATGGCCCATCGAAGCCGCGCCTCCCAAGAGCTCGCGTCAGAGCCGTCACACCTCCAAAGACGGCCATGCAAGATCTGTTGATCGCGGACCCATCCGCGTGTGCGTTATCAGGAGACACAGCTTGGCAACCGTCAATTCCGGCGCGCGGCTCGACCGCCTGCCTATCAGTCGTTTTCACTGGCAAATCCTCGGCCTGATCGGCGCCGGCGCGTTCCTCGACGCCTTCGACATCTATCTGGCCAACGGCTCGCTCGCGGCGATGGTCAAAAGCGGCTTCACCGACTTGCGGCTCGGCTCGTTCTTTATCTCCGCGACCTTCATGGGCATGATGATCGGCGCAGGCCTGTCGGGCTATCTGGGCGACCGCTTCGGGCGGCGTTATTCCTATCAGGCGAATCTGGCGATCTTCGGGCTCGCCTCACTGGCTGCGTGCTTTGCGCCGAACATCTACTGGCTGATCCTATTGCGCTTTTTGATGGGTATCGGGCTCGGTGCGGAACTGGTGGTGGCGGCCGGCACGTTGTGCGAGTTCGTGCCGCCGGCCACGCGCGGGCGCTGGACTTCGCTGCTGGCGCTGATCATCAACTCGGGTTTGCTTGGGGCAACCGCAGTCGGCTACTGGGTGATTCCGCACCTGGGCTGGCGCTATATGTTTGCGATTGCTGGTATCGGCGCGCTGATCGTCTGGTTCCTGCGGCATCGGATGCCGGAATCGCCGCGCTGGCTTGAAACGGTTGGACGTCTGGACGAAGCCGAGGCGACTGTCGCGGCAATCGAGCGGCAGGTCGAGGCACGCGTCGGCAAGTTGCCGCCAGTGGCGCGCGTGGTGAGCCACGAAGTGCCTGCCGCGCCGCTGTCGGCGCTCTTCGCGCGCGGGATGATTGGCCGCACGCTGGTGGCCGCGCTCACCTGCATGGCCATCAATATGTCGCTGTACGGCTTTGTTGCGTGGCTGCCCACCTTCTTTGTCAAGGAAGGGTTGACGATAGTGCAATCGCTGGGTTTCGTGCTGCTGATGTCGTTCGGCGCGCCGATGGGTGCAGTGGTTGGCTACTTCGTGACGGATCGCATCGGACGCCGCAACGGCATCGTGCTGTTCTCGCTACTGACCATCGTGCTCGGCTTGATCTATGTGCAAATGCGCGCACCGGCGGCGATTTCGATTATGGGTTTTGCGCTGGTCACGACGATCTACACGGTGTGCACGCTGGGTTTGTTCGGCTATATCCCCGAGCTGTTTCCGACTACGCACCGCTTGCGCGGCACGGGTATCGCCGGGACCTGCGGGCGGGCCGCTTCGATGACGACGCCTTATGTGGCGCTCCTTTTGTACACGCATTTCGGCGTGACGGGCGTGGTGGCAATGGTGGGCGGCGTGCTGCTGTTGCTGAGTGTGGCGATTCTCGCGCTGCGTATAGAGACGAGTCAGCAGACACTCGAAGAGATTTCGCCGGATATCAGCGTGTCAGAGGCGGGCGAGAGCGAAGCGTTGGGGAGTGGCGCAGTGTAGTGGCTGCCAAGGGGTAAGGGAGATAGGCCGTTCGGCCGACTTTCCAGGTCGCTGCCGCGGAGATAAGCTTGGGTTTCCGGACACGTTTGACGTGTCGTGAAGGAGGGGAACCTGGCTATGTCTGAGAAAACGCGCGCGGCAGTGACTAACACTAACGCAGTAACCGGCACGACGCGCGGTGCAAAGCCGAGCACCTACGTGCTCGTGCACGGCGCCTGGCACGGTGGATGGTGCTGGGACGCGGTCGCGCGGATCTTGCGCTCGCACGGGCATCGGGTATTTACGCCGACGCTCAGTGGGCTCGGCGAGCGGGCCCATCTGCTTTCGCCGGAGATCGACCTTCAGGTGTTCGTCCAGGACGTCGTCGACGTATTCGAACGGCACGACCTATCTGAGGTGATTCTCGTTGGGCACAGTTTTGGCGGCACGACCTTGATCGGCGCCGCCGACCGTGTGCCGCAGCGGATTCGTCAACTGGTGTTTCTCGACGCCGTCGTGCTGTCTGCTGGAGAGACGGCATTTTCGCGGCTCGCTCCTGAGATCGTCGCCGCGCGCACGAAGCTGGCGATGGAAACCAGCAACGGGCTAACGATCCCCGTGCCGCCCGCGAGTGCGTTCGGTGTGTTCGAAGCCGACCAGGTCGCTCTGCTCGAGCGTCACTGCACCCCCCATCCGTTGAAGACCTTCGATGACCCAATGGTGCTAAAGGGACCACCTGGCGGCGCGCTGCCTAAGGTCTATATCCAGTGCGTCGATCCGGTATACGGACCGCTGCAAAGCAGTCGCGACTTCGTCAAGACGCAAAAGGATTGGACGTGGGATGAAATCGCAAGCGGGCACGATGCGATGATTAGCGCGCCGGACGCGCTGGCTGAGAAGTTGTTGGCGTTCGCGTGAGAAAAGCGACGGTACTTCACCTCACTTTGACTCCACACCCTCGCTCACTTTTTCGGCCTTTATCATGCATTTTGATTTCGTAGACCTGCGGCTCATCGTCAACATTGCCGATACGAAGAACCTCGCGCGCGCCGCGGAACGCTCTCATCTCTCTGCGCCTGCAGCAAGCAACCGGATCAAGAATCTTGAGGAGCAACTCGGCTTCAAGCTGCTCTATCGAACCAGCCAGGGTGTGACGCCCACCCCCGCCGGCGACGCATTTGTGCATCACGCGCGGCTTGTGCTCGAACGGGTCGAGCATCTGGCCGGCGACATGCAGGAGTATGGCGAAGGGATCAAGGGCCACGTACGGATCTGGGCCAATACCACCGCGATCAGCGAGTTCCTGCCTACGGTACTCAGCCACTTCCTGCGCGACCATCCTGACGTCAACATCGACCTGCGCGAAGTGCTGAGCGGCGAGATCGTCAAGGGCGTGGCCGACAGCGCCACCGATATCGGCATCGTCGCGGGTAACGTGCATGCCGAGCATCTGGAGATGCTGCCTTATCGCGACGATCGGCTGATCCTCGTCACGTCGAAGGACCATGCGCTCGCGCGCGAGCCTTCGGTCGATTTCGCGCAGACGCTCGACGACAACTTCATCGGCTTGCCCACCTCGAGCGCGATTCATGCGTTCGTGATGAGCGCTGCGGACACCCTGGGCGTGCGGCTCAAACTGCGCATCCAGGTCGGCAACTTTGAGGCCGCCTGCCGGATGATCGAAGCAGGCGTGGGCATCGGCATCGTGCCCGAGTCTGTCGCGCTGCGTCACGCGAAGACCATGCAGATCGCCCTCGTGCACCTGAACGACGGGTGGGCCGAGCGCAAGCTGAAAATCTGCGTGCGCAGCGTCAAGGACCTGCCGCCGATCGCGCGGGCGCTCGTCGATCGCTTGATGATGGATGTTTGAGGGGGTGTTTTCCAATAAGAAACAAAGCCGTCTGTGATCGAGGGGCGGCCCGTCGCCGCCTCCAGTGGGCTCGACGCCCCTCACCAGACGGTTCAAGCCCCAAACAGAGCCTAAAATAACCGGCAACCACCCGATCGGCCCGCGCAGCCCGCCGCTATTACGCTTGCCGCCACAAAACCCGACGTGTATAGTTTCCGAACTTACTCTTGTTTCGCATTGGAAATTAAAGGGATTCTTCATATGAACGCTTCGACCATCCTCGCCGATCTCGGCATCGCGCAAGCGGCGCAAGCCGGCCATATCGCGGTTCATTCGCCGATCACCGGCGAGCTCATCGGCCGCGTGGCCAGCAACACGGTGGCCGACGTCGATGCGGCGCTCGCCAATGCGAAGCAGGCATTCAACGCGTGGCGCAACGTCCCGGCTCCGCGCCGCGGCGAACTGGTGCGCCTCCTCGGCAACCGTCTGCGCGAGAAAAAGCAGGCGCTCGGCAGCATCATCACGCTCGAAACCGGCAAGATCCTTCAGGAAGGTTTGGGCGAAGTGCAGGAAATGATCGACATTTGCGACTTCGCGGTCGGCCTGTCGCGTCAGCTGTACGGCCTGACCATCGCCTCCGAGCGCCCCGGCCACCGCATGGCCGAGTCGTGGCATCCCATGGGCACCTGCGTTGTGATTTCCGCGTTCAACTTCCCGGCCGCCGTATGGTCATGGAATGCCGCGCTCGCGCTGGTGTGCGGTAACGCCGTGATCTGGAAGCCGTCCGAAAAGACGCCGCTCACCGCGCTGGCCGTCAATCAGATCCTGAGCGATGCGCTGAAGGAATTCGGCGACGCGCCCGCAGGGCTGACGGCGCTGATCACCGGTGGCCGCGATGTGGGCGCGAAGCTCGTCGCCGATCCGCGTGCTTCGGTCGTCAGCGCAACCGGCAGCACTGAAATGGGCCGTACCGTGGGCGTCGAAGTGGCGAAGCGCTTCGGCCGTTCGCTGCTCGAACTGGGTGGCAACAATGCCGGCATCGTCACGCAGAGCGCGGATCAAGAACTCGCGCTGCGCGGCATTCTGTTCTCGGCCGTGGGCACGGCCGGTCAGCGCTGCACGTCGCTGCGCCGCCTGTTCGTGCACGACAGCGTGTATGACCAGACCGTCGAGCGCCTGAAGCAGCTCTACAACAAGGTGCCGATTGGCAACCCGCTCGAAAAGGGCACGCTGATGGGCCCGCTGATCGACAAGCAATCGTTCGCCCGCATGCAGGAAGCGCTGCAGCAGGCTGTCGCGGAAGGTGGCAAGGTGTTCGGTGGCGAGCGTGTCGAAGTGAAGGGCTACGAAGGCGGCCACTACGTGCGCCCGGCGCTGGTCGAAATGCCGTCGCAAACGTCCGTGGTGCTGAAGGAAACCTTCGCGCCGATTCTCTACGTACTGCGCTATACGGATTTTGCCGACGCGGTCGAGGCGAATAATGCTGCGGTACATGGCCTGTCGTCGTGCGTGTTCACCACTGATCTGCGTGAAGCCGAGCGCTTCCTGTCGGCGGCCGGCAGCGACTGCGGCATTGCCAACGTGAACATCGGACCGAGCGGTGCGGAAATCGGCGGCGCATTCGGCGGCGAAAAGGAAACGGGCGGCGGCCGCGAGTCGGGTTCGGATGCATGGAAGGCGTATATGCGCCGTGCGACCAACACGGTCAATTACTCGTCGGCATTGCCGCTGGCGCAAGGCATCGACTTCAACATCGGCTAAAGCGCGGCACGTGGCGCGCTCAGCGGTCTATGTATGAGTTGAGCGCCCGCGGCCGCGCGCGACGGGGACGTGCAGTACTGTGCGTCCTTTCGCGCCCGCTGCGTCGCCTTGCAATGAAACTGCCAATACCTATCAACTTGCGTTCGACTGGCCGTATGGCTGACGCGGCCGGCGCCTGCTTTGGGTGGAGAGAGTCGTGAATTCGAAAGTCGTAATCGTCGGTGGTGGCGTGATCGGCAGCTCGATTGCGTATTTTTTGCGTGCCTCCGACCCGACGGTCAGTGTCACCGTGATCGAGCGCGATCCGACCTATGCGCGGTCGTCGTCGGCATTGTCGGCGGCGTCGATCCGTCAGCAATTCTCGACGCCGCTGTCGATCCAGATGTCGCTGTTCGGCATCGAGTTTTTGCGTTCGATTGGCGAGCGACTCGAGATCGACGGCGCAAAGCCGTCCATCGATCTGCACGAGGGAGGTTACCTGTTCCTCGCCACGCCGGCCGGCGAGTCGACGCTGCGCGAAAATCACGCGCTGCAGAAGAGCCTCGGCGCGGACATCAGTCTGCTCGACAAGGTGGCGTTGCAGGCACGCTTCCCTTGGCTCAATACCGAGGACCTGGTGGCCGGCGCCTATGGCGAGAGCGGCGAGGGCTGGTTCGACGGCTACGGTCTCGTGCAGGCCTTGCGCAAGAAGGCGCAGGCACTCGGGGCACGCTACGTGGCCGATGACGTGGTGGCGCTGCAGCGCGACGGCAAGCGCGTTACTCAGGTGTTGACGGCGGGCGGCGAGACTTATGCCTGCGATGTGGTGGTCAACGCAGCCGGAGCGTGGTCGCGCAAGGTCGCGGAGATGGTCGGCATCGACATTCCGGTGTTCGCGCGCCGCCGCAGCATTTTCAACGTCAGCTCTCCCGCGCAGCTCGAACACTGCCCGCTGCTGATCGATCCAACCGGGGTCTATTTCCGCCCGGAAGGCAAATCGTTTATTTGCGGCACGTCGCCGGGCGCCGACAACGATCCGGACGATTTGCCGCTCGACGAAGTCGATCACGCGCTGTTCGACGAGGTAATCTGGCCGACGCTGGCGCATCGCGTGCCGCAATTCGAAGCGCTGCGCGTGCAGAACTGCTGGTCGGGCTATTACGAGTACAACGTGCTGGATCAGAACGCGATTATCGGCCATCACCCGGATGTCGATAACTGCATCTTCGCAAATGGTTTCAGCGGGCACGGCCTGCAACAGGGTCCGGCAACGGGACGGGGCGTCAGCGAACTGATCCTGCATGGCCGCTATACGACGCTGGATCTGTCGTCGCTCAGTTTCGAACGCGTCCTTGAGAACCGGCCGATCGTCGAAAAGAATGTGGTTTAGGCGCCGTTATCGCGCCTGCATCGCCCATATCCGCTAAGTCCCCTTAGGTGGATGCAGTAGGTTGAGCCCGGTCCCGTGCCGGGTTTTTTTCGTTCTGGGGCGATGAATCTTGGGGGTTTCCTGTCCGCGAGCCGGGGAGCGGAGCCGCGGACTGGTAAAGCCCGCCTGCGTCGGGTCGCCGTCCGTGGCGCCGCGTCTCCCGATGATTCCGAAAACTCAACAGGTAGTGATTAGATATCGTTTGCGGCGGTTGCCGTTGCTGACCACAATCGATGCCAGTTCAGATCGTGGGCCGTGAACCGCTGCGTGCCGTTCAGGCCACGCCCGATAAGCCAATCCACTGGACGCGCCAGCAGCCACCGGCCAAACGCCAAAGACACCATGTTCACGTTCACACCTCCGTTCGAAGCACCGACTGGCTCGCCGATCCGTGAGCTGTTCAAGTACCTGGGTCAGCCAGGCATGATTTCGTTCGCGGGCGGTTATCCAGCCAGCGATCTGTTCGATCGTGCCGGCCTCGATGCGGCGGCCGCGCGCGCGTCGCAGCAGACGACGCTCTGCCTGCAATACGGTCCGACAGACGGTTTGCCGGTTCTAAAAGAAGAACTTGCCCGGCTGATGATGCGTCGCGGCACGCCATGCACGCCGCAGGAATTGCTGGTGACGACCGGTTCGCAGCAGGGCTTCGATTTGCTGCTACGCGTACTGGTGGGCGCAGGGGATGTGGTGCTGGTCGAACAGCCGGCTTACCCGGCTGCGCTACAGGCGCTCAAGCTGCAGCAGGCTGACGTGGTGACGGTGCCGGTCGATCAGGACGGTCTCGACGTGGCCGCGCTCGCCGCGCTGCTCGAAGCGGGCACGCTCGAGCGTTTGCCGAAGTTGCTCTACACGGTGCCGACTTTCGCGAATCCAACGGGCGCGACACTCTCGTATGAGCGGCGTATTGCATTGCTGAAGCTGGCGGCGCGCTACCGGTTTCTGGTGGTCGAAGACGATCCGTACGGTGATCTGCGCTTTGCAGGCGAGGCGTTGCCTTCTTTGCTCGCCTTGAGCGCCGAGGTGCCGGCTTCACGCGATTGGGTCGTGCATTTTTCGAGCCTGTCGAAGATTGTGGCGCCCGGTTTGCGGGTGGGCTGGACCATCGCGCATGCGGAGATTCTGAGGCGCTGTGTCGTCGCCAAACAGACTGTGGATCTGTGCAGCTCGCCGTGGACTCAGGCGATTGCGGCGGAATATCTCGCAAGCGGCGCGCTCGAATTACATCTTCCGAAGATCATTGAGGCCTACGCGTTGAAATGCGCGACGCTGTGCGATGCGTTGCAAGCGCATCTGAAGGACGACATTGCGTTTCATCGCCCAGCCGGTGGGATGTTCGTTTGGGGGCGGCTTGCCGGTGGTGGTGATGCATCGGCTTGTCTGAAGGCGTGTATCGAGCAGAACGTAATGTTCGTGCCGGGTGTCGCGTTCTATAAGGACAGCGCGGATGTTGCCTCGCTGCGGCTGTCGTTCGCGGCGCCTGGCGTCAGCGATATCGAACAAGGCGTGCTACGGATGAAGGGTGCGCTTGAGACGTTGTGATGCACCGCAAGCAGGGCTGCGAATTCCAATGGGCTCAAACACTTGCGTGACGAGTGCGCAGGATATCCACAGCCTTACGAACATTATCTGTTGATAACGTGCGGTTGCGCGTGCCAACGCGGGGCAGCGCGTTTAGCAAACCTGACGAGACGCCAGGAAAGGCGCGCCGTGCGCGTCAAGGCGCTGAGAATCCACGCACTAACCGGGTGAGCCGGACGTTACACCGGCTAAAACCGCGTCGTTGAAGCAGGTTTGCCGCGTCGCGAGCACAGCCCGTAATGTCAGCGCGATCAACCACTTGAGCAACGAGTCCGCAGGATATCCACAGGCTTGCGAACAATATCTGTTGATAAACCGTGCGGACCATCCGGTGGATGACGCGGGCAGGTTGAAGCGAAGTATCTGAAGCACGACCAACAATCCCAGCGCGATCAACCACTTGAGTAACGAGTCCGCAGGATATCCACAAGCTTGCGAACAATTTTTGTTGATAACCCAGCTATCCAAGCCGCAAGTGCTGCAACAACGCAAACCCATGTACGCCATGCAGCCAGACATGGCCGGCCACGAACCACGCAGCAACCCACGAAGCGCCCACCACCAGCAGATCGCAGTGTCCGCTGTTCCACCAGTTGAGCGAGTGACGTCCCGCGATCCACGGCACACCGAGCGGGTTGGGCCAGTCCGCGAGTAAATGCATCAGCCCGCCGCAAGCGAAGCCGAACGCGAGTGCAGCGAGCGGCTGATGATGTCCGAGCTCGCGATAAGAAAACACCAGCAGCGCGATCCAGCCAATACCCCAATGCGTGACCGTGCGATGAGTGATCCACAGGCGCCGCTTGCGCGACCACCAGGCTACTTCCAGCCAATCCGGCGCCGTGCCGCCCGCCACGGCCGCAATGAAGCTCAGCAACACCCACACATGAAAGGGTCCGCTCGCGCTGCTGCGTGCGACGATAGCTGCGGCGATGACGCCGGCCGCGAAGCCGGTGGCGTGATGTGCTTTGTTTGAGGCCATCGATAGTGCGCGGCGCCACGCGCGCCGTCTGAATGCAAAGGGCGGTCATGTTCGCAGATGCCCGCACAAAAAGACAGCGCCACGCGTGCTATGCAAGCGTGGCGCCGATTACTCAACGCTTAGTGCTTAGTGATTCATCTTGCGCGAAGAGCGACGAAGGACGAAGGACAAACACCGAGGCAAAACACCCACCCCTTAAGTCGCACACCGCGCGATATCAAAGCGCATCTCAGGTTCCGGCGGATCGTCCGGTGCGTTGGCGGGTCGCATGACCTTGACCACTGAGCCTGCACTGACCGGCGTCAGCGTAACGAAGTAAGCGGTGTCCGAATCTGAGCCAACGGCCAGTTCGGTCGCGCCGCCCACGGACGATGCGTGCACGCGTGACAGACGGCTTTCAAGGCATTCGGTGATGTAAGACGGCGTACGCTGCGATGTCACGAACACCATCGGCTGTGACGCATCTCGAGCGGGGCCGGACGAGCCACAGGCGGCAAGCGCGAGAGCGGCGGGAGCGAGCAAAAGAAGTTTTTTCATGATCGGATCGTCGGCGTTCCCGATCAGCTATGGGAACAGGGGCACGGGCGGAACAGGGTGCTCCGCGACGAAGCTGCCGTTCAGCCGTGGCGAGCTCTCGGTGAGATCGCAGCGCGGAAGGCAGCTGGTCCAAGTATACCTGCGTGCACGTCGCTGTTTGAACTATGCCAAGCCGATTTGCGCATAAAAAAACGCGCACGTGATTGTGTCACGTGCGCGTTTCTCAACAGACCGGATCGGTAGATCCGGCCCGCAGCTTCATTAGAAGCGGTGACGCAGACCCACGGTCGCTGCGACCTGGTTGCCAGTCGACGACGGCGACAGCGTGTTGATCATAGCGACGTTCGCGCTACCGTCACCGAGTTGACCCGAAGCGTGCTGGTACACGCCTTCAACGTAGACGTCGGTGCGCTTGCTGAGCGAGTAGTCAGCTTGCAGCGAAACGGTGTGCCACTTCGGATCACCCGAAGTCGTGCCACCCGTCGCCTTGCCGTCCGTGAACGTGTACGCGCCGTTCAGGCTCAGAGCCGGCGTCAGAGCGTACTTGCCGTTGATTTCATAGTTGTCGAGGTGCAGGTTCGTACCGGTCGGGATCGTGAAGCTCTCGCCGCCCTGGCTGCCAGCGATCAGGTTGTTGTCTTGCGTGTGCGTCCACACGAAGCCAACCGTAGCCGGACCGTACGCGTAGTTCGCGCCCACGCCATACGTGCGCTGCAGGGCAGCCGTCAGGTTGGCGTTGTTGCCGTCGCCTGCCGACACTGCACCGTTGCTCAGGTTCGAGCCGCCCAGCGAATTGTTCATTTGCAAGTACGCAGCAGCAACGTTCAACCCACCGTTGGTGTACGAAGCGCCCGCGCTATAGGCACGGTTGTTCGCGAACTGGCCAGCGTCGTTGCTGAAACCATACAAGCCGCCAAAGCGGAAACCGGAGTAGTTCGCGCTCTGGTACTTGACTGCGTTCTTGATCGAGAACGAGTTGTCCAGGTTGTCGTTGTCAAACGGGTGGGCAGCGAGGTTGTTGCCGTAGCCCGAGCCTGCTTCGGACAGCGGGCCGAGGTAGTCGACCACGGAGTCATATTGACGGCCAAGCGTCAGCGTACCGAACTGGTCGCTTTGCAGACCGACGAAAGCCTGACGGTTGAACAACGTGCTGCTTTCGGTGAACTTGCCGCTGTTGATGTTAAAGCCGCTTTCCAACGTGAAGATGGCATGCAGACCGCCGCCGAGGTCTTCGCTGCCGCGCAGGCCGAAGTACGTATCCGACACCGAGCCGCTACCTTGTTGCCAGTTGTTGTGGCCACCCTGATTGTTCGAGTAGACCAGGCCGGCGTCCAGCGTGCCGTACAACGTGACGCTGCTTTGTGCGTGAGCGTTGATGGCAAACGCGCCCATGATGCCCGCGATGATGAGGGTTTTTTTCATGCTTTATAAACTCCGAGACAGTCCGTAGAGAATCGCCTGACAGGACTTAGCGCCGATGCCGCCGGCCGCCTGAGGATTCGCAGCGAAGTGTATTCCCCCTGATGAATTGATTAACCTCATCTGACACAACAATGCTTTCCTGAATCAGGAATGCCGGGATTTGTTTTTCTAAGTGCAGGTAAACAAAGCGTTTTTGCTTTTGAATGAAAATCTGCGGATGGTGTGTCAACCTTTTTTATGTTGCACCTGCGCGACGCCCGTCCGTGGCGGCTGAGCGGCTTACGAATTACAAATGTAACGATAGATTTATATTCTTCATATTTTCAAAAAAGACTATTCCGTGCGATGCGGTGATTACCTGGCGTTTCTGGCTTTACAATTCGTCTGCCCCTTGACCAAGGGCGTCTTTTTTTCATCTGTTTATACGCGGCCTCAGGGCCGCGTTTTTTTATTGTGTATTAAATCGGACTATAAGTTCCAAGAGATCGCGAAAAATATTTTTTTGGAAACCGCAATAATCCGCGCCCTGGCCGTTCGGCATAGGCTGCACCCCGGCGTAGCCGGGGCGGGTAGAATCCGGTCCTTGTGTTGACGAATCTGTTCCGAACCTGAGCGACCCGCAATGACCGATACCTCCCTTCCATCGCCCAACACCGCTGCCGATCCTGCGACGGAAGATCTCCCCGAAGTGCCCGAAACCCAGCACGAAGCGCGTTTGTGGCGCGACGACGGCTGGACTGCGCGCGTCATCAAGAACGAAGACGACGACGGCTGGGCGGTGGAGATGATCAAGGACGGCGAACCGGAGCCCGCTCTGGTCGGACCGTGGACCATGGGCCGGGACAAAAAAAATCCGAAGCCGCTCGATACGGGCGCTTTCAATACATTAGTGAAGACCGCTTCGGAGGTGCTGCGCCGGCACGAGCAGCAGTTGCACGCCATGCTGCATAAGCGAGTGACGGTGGAATCGCCGTCTGGCGACGGTGAACTGGCGATCACGCTCGAGATCGTACCCAGCGAGGACGACCCTTACGCGCTGCTGACCGCGTTCGACGCCTTCGGCGAGCAGCTCGCGCAGGTGAAAGTGGCGCCTAACTTCAAGTTAGGTAAGGCGAGCGCCGCCTCCTGGGTCGAAAACGACTTTCGCCGGCCTGGCTGAGGGGAAGCGAGACCGACTGCGGCGAACCGAGGCCCCTGCGCGTCGCGCCGGCCGGCCTCAGTTCCGCTTGCAGAAAATTGCGGTGATATGCGGCCCGACGTGGTGCACGATCGCCGTACTGCCCGCCTGGGTCACGGCTTCCTGCACTTTTACGTCGCCGCCGAACACGACGGCGCCGTAGGCCGAGTTGGCCAGCGGTTCGCCGTCGCCGGTCCGGAACATCGGATCGTCCTTTTCGAAGCCGACCACCGCGAACACGTGGAAGCCGAAGGCGGTCATGTCGGCGCCTTTGGCTGGCCGGAAGGCGTTGATCGAATTGCTCTCAACCCGCATCGGCGTGGGATCGATCAATTGCTGCTGGGCCAGGTCCGCAATGAACTGATGGCCGGACTCGTTACAGGCGAGCGGTGCGTCGAGCGCGGTCGCGTGGCCGGCGAGCGGCAAGGCCGCTGTGGACAGGGCGAGGACAACGGAAGAAAAAACGTGCTTCATAAGCTTCAGGTCACGTGTGCTCAGTGGCAAGTTCGCAACGGGGCAGACAAGGAGGCGGACGGCAACCGTGTTGGATCGGACCGGAGTAACAGCGCGAAGCCCTCACTCTGGCCGACACGAGAGACACGCCACGCCGGGCTGCGTGTCCGATTACACGGCGTTACAGGCGTAATTGGACTCGCACTTTACCAACGTTCGAGCATTTTTGCTGCGGACGGCGTCTGTCAAGGGTTGACGGGGAAATTGTCTCGGAAAACAGCAAGGTTTCCCGTAACCGTATATATTTCCGGGTTATGAATTCTCGACCACCATCTTTAAAAAACGTTCCGGTCCCTAAAACGTGGGACGCGAGGCTCGCTCGCCGGCTCGTGACGCCGCTTGTGGACACGTTTGTCACGCCCAATCAGCTCACCACGCTGCGCCTGCTGATCGGCCTCGCGGGCGCGCTGTGCCTTGCCCGGGGCGGGTTTGCCTGGACCAACGCAGGCGCGTTGCTTATCGTCCTGTCGAATTTCGTGGACCACACGGACGGTGAACTCGCGCGCATCAGCGGCAAGTCGAGTCGGATCGGTCATTTTTACGACCTCGCGTGCGATTCGGTGGTGACGGTCCTGTTGTTCGTGGGCATGGGACTCGGCATCGGCGTGGTTCATCAAGCGGAGCGGATCGTGCCGGGCGTAGTCCTCGGCAGCCTCGCCGGCGTGGCGGTCGCAGTGATTTTCTTCCTGCGGATGCGGATCGAGGACATGGAAGGCAAGGCGGGCACCAGGCAGGCGTCGGTAGCCGGCTTCGAGACCGAAGACGTGTTGTATCTGCTGCCGCTCGTGACCCTGACCGGCATCGTCACGCCGTTTGTTGTGGCCGCCTCGATGGGCGCGCCGCTTTTTGCCCTTTGGGTGATCGTGGACTTTCGCCGGGCGCTGCGCCGCACGGCGCGCCCCGCCGCCGAAACCAGTCCAATGCAGGTTAGTCCATGAGTACGCAGGCCGAAGATGATGTGATCGCCTCAGCCTCTTTCGACCGCGTACCCGCCACGCTAGCGTCTGTAGAGGCCCGCGAGGCCGCCCCCGAGGCCGACCAGGCAGTTGCCGGCCGCACGCGCCAGTTCGACACGGCGGCCCTCTCCAAGGACTTCGCCGAGCAGGGCGCCTTCCTCTACATGGAAGATTTCCTCGCGCCCGAGGTCACCGCGCAACTGGTGTACAGCGCCCGTGCGCTGCTCGACGAGGTGAATCGCAACTACCTGCCGGGCCACAAGCAGGGCGGCAGCGTGAGCCGTCATACGATCGACCGCCTGGCGCCGTTCATTGCCGAGCTGTATCGCTCGAAGGAGCTGATCGGCTGGCTGGAGCGGTTGAGCGGCGACAAACTGATGGTGTCCCCGCCGGACGATCCACACGCCTACGCGCTGTATTACTACACCCGGCCGGGCGACCATATCGGCTGGCATTACGACACCTCGTACTACGACGGCCGCCGCTATACGCTGCTGCTGGGCGTGATCGACGAGTCGTCATGCCGTCTCGACTACGAGTTGCATACCACGAACCCGGACGTGCCCGATGTGCCCGGCTCCGTGCAGATCCCGCCCGGCGGCTTGGTGTTTTTCGACGGCGACAAATTGCGTCACCGCATCACGCCGGCGGGCGCCAATGAGTTCCGCGTCTCGCTGACGTTCGAATACGTCACGGATCCGAACATGCGCCCGTGGCGGCGTTTCATTTCGAACATGAAAGACGCGATCGCCTATTTCGGCTTCCGCCAGGTGTTTCGTCAGATGACCCGGCGCAAAGGGGCCGGGCAATGACTCGCGCGGCCGTAATCCTGCTGACGATCGGCGTCGCGCTGTTCGTCGCGCTACTCGCCTGGCAGGGCCTGGGCTCGGTCACCTCGACGCTGATGGTCGCCGGCTGGGGTCTCGCGCTGGTGGCCGCATTCCATCTGGTGCCGCTGGTCCTGGATTCGGCGGCGATCGCGGTGCTGATCGACCGGCGCCGCGACGCCGTCGCTGCGCGTCATGCGTTGCTCGCGCGTTGGACCGGCGAGTCGGTGAATAGCCTGTTACCGGCCGGTCAGATCGGCGGCCCGGTGGTGGTCGTGCGACAACTCACGCATCACGGCATGCGCATGCGCGACGCGGCGGCCACGATCACGGTCAGTACCACGCTGCAGGCACTCGCGCAGATCGTGTTTGCCGTGCTGGGCCTGCTGCTGTTCGGCGCTTACGCGGCGCAAGGCGCGCTGCACGATCTGCGCACCGCAACTTTTATTGCGACCGCTATACTCGCCGGGCTGATCGCGTTGTTCTTCTTCGCCCAGCGCCGCGGCCTGTTTGGGCGGCTTCTGCGGGTCGTCTCGAAGGTATTCGGCAAGCGCGACTGGTCGGCGTTGACCATGCGCGCCGACGCCGTCGATGGTGCCGTACAGGCCCTCTATCGGGAGCGCGGCCGGGTGCTGGCGAGCTTTACGCTCAGTCTGGTCGGCTGGATCGTCGGCACCGCGGAAGTGTGGCTCGCGCTGCGCTTCCTTGGCCACCCGGTAAGCTGGGTCGACGCGCTGCTGCTCGAAAGCCTGGGGCAGGCGATTCGCGGTGCCGCGTTCGCGATTCCGGGCTCGCTCGGCGTGCAGGAGGGCGGCTACCTGCTGCTCGCGCCGCTCGTCGGCTTGCCGCCGGATGCGGCGCTTGCGCTGTCGCTTGCCAAGCGCGCCCGCGAGCTCGTGCTTGGTTTGCCTGGCCTGTTGTACCTGCATTTCAGTGAAAGAAACTGGCAGCGTCGGCGCGCGACGCGTGTGCCGGCTGTCGACTAACCCTACTTTTAGAAAGGGACCACGCATGCGTGCCATTATTCTCGCTGCGGGCCTTGGCCTGCGCCTCCAGCTCCCGCCGGGCGAACAGTTTCCGAAGTGCCTGCTGCAGTTCGACGGCGTGAGCCTGCTCGAACGGCATCTGCAGATGCTCGAAACCGCCGGCGTCACGGACGTCGTGCTGGCGCTCGGTTTCCAGCCGGGGCTGGTCGAGGCCGAGCTGAAGCGCATCAACTGGCCGCACCCGGTCGAGATCGTGATCAATCCGCGTTTCGACCTCGGCAGCGTGCTGACGGTGCATACCGTGGCCGAGCCGCTGACGCGCGGCGGCGACGTCCTGCTGATGGACGCCGACGTGCTGTATGACGAGCGCATCCTGAACGCGCTGGTGGCGGGCGAAACGGTCAACCGGCTGCTGATCGACCGCGATTTCGAAGCGGGCGACGAGCCCGTCAAGCTGTGCCTGAAAGACGGTGTACCGGTGGAACTGCGCAAGCAGCTGGCCGTGAATCTCGAATACGACACGATTGGCGAGTCGGTCGGCTTCTTCCGCTTCCGCGAGGAAACCGCACAACGCTTTGCGCAGATCGTGGCGGGCTACATCGACAGCGGCCGCTCGAACCTGCCGCACGAAGAAGCCGTGCGCGATCTGCTGCTGGAACGCAGCCAGATGTTCAATACCGCCGACGTGACCGGCTCGCCGTGGATCGAGATCGATTTCCCGAACGATGTCGTGCGCGCTCGCGCCGAGATCCTGCCGCAATTGCAGCCGCTGGTGACTGTGCCACGCTGACCTCTGCTTCTGCTGTGACGCGCATGTGCCTTTTTGTGAAGGCACATGCACCTGGCCACGCCAACGCCGCAGCGTCATCACTTCAAATAAAGCCCCGGCGTCCACGCCCCCGTACGCGAAGAAAAGCTCACGGTCTCGCTGACTGTGTTTCTGATGCAGATGCCTATCTGCGAAGCGCCCGCAGCCCTTTGCGACGCAATATAGCTACTGATGTCGTTGATCCGTACCTGTTGCACGTTGTCCATGTAGATCGAGCCAATATGCTGAGTCAGGTCGCACGACGAAGCGGTAGGCAGCTTGCTCGTCTCATCCCAGTCTGTGCTTGCCGCGAAGAGTTCGATCATGACAGCGGCGGTATCCGTGACGTTCCCGCCTAACGACTGCAGGTACGACCTGGCGTACGGATAGGCGTTGAGATTGGCCGGCATTGGAAACTTGATGAAGGTGAGGTTGCCCGGCGCCAGGACGAACGTTGCGCCTGCAGGTTGCGCAACGTTGTTGTTGTCGAGTTCAACGTTCGCGGTCGCCGCCGAATAGTAGGTGGGGATGTTTTTGCCGCAGGTGCTGCCTGGCGTGCTGGGCTTGTTCACGCACATATCAATCATGTATTGCATCGTCTCCGGGCGCCATGCGTTCATGAAATCGCCATGAGCGGTGTACATGCTTCCCCATTGCGGGACCCATTGACCGTTCTGGAATACCGGGTCCATCGAGAGTTGCGCATCCGACATGTCGGGATTGGTCCCGAGGTCGTATGCAATGTTCATCTGCAACTCCGGGATCTTCACCGGATAGGCGCTGGGGCAGGTGCCGTCGCTGTTCCGATACGCGACGTTGAGCTGGCCCGTTCCGGCTTTGATCGGCGCTTTCATCCGGTTTGCCCGGCCGGTTCCCAGGACCGGCACCAACGTATGTCCGTCCCAGCAGTCGGGAAAGTGCACGGAGATATTGAATTGCGAATTTCCACCGGGTGTTTGCGGGGGACACGTTTTAGGCGGCACTTTTACGTACCCCTGGCCGGCGCACAGGAAGTCGATGTGCGGATTCTGCGTGGTACCCATGTGATTGCCGGCCAACATCTCCAGACCGGGCGGAATCACGCTGACAGGCATCACCGGTTGGTCGTTTTTATAGTAAGTCTTCTCGTACATCGGTGGGATGATGCCGGAGCCTCGCTTCATCTGTCGTGCCCAATACGCCGAAGGATCTGCCGCCGAATCACAGGTGGTGGAGATGTCTTTCATCAATGAATCGGGCGTGCTAAAGGCGTTGGTGTTCGCATTGCCAAAGAAGTCGTGCACCATCGCTTCTCCTGGCTTTCCGGGGTAGACGATGGCGTCGTCCGGGAGCGTATGCGAGTAAGCGCACTGCGTGTTGAACTGCCCGGCATGGGCGGCGCCTGCCGCAAGTGTCAATATCAGCGAAATAACGACATTTGTTTTCACGAGTGGCTCCATTGAAGACAGGATGGAGAGGCATTGAAGTCCAAATTATTTTGGAAAACTAAATAAATTGTGTGATTGAACGCATTCAGGTTTCGGCATACACGGACACGTGTCCCGGAACGGCAACGGGAGTCTAGTTCAATACCCGCAGGATGGACTAGCTAACGAAGGAAAAGAGTTGCGTCCATTGCATGCCGCAAAACATTCTGGATAACGGCTCGCCAGACCGGAAATACCGCGGCCTTGTAGATGAAACAATGCGGATCAATCGAAGAGTGGACGAAACGATGAACGACAGATGTGCACAGGCACGCACATACGCAAAACGCATGACACAGAACGTCAACCGCCATCACCCGCCTTTATCGGACATTCATCGAAGCCTTGACCATTCTTGACCAATTAGCGGCGTGCCCCGGGTAAATTGCGCCTAGCATACTGAGAGCATGCGTTCTGGAGCGGTCTGGTGTTGCCGCTCGCCATCCACCCCCATTGGAGGTTTAAACATGAGTATTTTCGGCACGATTGTGAACAAGCTGTTCGGCAAGGCGAAGCCCGATCAACCGCCCCCGGCGGTGGAACCCACGCCGGATCCTGCCGTGGCGCAAGCTGCAGCGCAGGCCGCTGCGCCCGACGCAGCGCCGGCACCCGCGCCGCTGGCGGATGTCGATGTCGCTGCCGTGATGGACCAGCTCGTGAGCGAGAGCGGACAGACGTTGAATTGGCGCGTATCGATTGTCGATACGATGAAGGCGCTTGGCGTCGACAGCAGTCTCGACCATCGCAAGCAGCTCGCCACGGAACTCAAGTACAGCGGGGACATGAACGACTCGGCCAGCATGAACATCTGGCTGCACAAGCAGGTCATGGTCGCGTTGGCCGCAAACGGCGGAAAGTTGCCGCCGGACCTCGCCGCCTGAACGCTGTGATGCGGGCGCCTCGCTAACGCCGGCTGTCCTTGCGCGTTGAGCGCCAAGCGTTAAGTGCCACACGGCCTGTCTGCGGACAGGCCGTATTTTATGCTGCCGTTTTAAACCAATCTGACAACATCTGTTGCCGACTCGATGCCATAATCGAGCCTTTATGCCGACGGCTTTGCCACCCGTCGTCCTGCCAATGCCTCTTGCCTTGGGTGCATTCATCGTTCCATTGATCGTCGCGTGTGCGATGTTCATGGAAAACGTGGACGGTACGGTCATCGTGACGTCGCTTCCCGTTCTGGCGCGCGACCTCGGTCACAGTCCCATCACCCTCAAGCTTGCCATCACGAGTTATGTGATCGGCCTCGGCGTCTTCATTCCCATCTGCGGCTGGGTGGCCGATCGCTTCGGCTCCCGCACGGTGTTTCGTACGGCAATCGGCATCTTCATGGCCGGCTCGCTGATGTGCGCGGCCTCCACTTCGCTCGGCACATTCGTGTTTGCGCGTTTCGTGCAGGGTCTGGGCGGTGCGCTGATGGTGCCGGTCGGGCGTATCATCATTTTCCGCTCGCTGCCGAAGTCGCAATTCATTCGTGCAGTCAACTATCTCACGATACCTGCGTTGCTCGGGCCGGTGCTCGGGCCGCCGCTCGGCGGGTTCATCACCACGTATCTGCACTGGCGCCTGATCTTCTTTATCAACATCCCGATTGGTGTGCTCGGTATCTGGCTCGCGAACAAGCACATCGCCAATGTGCACGAGGAGCATCCCGGACGTCTCGACTGGACCGGTTTCGTCTTGTCGGCAGGCGGGGCTTCGCTGTTTATGCTGGGCGTTTCGCTGATCGGCGGGGAGCTCGTGTCGAATACGGTCTCTCTCGGTATGACCGTGCTGGGTGCCGCGCTGCTGGTCGTCTACTGGCTGTATGCGAGCCGGGTCGAATTGCCGGTGCTCGATCTGCGCCTGCTGCGCATTCCTAGCTTTCACGCGAGCGTGGTGGGCGGTTCGCTGTTTCGCATTGGTCTCGGCGCCGTGCCTTTTTTGTTGCCGTTGGCGTTGCAGGAAGGACTCGGCATGACGGCCTTCATCTCAGGCTCGATTACGTGTGCGTCGGCCTTCGGCTCGATGTTCATGAAGACGGTTGCCTCGCGGGTGCTTGAGCGTTTTGGGTTCCGCAAGGTGCTGATGGTCAATGCGTGCTTCGCCGGACTGGCGATCGCTGTCTACGGATTGTTTTTCCCCGGCATGCCCCATTGGGCGATCTGGTGCATCGTGTTATTCGGCGGCTTTTTTCCGTCGCTGCAGTTCACTTCGTTGAATACGCTCGCCTATGCGGATATCCCGAGCCGCGACATCGGACGCGCTACCAGCGTGGCAAGCGTGATCCAGCAGATTTCGCTTGGGCTCGGCGTAACGATAGGCGGGCTCGTCTTGCAGATTTCGCATCATCTGCAGGGTCATCCGGCCATTGTGTGGTCCGACTTCTGGCCCGCGTTTCTAGTGGTGGGGCTGTTCTCATTGGGCTCGATTCCGGTGACCGCGCGTCTGCCGCAAGGAAGCGGCGATGAAATCGCCAAGGGCAGCAGAGGCCGCGCATAAGAAGAACATGCGATGGGCGCCATGGCAGTGGTAAGGCCGCTTGGGTCCGCTGTTCCATAGCAAGTTAGGACTGCCGTTTATGGCTTCGCAAAACACCGGTTTGCGTGCTATAAGCGAAAGCAGTCGTTTTCTTCACTGCTAAGAAATGGTCATGGAGGAGAGTCAATGTCATTGGGCAAAGTAAAGTTTTCCGCAAGCATATTTGCTGTAGCCGCAATCGTTACCGTATCGAGTGGCTTGCTCGAAACGGCACCCGCGTATGCGAAGACTTCCGATCAGCAACAGGCTGTCCTCAACGCCTCGGCCATTGCCGTTGCTGACAAGTTCAGCGCTGACGCCGCCGAGCAGATCTTCAAGGAAGGCGGCAACGCCGTCGATGCCGCCGTGGCGATTGCCTTCACGCTTGCCGTGACGTATCCGGAAGCGGGCAATATTGGCGGCGGCGGTTTTATGACGTTGTATGTGAACGGCAAGCCGTACTTTCTCGACTATCGCGAGAAGGCGCCGCTGTCAGCGACACGGAACATGTATCTCGACGACAAGGGCAACGTCATCAAGGACATGAGCCTCTTCGGTTATCGCGCGGTGGGCGTGCCGGGCACGGTCGAAGGCATGTGGGAAGCGCAGCGTCGTTTCGGCAAGCTGAAGTGGAAGCAGGTGCTGGCGCCGGCCATCAAGTACGCCACGGACGGCTTCGAAGTGAGCGAGCAGTTGCAGCAGCGGCGTGACGACTCGGCTAAAGACTTCGCGGGCAAAACCAACTTCGATACTTACTTCGGCAACCTCAAGCAGGGCGTCAACTTCAAGCAGCCGGATCTCGCCGCGGTCTTGACGCGTATTGCCAACCAGGGCGCCAAGGACTTCTACGATGGCAAGACTGCCGACCTGATCGCCGCTTCGATGCGCGGCCATGGTTTGATCACGAAGCAGGATCTGCACGAATACAAGGCCGTGTGGCGTCAACCGGTGGAGGCGAACTGGAACGGCTACCGTGTGATCACCGCACCGCCGCCGAGTTCGGGTGGCGTCGGCCTCGTGCAGTTGCTGAAGATGAAAGAGGACATTGCGCCTGACTTCAAGGACGTGCCGCTCAATTCGGCGCAGTACGTGCACCTGATCGCGGAAATCGAAAAGCGTGTGTTTGCAGACCGCGCGCAATACCTGGGAGACCCTGACTTCTACAAGGTGCCGGTCGCACAGTTGATCGACGATTCGTATCTCGCCAAGCGTGCTGCGGAGGTCAACCCGACCACGCCGTCGGATACGAAGAGCATCCAGCCAGGGCTCGGCACCTCGATGCCGGAGAAGGCTGAAACCACGCATTTCTCGGTGATCGACAAGTGGGGTAACGCAGTTTCGAACACTTACACGATCAACGGTTACTTCGGCTCGGGCGTCGTGGTGGACGGCACGGGCATCGTGCTTAATGATGAAATGGACGACTTCTCGGCCAAGCCGGGCGAGGCGAACCAGTTTGGCGTCGTGGGCAGCGACGCGAATGCGATCGCACCGAAGAAGCGTCCGCTGTCGTCAATGACGCCGACTATCCTGACGAAGGACGGCAAGGTGTCGCTGGTGATCGGTACGCCGGGCGGCTCGCGCATCTTCACGTCGATCTTCCAGGTCATCAACAACGTCTACGACTTCAACATGCCGTTGCAAGACGCGGTGGCTGCGATGCGCTTTCATCACCAGTTGCTGCCGCCAAACACGATCTTCTGGGAGCCGTACAAGCCGATCACCGGCGAACTCGCGCAGCAGATCGAAGCGAAGGGCTACAAGTTGCAAGGCCAGGACTTTAGCGGCGATATTCAGGTGATCAAGGTCAATGGCGATACGCCGGAGCCCGCTGCCGATCCGCGCGGCCGCGGTGTGACGCGAGTGATTCAGTGAGGGTTTGAAGACACAGCGGTGTGAGCGCGCCATGCGCTGCACCGCACCCTTGCCGGAGTGATTCTTACAGATCGGTAAACTTGCCAAAGAACCGCACCCATGCCTCCTTGTCAGCCTCGGAGAGGGTTGGGTTCGACGTCACACCGAACGCCTCATCACGGGCTCTGACGCAAGCATCGATAAACTGCTGCAAGGTGTCGCGATCGGCAAACAGCAACTTGCGTTGCGATGCGGCAATTTCCACACGCGCCGGCGTTCTTGTTACACGCGGCACGCCAGCGCCGTCGAGGCCGGCGGTGTCCCACGTGACTCGTACCTGATAGTCGCCTGTCACATCGATCTCCTGTGGATCGGAGTTTGCGCTTAGTGCTTTAGCTCGTTACTCCGATCCCATGCAAGATGGTTGCTGTCCGAGGGTCGGTTCCCTCAGTATAGAAAATCGCCGTGACACTGCTGGGTTTCTCTGGCCTTTCTCTGCGCTTCGGCCTCAGCTTGCCTGTTCGACCGGCGTGAGCGTCAATTCGAGCCGCTGCGCGCCGCGCAACACGGTCACGTTGACCGGGCGGTCAATCCGCGACGCATCCAGCACCCGCTGCAGGCTGTCGACGCCATCGACCGGCAGGGCATCGATCCCGACGATCGTATCGTCCGTGCGCAATCCGCCGAGAGCGGCCGGACTACCCTTGACGATTTCCATCACCCGCACTCCGGTTTCCGAGTCGAGGCCAAAGTAGCGCTGCACGCGGCGTGACAGCGGCGTGGTGGTGCCGGCTACGCCGATATACGCGCGCCGCACCCGGCCGTGCGCGAAGATCTGCATGATGACCCACTTCGCGGTGTCGATGGCAGTGGCAAAGCAGATGGCCTGGGCGCCGGGGATGATCGCGGTGTTTACGCCGATCACCTGGCCCGCCGAATTGATCAGCGGCCCGCCCGAGTTGCCTGGATTCAAGGCCGCGTCGGTCTGGATCACGTCGTAGATCATGCGCCCCGAATTCGAGCGCAGCGAACGGCCGAGCGCGGAGACGACACCGGTGGTGACGGTCTGCTGCAGGCCGAGCGGGTTGCCAACCGCAATCGCGATCTGACCGACCCGCAGTCGCCCGGATTCGCCAAGTTCGACGTGCGGCAAGGGCTCGGCCGAGCCGATGCGCAGCACGGCGAGGTCGCTGCCGGGGTCGTCGCCGACCAGATCAGCGGCGAAGGTGCTGCCGTCGGCGAGCGTGACGCGGATCTGCGTGGCGCCGTGAACGACGTGACTATTGGTCAGCAGGTAGCCGTCCGGCGTGAACAGAAAGCCCGAACCGGTGCCGCCGCGCGTGCCTCGGCCGCCCGGATTGGCGGGCGTGCGGTGTTCGACGGAAATGAACACGACCGCCTGCTGGACCCGCTCCAGCGCGCCGATCACGGTGCGCGAGTAGGCGTCGAGCAAGGCGTCGTCGTTCAGCGCGGACGGCGTGGCGGCCGCAGCGGCGCCAGCGGGCGCGCCAGGCTCGGACGAGGCGCGCGACAGGTCATCAATAAAACGGGGACGGCTTCCCATGGCGAAGCTCCGGACAGGGCGGGAGCCTAACTGCAGGGCTGTCCATCCGTTTTCAAGATGCGGTAACGGGTGTGAGAAACTGGCCACGCCGACGCGCCATGCGCCAGATGCAAGAGGAGACACCATGACGAACCAGACTGCCCACTCAGAGGAACCGCGCATCGAGTCGCTGAGCGCGATTACGCTGGCAACCCACGATATGGCGCGGGCCGTACCGTTTTATGAAGCGTTAGGTTTTCCGCTGAAGTTCGGCGGTCCGCAGGAAACGTTTGCATCCTTTGCCTTTGGGACGTCGTTCCTGAACCTGATCGCGGACAGCCGCGGTCCAGTCAACTGGTGGGGGCGAGTGATCATCCACGTGTCGGACGTAGACGGCATTTATCAGAAGGCGCTGGCGGCCGGTCTGCGGCCCGAATTCGCGCCCGCGGATGCGCCGTGGGGCGAGCGCTATTTTCACATCACCGACCCGGACGGCCACGAGTTGAGCTTCGCGAAGCCGCTGCGCCAAGCAATCTGATTGCGCTGAAAACTCGCTATCATGGGTCGTTGCGAGCCATGCTACCCCAGTAACAACAGTGACACCTCGACCGTCGATAATCGAGCGGTCGCCGCTGCGCCCGGCGCAGTGTGCCTACCTATTCCCGTTTCCAGGAGAGTCGCGATGAAAGAGCAGGATCCCAGAGCCGATATGGCGTCGATGGCCGAGCGGCAGCGCCGTTTTGAAGAGGATCTCATCGACGCGTACGACGAAGAGCTCGAAATGGAAGTGGACGACCGCATCAGCGACGGCGAGGCGGGGTTTTCGCCTGAGCATCGCGAGGCGCGCAAAAAGTACTTCCGCGAACTGTTTCGTCTGCAGGGCGAACTGGTGAAGCTGCAGGACTGGATCGTTGCGACTGGCCACCGGTTGGTGGTGATCTTCGAAGGGCGCGACGCAGCGGGCAAGGGTGGCGCGATCAAGCGCATCACGCAGCGTCTCAATCCGCGCGTGTGCCGGGTTGCGGCACTGCCGGCGCCTAACAACCGCGAACGCACGCAGTGGTACTTCCAGCGCTATGCGACGCATCTGCCGGCCGGCGGCGAGATGGTGCTGTTCGACCGGAGCTGGTACAACCGCGCGGGTGTCGAGCGTGTGATGAACTTCTGCACGGACGAAGAGTACGAGGAGTTTTTCCGCTCGGTACCGGAGTTCGAGAAGATGCTGGTGCGCAGCGGCGTGCAGATTCTCAAGTACTGGTTTTCGATTACCGACGAAGAGCAGGAAATCCGTTTCCAGACCCGTATCCACGATCCGCTCAAGCAGTGGAAGCTGAGCCCGATGGACCTGGAGAGCCGGCGCCGTTGGGAGGCGTACACCCACGCGAAGGAAGTGATGCTGCAGCGCTCGCACATTCCCGAGGCGCCGTGGTGGGTTGTTCAGGCAGTTGACAAGAAGCGCGCGCGTCTGAACTGCATTCACCATCTGCTGAGCCAGGTGCCGTATCACGAGGTCGAGCATCCGGCCATCACGCTGCCGGAGCGCGTGTACAACAACGAGTACATTCGGCAGCCGGTGCCGGCTAATATGATCGTGCCGGAAGTGTATTGAACACGATGGAGCAATGAAAAAGCGCGGCTGGGGCCGCGCTTTTTTTTCGGCAGTACTTGGCGGTGCTTTTCAGGCGGCTATTCTTTGCCGCCTCAGCGCGCCTTGTAGCCCGTTCAAAACACGTGCAAGAATACCCAGTACAGCGACGCGGCCAGCGCAATCGAAGCGGGCAGCGTCAGCACCCACGCCAATAGCAGACTGCGTACCGTACTCCATTGCAGTCCCGAGCCGTTGGCCGCCATCGTCCCGGCTACCCCTGACGACAGCACGTGCGTCGTCGACACCGGCAGACCGTAGACGTCGGCCGCGCCGATCGTCAGCATGGCCACCAATTCTGCCGAAGCGCCCTGCCCGTAGGTCAGATGCTGTTTGCCGATTTTCTCGCCGACCGTCACGACAATGCGCTTCCAGCCCACCATCGTCCCTAGCCCCAGTGCGATCGCTACAGCGACCTTGACCCACGTCGGGATGAACTTGGTCGCGTGATCAATCTGCGCCTTGAAGTTGTCGATCGACTTGACATCGTCCGGGGTAAAGGCGGGCTGTTTGGCCTTCTCCATCAGGCGGATCGCTTCGGAGGTGACATACATGTTGTTCCGCACGTTATCGACGATATCCTGCGGCACGCCCGCCAACGAACCCGACGCGCCGACCTGTTGGCCGATCTGGCCGGTCAGTTGCTGCAACGCAGGCAGTGTCTCAGGCGTCATTTGACGGGTACGCACATACGCTTCGACGTCGGTGCGCGGATGAGCAGAGGGCGGGGCGCCATTCGTATATTTGCCGAACGTCGCAGCTGCCTGTTGCGACACCGCGACGAAAGTTTGCGTTTGCGCCGGCGTGACAGCCTTATTCAATGCATACGCGGTTGGCACCGTGCCGATCAGGATCAGCATGATGAGGCCCATGCCCTTTTGGCCGTCATTCGAACCGTGCGCGAACGAAACGCCCGTGCACGTCAAAATCAGCAGGCAGCGGATCCAGAACGGCGGCGGTTCGTTACCCTTCGGTTCCGAATACAGCGCCGGCACACGTACGACTGCTTTGAGGATGATGAGCAGCAGCCCCGAAAGCAGAAACCCGACGATCGGCGAGAACACAAGCGACTTGCCGACGCCCAGCGCCTGATTCCAGTCCACGCCGCTGGTGCCGTTGGCACCGTGCATCAGTTGGTTCATCAGGCCCACGCCGATAATCGAACCCACCAGCGTGTGCGAGCTCGATGACGGCAAACCGAAGTACCACGTGCCGAGGTTCCAGATGATCGCCGCGATCAGCAGGGCGAACACCATCGCGAAGCCGGCGCTGTTGCCGACCTGCAGAATCAGTTCGACCGGCAGAAGCTGCAGCACGCCAAATGCGACCGCACCGCTCGAGGTCAGCACGCCGAGGAAGTTCCACGTGCCGGACCACATCACTGCGATATTCGGCGTGAGCGAATGCGTGTAGATCACCGTTGCGACAGCGTTCGCGGTGTCGTGAAAGCCGTTGACAAACTCGAAGCCGAGCGCGATCAGCAATGCGACGCCAAGCAACAGGTAAGGCAAAAAGCTGAGCGATTGTACGGACTGCAGATCGCTAACCAGATGCACGGCGCAGTACACCGCGCCGATTGCAATCACGACCAGGAAAATGATCAGACCAATGCCGCGGCTGCGAGCGCTGGTGGTAGTCGTCTGCGGGTACGAAAGTTCCGGCATGGCGTGGGCCCCAAGGGTAGTCGCGTCAACTTTTCATGCTGGTTCATCAATATGTCGAAATAATGACGGATATATGTCATTCGGGCCCTTTGTATGTGCATTGTAGGTTTGCGCCTTGACTGGCGGGGCTGCGTCATATGAGGAACGCATACGGCTTCCGACTACTATTTCGATTTTGTAAACGCCGTGGGTGAAGTCTGATCACTGAACTGCGGTTGACATTCATATGATTAAATCTAACGCTTTTGGCGAAAATTGGCTGCTCGACGAGCGTGCAGAGTCGAGATAGATGCGCACGCAACCATTGGATGGAGGTTTCCGCTCGCGCCGCAAACGCCGTCGCCTAAAAGGCCCATCACGGCTAGCGCGTAAAATGTCCCCCCGGTTCGCCGTATCCGATCAGAGACGCCCTTGAAACGAAAAATGCCTGCGCTCAACGCGCTCAAAGCCTTTGAAGTGGCTGGCCGTACTGGCAGCTTCACCCGTGCCGCCGAGCTGCTCAACGTCACGCAGAGTGCGGTCAGCCGGCAGGTGCGCCAGTTGGAAGAACAACTCGGCGAAGCCTTGCTGCAACGCCGCCATCATCATCTCGAACTGTCGGCGGCCGGCCGGTTGCTCCTGCAGGCCTTGCAGCAGTCGTTCGACAAGATCGAACTGACCGTGCGCAGCATTCAGGAAAAGACCCATCTGAACCGTCTGCGCATCAATGCGCCTCCCACGTTTACCAGCCGCTGGCTGATGCCGCGCCTCGCGCGCCTGCGCGACGAGCATCCCGAACTCGAACTGAGCCTGTCGACGCGCGTCGAGGACAAGCTCGCCGAATCGGGGGTGCTGGATTGCGCGATTCGCTTTGGCGATGGCGAATGGGAAGGCTTCGACAACCGCCTGCTGATGAGCGAACGACACGTGGCCGTCTGCTCGCCGGCGCTGCTCGCACGTCACTCTGGGCAGCAGGAGATCGATCTGAATCAGTTCACGCTGCTGCACGTGTTGGCGAGCGACGACCAGCGTTACCTGACCTGGCAACATTGGCTGAAGGCGGCGGGCATTGTCGGCGTCGATACCAGCGGCGGTTACGAATTCGATCTGCTCGATCTGGCGATTCGCGCGGCCGTCGACGGTCTGGGCATCACGATTGCCGACCGCCATATGATCGCCCGCGAGCTGGCAACCGGTGAGCTCGTGCAGGTGCTGAATGTGCACGTCGATGGGCACCAGTCCTACTGGCTGGTGACGCGCCCGGAGCAGGGCGATTTGCCACAACTCGCCTTGTTTCGCGACTGGCTGCAGCATGAAGTGTGGTCGACCGAACGCAACCTGGAGCGCTCGGCGTCGTCGCCGGAGCGGCTGATCAGCGGACATTGAGCGTCAAACGGCAAACGGCAAACGGCAAACGGCAAACGGCAAACGGCAAACGGCAAACGGCAAACGGCAAACGGCAAACGGCAAACCCGAACCTGCAGCCCGTTTGCCGGCAAGCGGCCATTCAGATTCCATAAGGGCACCTGAAAGGTCGGCTAAGCGGTGTAGCGCGTAAGCGAGCCAGGTAGCACGGCGTCTCGCAAGCACTTAAACAGCGCTAACGCATCAGTTAAGACGCCGTAAGTTAGAGGTCCACGCCAAAAACTTCGTTTTATGCGGTCTTCTGCACGTTTTGCGGATGGCTCCGCTTACCGGATTCGTCCGAACATCGCTAGACTGAGCCTACGAAGACGAACCTTAAGGTCGTCTCGAATAACAAGGTGTGGGCTGCGTAACGGGGAGTGGTTTTATCGTGCCGCGCGAGCCGACGCCAAAAAAAGAAAAACTGAGAGCAAGCGTATGGGGAAGCCGAGCGAAAAACCAACTGAAGAACCGCAAGCATTTCCGGAAACGGTACATCCGCAGCGGGTGACGTCGACAGAGTGGAGCGTGATGCTGGCGTTCGCGGTGACGATGCTCACCTGCATGTTGAGCGGCACGCTCAAGAGCATGGCGGATGAAGTCACGGCCATCTGGCTGGCGAATGCGGTGTTGCTGGGCCAGATGATGGTGGCTGCGCCGAGACAACGCTATTGGGTGCTTGCCGGCGGCATAGCTGGGAATATGCTGGCCAATCTGTTTGGCGAAAGCCTGATGGTGGCGCTCTCTTACACGCTGGCAGATACGCTTGAGGTGTTGATTGCGTTCAGCTTTGCGCCGCGTATCGGCTCAGTCGCCGAACTGCTGCGTCCCAAGGCACTCCTAAAATTCATGGCTGGCGGTGTCGTCCTCGCGCCTCTTTTGTCCGGACTGCTTGCTACGACTCTGCTGCGCAGCCAATTGAGCGGCCATCTGCTTCCCAGTCTTGCCAACTGGTTTGTCGCGCATGCGCTGAGCCTAGTGCTTTTTACGCCGGCGGCGGTGGTGTTCTGGAACGGCGAAGCCGCCGACCTCCTGCGCGCGGACCGGCGCCTGAAAACCGTGGGTCTCCTCCTGCTCGTATGCGCGGTCACCACCGGGGTCTTTGTACAAAACCGCTTCCCGCTGCTCTACTGGGCGCTGCTGCCAATCGTTCTGCTGGCATTTCATGCGGACGCTGCAGGTGTCATGGTTGGGTTATTGCTGTGTCTTGCCATTACGGTGTCGTTCACCATGCGCGGCATCGGACCGCTGTGGATATTCCCGTATCCGAACATGGAAGCCCGCATCTTTTCGTTGCAACTGTTTTTGCTCGCCGCGTTAGGCATTGCGCTGCCAATTAGCGCGACCCAGGTGTCGCGCGGCCGTCTTGTTGGACTCCTACGCGAAGGCGAACGGCGCTATCGGATACTTGCGGAGAACGCGACTGACATCGTCATGAGTGTGACGCTCGAGGGGCGGCTTACCTATGTGTCCCCGCGCGCTCAAACCGTCATGCGCCGCAACCCCGACGAACTGATCGGCGCATATTTTCCCGATCTGGTTATTGCCGATGATCGCGATGCACTAGCCACGGCCATCGAAAACCTGGCGATCGGCGCGAGCGAGATCTCGCAGGTCAGCCGCTTCAGGCGATCCGATGGCCAGATCCTCTGGCTGGAAACGTACCTTCGTCCGGTGATCGATCCGTTTTCCGGACAGCCGGAAGCGCTCACGGCGACGACACGCGACATCACCGCACGCAAAACGGCCGAGCAGCGTCTCGCCGACGAGCGTCTCGAACTGCAGGGGCTGGCGTATCGTGACGGACTGACGAGTCTCTTCAACCGGCGCCATTTCGACCTCGAACTGGAAAATCAATGGCAGCACCTCGCAGAGGACGAAGGCTCCGGTTTTACGGCAGTCGTGATGATCGATATTGATGCGTACAAAAGCTATAACGACCAGTACGGTCATCAGCGAGGTGACGACTGTTTGCGCACGATTGCACAGACCATTGCGCTATCGGCGAAGCGTCCGACTGATATCGTGGCCCGCTACGGCGGCGAGGAGTTCGCGTTGATCCTCAAGGATACCGACCTGCAAGGCGCGCGCGTGGTGGCGGAGCGCATTCGCCGGGCGGTTGAGGAGTTGCAGGTACCACACCTCGCAAGCCACATCGGGATTGTCACGGTAAGCCTTGGCGTCGCTGCGCAGCAACCGCGCCAAGGTGGTGACCCGGCCGGTCTGGTGGCGGCGGCAGACCGCGCGCTCTATGAAGCCAAACGGCGCGGCCGCAATCAAACCTTCGTGGCCGAAGAGGGCGATGCGGGTCCCGGTTCGCGCGTCTGACGTACCAGACACGTTATGCCGGCCAGAACATGCCCACGGCCGCGAGTGCCATGAACGCCGTTGCGAACCATCCGACCCAGCGCAATAAACCGGTCACCACAAAGTCACCCATGATTTCGCGTCGTGCCGACATGAGCATCACCAGCACCATGATCGGCACAGCCGCGAGACCATTCACGACGGCGGCCCAGTACAACGCGTCGATGGGACCGAAATGTGCAAAGGTGAGCGTGACGCCGCCAAAAATCGCAACAGCCATCACCACGTAAAACTGTTTGGCGAGGTTCACCTGCAACGCAACGCTATTGCGCCAATTCATCGCACCGGCGGCTGCGTAAGCGGCGGATCCGGCGAGGACGGGCAGGGCAAGCAAGCCGGTGCCGATCATGGCCAGACTGAACAGAAGGAATGCGAACGGACCGGCAACGGGCTTGAGCGCGCTCGCGGCATCGGCAAACGTGGCGAGACCCGTGCGATGCACATGCAACGTCGCAGCGGTCGAGAGGATGATGAAGAACGCCACGCCGTTCGACATCGCCATGCTGACCCATGTATCGACGTTGATTCGGCGCAGTTGTCCGCCAGCCTGCTTCGGCGCGTGCAATAGCGCCTCTTGTGCCGGTTCCGAGCGAATTTCTTCAACTTCCTGCGACGCATGCCAGAAAAACAGGTAAGGGCTAATCGTTGTGCCGAGCACCGCAACCACGGTGATCAGGTAATGGCCGGAAAACGGTAACGGCGGTTTGACGAGACTCAGGCCTACCGCTTTCCAGTCGAGTCGCACGACGAACGGAATCGCCACGTAAGCGAGTAATGCTAGCGGGAGCCACATAAGGAATCGGGCGTAGCGATCGTAGGGTACGAATACCTGTAGCAAAAGGGAAACGGTGCCTATTAACACGATGTAAAGCTGCACGGGTCCACCCAGAACGAGTTTGACGGCTGCACCCATTGCCGCCAGGTCCGCGGCAATGTTGATCGTGTTGGCAATCAACAGGACCATGACGGCGGCGTACAGGATCTGCGAAGGATAGTGGCGCCGCAGGTTGGCCGCGAGTCCGCTGCCGGTGACTCGCCCCATGCGTGCGCTGATCGATTGAATCGCCACCATCAACGGGTAGGTGAGCAGCACCGTCCATAGGAGGCCGAAGCCGAATTGCGCACCCGCTTGCGAGTAGGTCGCGATGCCGCTTGGATCGTCGTCGGCCGCGCCCTTCACGAGGCCAGGACCCAGGCGCCTCGCCCATGAGCGTTCCGCCTCGTCTTCAACTACGAGTTCAGGCTCGAACGGTTCGGTCGGCACGGTTGGTCCTTGCTGGTTTGCGCCCTCGCCCCCGTACCACAGAGGACGTTGGGTCGCGGTTATTGTGCGTTTATACCGTGGTTATCCTTCACGCAGCAGCATTATTCGTGCCACGAGAAAATCACGCGGTCGGGCGGCACTGCTCTTAAAGAAGCGGCAAGTCGAAGCATACTCAGTTCTATTAATGAAACAATCGCGAGCTTCGGAAACGCGAGTCGTAAGGAGAAAGATGAAGGCGTCATTCACGCCTTAGCGATCAGATATTTGTAGCTAAAGCGCATTGACAAACCGTATGGCTTACCTCGTTACGCGCGAAACCATAGCGTTTTGCCATGCGCTCATGGCATAGTGCGACCATTGCCCACACCTAAGGAGGCGTTATGGCCACACTCGAGCAAATTCAGGCGCGTATGAAGAAACTCCAGGCGCAAGCCGAAGCGTTGCTTGCCAAGCGGGCGCAAGCGGCGGTCGACCAGATCCGTGAACTGATGATCAAGCACGGACTGACCACTGCCGATATAGAGGCACGCGCTAAGGCGAGACGCCAGGCAAAGGCTGCTGGACACCGTCTTTCAAACGGAGTCCCCAAGGCCGCCAGCGCCAAAGGCAAGATGCCGCCCAAGTATAGGGACCCTAGGACCGGCGCTACGTGGAGCGGTCATGCCCGTCCGCCTGCATGGATCAAGGACGCGAAAGACCGCACCCGCTTCCTGATTGATGGGACTGCGGCGATTGCGCTGAACGACAACGGCGCTAGCAAAGCGACGACTGCGGCTAAGAAGGTGTCGGCGAAGAAAGCGGCTGCTAAGAAAGCGCCTGCGAAGAAGGCCGCAGCGAAGAAGGTCGTTGCCAGGAAAGCGGCAAAGAAGAAGGTTGCAGCCAAAAAGCTCGTGACGAAGAAAGCAGCGGCAAAGAAGACGGTCGCGAAGAAGGCTCCAACGGCTAAGCGCGCCTATGTGCGAAAGACAGCTGCCAAAAACGCAGCACCGGGCGCTGCAGCCTAACGGCATCTTTCGATTGTCGCCAGAAATGACATTGGCCCGCCAAGGCGGGCCAATGTATGTGCGGGAACGCGAGTTCCGGCGCTGTTACAGCGGCGTAATATTGGCCGCTTGCTTACCCTTCGGGCCTTGCTTCACTTCGAAGCTGACCTTCTGGTTTTCTTGCAGCGATTTGAAGCCACTTCCCTGGACTTCAGAAAAATGCGCGAACAGGTCTTCACCGCCGCCGTCCGGCGTAATGAAACCAAAGCCCTTTGCATCGTTAAACCACTTCACTGTACCTGTTGCCATTTTCCTGATTTTTCCAAAAAAGACGTTGTGTTGGTGCCGGTTTGCCGAATTCGGCAACACGCGACGCTTCTTTGTACCACAGGAAAATGACAATCCACAACCAGGGTCGTTACCGGCTGTCGGTAAACACCCTCCGCTTTGGCGCTACCCCGCGTAGCGTAACGGCCTCGGTCTGTGTGCGCAGGCTTTTCACGCGTGCCGCCAGGGCGGCTGCACTCGCCTGTGAGGGAAACGGATCGAAGGCATAGCCGCGGCGCGCCCAGGCATCGAGTCCGCCCTTTAGCGCGCGAATACGCGTAAACCCTTTGCGGCGCATGTGCTGCGTGATCCGCATCGCCGTCGCCTCGTCCTGACATACGCAATACACCACGCGAGTCTTCTCCGGCAAAGCCTCTTCGATGTCCGCCGGCGAGGTGGCGTCGAGCCGCCGCGCGCCGGGGATCCGATGCGTATCGTCCGGCAGCGCCGACTCGGGCCGTGCATCCAGAATGATGGGAGGGGATTCGGTGCGCAGGGTCGCCTCGAGCTGTTCCTGCGTAATCCGAACCTGCTTTAGCCAACGTCTAAAGCGCCAACGCTGGATGCAGCGGTACACGAAATAAAGAAGCGACGCGGCCAGCACCAGGTCGATCACCGTTGCGCCATGCGCCCGGACTGCAAGTACAAACTGGCCGAGCTGCTTTTCGAACACAGCGCCGCCTAGCAGCCAGAACGTCGCCCATACCGAAGCGCCCAGCAGGTCCCATGCTAGAAAGATTCTCGGGTCGACCCGGGTCGTACCCATCAGCGGTGGGGTGGCGATACCAAGCCCTGGAATGAATTTGGACACCGATACGATCGGCGCCCCGAAACGCTCGAACAACGAGCGGGCGGTCCGCACGTGTGCGCCGGCCGACATCGACAGCCGCGAGAGCGCGTTGATCAGGCGCTGGCCGTACAGGCGTCCCGCCGTGAACCAGATGCCGTCGCCGATCAATGCGCCGAGCACGGCCGCGGGCAACACGTACCAGAACGACAGAGTCCCGCTGGCAATCGCGGACCCGGCGAAAAGCAGGACCGGCACCGCGGGTATCGGAACGCCGAGACGGGTCAGAAGAACGTTGAGAAAAACGACCCCGCCGCCCCAGGTCGAAATTTCCGATTGCGGAAACTCTATCAATTGCAGTACTCCTGAGGTTACAAATGCGGGGTGTAGCGGTACGCTCGCTGTGCCTGCATTCGTGGAGTGCTGCGTCTGGGATCAGGAGATCCCGCAGACGTCAGCACGGGTTCATTTTACGTTTGAATCAATCAGCGTGACGCGCACGCCTTCGCATCCGGCGCTGCTGCTTACCTCGAGTTCGCGCCAGCCAGTCTCTTCGCCCTCAACGGAGATGAGCGGATCGATTTGCTTGTCCGGACGCAGCACATTGAACGGCCACGATTGGCGCCGCAGCCGCTCATGCACAAGCGAGCCCAGCCAGATCGGCGCTGCGGGCGCGCTGCTATTGCGTTTCACGGCGTAATCAGTGGGCCAGAAGCGCAGTACGTCGCGTTCGTCACGCGCATTGCGGGCACGCGTAAAGACCAGCGCGGAGGGTTCGCCGTTGTCGAGCTTCGGCAGAACCGGCAATGCGGTGGCTTCGGGATCGGGCGCCACCAGCGAGAGAAGCGATTTTGCCGAAAACTGGGTGCCTTCAATCCAGCCTCGACGGCTCAACTGGGCTTCGATCTGCTCGCGGTTAGCCGCCCATTGCACCGTGATCGGCTCGCGCCGTTCTCCCGACATGTCGGACCGGTAGCACGCGAAAGTCTTCCAGAGCGTATCGGTCCATTGTGCTTCGGTGACCACGCTTGACGGACGGCTGGATAGGCTGGAGGGCTCGCTTGCCGACCGGCTGAGAACGATCTGCGGTGCCGCACTCGCGCAGATCACCAGTAGCATCACGGCGGGCATGAACTTACGCGAGGCGGGCATCACGGGGTTGCGCCAGACCGCAGTCAGTGCGACGACCGCCACCCAGATCGCCGCGAATGCCGCGCCACCAACTGCATCGGAGAACGAAAAACGTCCGAAGTAGAGGCCGGCGAAGGCAACCGCAATGACAATCATGGTGCTGAGCGTCGTCGCAAGGATGCCCTGGAATTTGCCGACGCGCCTTGCCAGCAGAAATGCGAGGAAGCCGTAGACAATCGCGCTTGCCGCCACGTGATTGCTGGGGAACGCATACACGTCGAAACTCGCGGAACCTAGCGGTTCTCGGCGCACGGCCAGCTGGATGGCGAAGATCAGCAACTGGGAGAAGGCGACGGCCGCCAGCCAGTAGGCAACGGAAAGCCAGCGCCGTTCATACGTCATCCATACGATGACGGTCAGGACGACGGCGGCGAGGGTCGGGATGCTGCCTAAGGTCGCGAGGCCCGATATCAAGGTGTCGGCCCAGGTGGAGTGGATCGATTGCAGGAATCGATAGACGGACATATCCACCTGAACCAGCGGGTCGCCATTGGCGACGCCTTTCAATACGCCGAAGAAAATTCCGGCGAACAACAACACCAGTACGGAGATGACTGCGACGATGCCCATGGCAGGCCGCTCGGGGTTGAGCGTTTGCAGGAGGAAAGTGGCGCCCCGCCCGGTGTGGCACTGTGCCCAGGAGGTGAGTTTGAGACGCGACGCGCTCGTCCATGCCTGCGCGCGCGACAAGATCATTTGCATCACGCGGAAGCTGAGCCAGCCGATAGCCGCCAGAATTGCTATGACCGCGACGAGACGAAACGAAACGGCGCCTGCCAGTTGCAACGACGCGCCGAATACGACGCCCGGCAGGATATGCGCTGGCGCCCACAACAGCGCGGACAGGACGTTCATCGCATAGAAGCGCACCGGACTCATGCCCAGCATGCCCGCGACGACCGGCACGATAGCCCGTATTGGCGCAATGAAACGGGCAAACACGACGCTACGTGCGCCATGCGCTTTGAAATACTGCTTCCCGGTTTGCAGAATCTGCGGGTGGGTACAGAAAGGCCAAAGCTGGACAATCTTGCTGCGGTAGCGATGACCCAGCCAATAGCTGAGGCCGTCGCCGGCAATGGCGCCTGCGAGCGCGCAGGCAAGCAGCCAGCCGAGGTTCAGCGATCCGGTTCCCACCAGGGCGCCGGCGAGGAACATCGCCGTACTGCCCGGAATGAAGGTGCCGATGACGGCGACCGCCTCCAGGAAAGCGGCGAGGAAAACGACCGTCAGCGTCCATGCCGCGTGGCCGCCGAGCAGATGCAACAGGTGAAGATACGCGTGCTCCATCTACCTCTCCGGCAGTTCAGCGCGATGAGCGAACGAATGCGATCGGGAAAACGCGCCATATCGAAATATAACCTCAGCAGGCGCCGTGCCGTGCGACGCGCGCAGGCACGAGGTGCTGCCGCCGGCTGGCCGCGGTTCCTTGAGGGGCGCCCGTTTGCGGTTATCCGCAGGCTTCGTTGACGTCTTGTGAACTTGACCTATAACGGAGGTGCGGAGCGGTCGTTCTCTGCACCTGGACCGGCCGCAGCCGGTCAGGACCGTCCTTTTGCTGCGCTGCACGATCCCGTCTGGCAGCAAGGCAAGGCGATTGGAGTCGTTACTTAGGTAGCGCGACGGGAGCGTTCGGAGCGGACCGTCTCGGTCCGTCCCACTCCTGCGCGGCACGGTTCAGTTGATTGGCAAAGCAGGTAGGGGCCTGCATTCAGATTGGCGGACTGCCGGGCAACGGACTCAGGTAATGGGTACCCGATGCAAGGAGTGTCGAGATGAGATCACTTTTCGTATTGCCGTTGGCTAGCGCGGGCCTGCTTCTGGCGGCCGGAATGGCGAACGGGCAGAACATGATGGATACGGACATGCAACCACGGGGACGTGCCATCCTGGAGCAGAACGCGAACCAGTCCGCACAAGATGCGACAGACATGCCGTACAGTGAAACCGGGCCAAACGGCATGCTGGTCGCGCGTCCTATAACCAACGCGTCCTACGGCGGCACGGCCGATTCCATTGGGGAGTCGGGCGGCCCGCGCTGCGCAACGGGGCCGCAGTGCAACATTTTCCGCGGCCGATGACGGCAACGATAGGGCGCTTTGCCCTATCGGCCGGATCCTTCGAAGGTTCGCAAACGCTGTGCGCAAGAAAAAGCGGTGCAACGCCAGACATGGCATTGCACCGCGACGCGCTTCTTACTGCAGCGTGAAAGCTAAAGCAACGTTAACGCACTCTCCTATGGTTGATTGGAAGGAGTACTGAATTCCACCATACACACTCCGCAACGCAATTCTTGAAACGCAGCATTGCATTTGCTGCAGAGTGGGCGGCGAAAGATATGACGCCGTTAGCGACGCGTAAATTAATCTTAATCTTCCCGATGCTGTGTTTACGGACCGAACGGCATACCGTTGAATGGCAGGCGCTGGTTTGGCAGGCCAACATCCTTCACGTCTTTCTCGCGTTGAGCCTGCTCGATGGCTCTAACCTTGGAGGGAATGATGAATATCTTCACAAAGTCTCTAGCAACCGTCGTTCTACTGACCGTCAGTGCGGCCGGATGGGCGGCATCTGGACTCACACCGCAGCAATGTAACGACTACCCGTTCAAGCAGACCAAAACGGAGATTACGCATAAACAGTTGATGACGGAGCTGGCGGAACTGGAAGCAGTCGGTTATCAACCGAATAGTGACAACGTCGACTACCCGTCGGACATCGAGAGGGCCGAACGGAAGCTGCGCGCGGAATATCGACAGGACTGTGTTGGTGCGCCGGGCGCGCAGTATTCGGCAACGCCCTGAAAACCTGCTTAAGTTGGAGCGGGGATTGTCTGGCCTGCTTACGATAGATAGTCTCCGTTCCGGCCGATGCCCACTTCTTCGGTCTGCAGATTAGCGCGCTGTCGCTACGGTACGACACTCGCCGACCTTAAAACCCACAATTTTTTTCCAGAAAAAAACGCGAGGCCGCTTCGCTTAAGGCGATAGCGGGTCCGCGTTTCGTACTTGCATTTGTTGAAAGACTGAGTTTCGCCTGAGTGGCTCTCGCGAGAGAGAGCGGCTACTTAAACTTCGCTTGCGTTTTCATGTCGCTGCCGCAGGCGGTGGCACTGCGCCACGACGCGCAGATGGGCACGGAAGCGCACAGAAGGTAGCGGCAGGTTCTTCCACCCCACTCATCAGGCAAAGGTAAATGAAAAAAACGTGTTTGGCCGGACTGTTGTCCGCACTTGCGCTGTGTAACGTCGCGCATGCTCAGAACAGTGTCACGATCTACGGCATTATCGATGAGGGGTTCGACTTCACCACTAACGCGGCCGGTAACCGGGGATACCAGATGGTGAGCGGCGACACGGCCGGTAGCCGCTTCGGCCTGAAAGGCAGCGAAGACCTTGGTGGTGGCATGAAGGCCATTTTCCAGTTGGAAAACGGCTTTAACACCAACAATGGTGCGTTGGGCCAAGGCGGCCTGATGTTCGGCCGTCAGGCCTATGTTGGCTTATCGTCGGCGCAGTACGGCACGATCACGATGGGCCGCCAGTACGATCCGACCATCGACATGTGGAGCGGCTTCACGGCGGCCGGCAATTGGGAAGGCGATCTCGGCGCGCATCCGTACGACAACGACAACGCGGACTGGGATTACCGCATCCAGAACTCGGTCAAGTATGTGTCTCCAACGATGGCGGGCTTCACTGGCGAGGCCATGTATGGCTTTAGTAATGAGGCCGGCGGTTTTGCCGACAACCGTATGTATAGCGCGGCGCTCCAGTATCAGATGGGGTCGCTGTCCGCAGCCCTTGCCTATATGAAGACCAACAATGGCGGTGCGAATACCGGCGGAGCGTCGCCGAGCGCGACAGTCGTGTTCATGGGGGCCTCGCAACAGAACATCGATGCAGGTGTCTCATACAAGTTTGCCGACAAGGCGATCGTCTCGCTCGCCTATTCGCACATCGATGTCTACAACCCGACTTTCAACGCTTACTTCACCACCCAGCCGGTTGCGGGAACGCAAGACTCGTGGAAGTTCGACAATTTCGAAATCAACGGCCAGTACTACTTTGCGCATGACTTCTGGCTCGGCGCGGCGTATACGTTTACGCGCGCCCACGTCTCCACGGTGACGGGTAGCTCGGATCCGAACTGGAACCAGCTGTCGCTCATGCTCGACTATGACCTGAGCGCGCGCACCTCCGTTTACGTGCAAGGAGCGTATCAGCACGCGGACGGCAAAACCGGCCAGGACTTTGATTACGCGAACATTCTTGGTTCGCCAAGCGAGTCGTCGAGCGGCAACCAGATGGTGTACCGTATTGCGATGATGCATCGCTTCTAAGGCGGCCTCGTTTCAGCCGCTGCATGGAGAGCACAGACCGGAATCCGGTCTGTGCTTTTTTCATTGTGAGGTTTAACGCTTGCAGCAGGCGGACAAGCAGGGTTTCTTGACTCGTGCGATTGCTTGCAGTCGGGTCAATGTAAAGAACATGTTGTGCGGCTTCATGCAACGCGCACAAAGTGACGGGTTTTTCATCTTTGTGCGGCCTGGTATTTATTCGCGCAGGGCTATGATGCCGAAACTGTGACGATTCTGACCATGCTTTGACGGGACGCGGCAAGCAATCTGACAGGGTTCTGCTTGATGGCAAGCACAACCTGCACATAGATGAAAGCGTTTTAAGGCGGCGCAGTTCGTAGGGCTCGCATCCTCAATGTAGCAGATTATGTAAGCTATGGAATCCTTATTGTAATGTTTTTTGAGCGATGCTGATGTCCTATCTGGAAGCCGATGTTCCCAAACGCGAGACGAAATCGATCAGCATAAACGCTCAGGAATTTAACCGCTGTCGATCCGGTCCAACCAGGTTCACGCGCGTCACGTGCGACTTCCGGATGTTCAATATGTGGTTTTACTCTCGTCCCATTGTTTTCATGGCAGACCCCGTTGCATGGCTGCCGATTGGGTTCACGTTCTCAACGAATCAACAAGCGAGGAGCCGATGACTGTGTCCGCTCTGGAATTTGGCAAAGTACGGGGAACGGCGATCTCTACCGAGGCACAGAGTACGGATTCAACGAGCCGTTCCGGCGAGCGCTGGCATACCACCACGTTTAGATGGCTGTCGGCCTATGCCGCGATTTTTACCCTGTGTTTCGTGGCCTTATTGGGGTTCCTCGAATATTCGGTGGGCGCGGCGATGGAGCGCGAAGCGGACAGCGCGATTCGCTGGCAGATGCGTTACTTCGACTCGAAGAGCGACGATCGGCTTGCATCCTCTATCGACAAACGGATCGAGCGCGAGAACCGGCACACGAACTACTATGGCCTGTTTACGCCGGACGGCCATCGGCTGGCGGGCGACATCATGACGTTGCCTCCCGGCGTGAAGCTCGATCGGCCGGGCGAATCCCACAGTGAGAGCACGGGCCGCACGCTGACGCTCGCAGAGGATCCTTCGACGCCCACGGTTCGCGTCATGGGGGAGATCCGCGGCGACGGCGACCAACTGGTTATCGGGCGCAGTCTCGCCGATGTGCGGCATGTGCGTGAAGAACTGACCAAGGCGCTGATTGGTGGAGGCGTGCTGTGTCTGGCCATCAGTCTCGGGACCGGCTTGTTGCTGAGTCTTCGTCAGATGCGGCGGGTGGCGGACATGCGCCGCGTGACGACTCGGATCGCCAATGGCGATCTGGGGCAACGTTTGCCGATTGGTGGCCGCGATGAACTGGACATGCTCTGCCACCTCGTCAATCACATGCTTGCGGAAGTCGAGCGGCTGATGAACGAGGTCAAGGGCGCGTGCGATGGTATTGCGCACGACCTGCGCACGCCGCTTGTGCGTCTGCGCTTGCAGTTGGCAAACCTCGCGGAGCGTGTGCGGGACAGCGGCGACGATGCCGCTAACACGCTGGTGGCTAACGCGCGCGTCGAGGCCGATTCCATTCTCGACCGGTTCGGCGCGATGCTGCGCATTTCGGAGATCGGTGCGTTGCAGCGGCGCAGCGGCTTTGACGTGGTGTCCTTGCAGACGCTCGTAGACGAACTATGCGACCTGTATCAGCCACTCGCAGAAGAAAAGTCAATCAAGCTGCAATCGCGCACCGAACCGGTTGAGCCGGTCCACGCCGATCGAGCGTTGCTTTTCGAAGCCTTTAGCAATCTGCTCGACAACGCGATCAAGTTTGCGCCGGAGGGGGGCGATGTGAGCGTCGAGTTGTGGTCATGCCGCTCGGGCCCGCAACTCGTGATAGCCGACAATGGACCAGGCATACCCGTGAGCGAGCGCAACGCGGTGCTCAACCGCTTCTACCGCGTCGAGCAGACGCGCCACATACCGGGCACGGGGCTCGGGCTCGGCATTGTCTCCGCAATCGTCCGTTTGCATGATTTCGAACTCCGAATTGGTGGCGAAGATTGCGGAACGACGATCACAATTGATTGTTGGCCACACAACCTGCAGTAGGTCCCGACGCTAGATGAGAATTCTGCTGGTTTCGTCCTCCGAGACGGAGACGGTTTACCTTCATAAGGCATTCAGGGAAAGCGCGCATAGCGTACAGGTAGCGGATAACCTGCGTTATGCCCTCTATCTGGCCTCATATGAAGAGTTCGATGCGATTGTCATTTCTGCGGTGGGGCTCTCTCTGACGATGGCGCTCTTCGACGCGCTGCCAGAACTGGCCCAACTGCCGCGCGCACCGTCGGTGATCGTTGCGCTCGCAAGCGGTACCGCGCAAGATCGTGCCCGCGTGTTGCGCGCCGGTGCGGACGCCTGCTTCGTGCAGCCGTATTCATTTCTCGAGATGCAGGAGCGCATGCTGGCGCTTCACCGGGCTTCGGCGGCACGCTCGTCCCAATCGGCCCAATTGCCTATCCATGCGTCGAAGCTGAAACTGGATCCGCTAACCCGCGACCTCGTCGAAGACACGAGACGCGTGTTGCTGACCAAGCGCGAATACCTGTTGATTGAATGCCTGTTGCGTCAGGCGAACGCGCCCGTAGCGAGAGATCAGTTGATCCGTTACGCGTGGCCGGACAAGGAGGATGTCGATCCCGCCAGCGTCAACCTGGTGGTGTCGCGCCTGCGGCGAAAGCTTGAACTGAATGGGTTCAGGGCGAAGGTCGAGACCATTAGCCGGTTCGGCTATCAGTTGACGTCGTGAGGCCTTACGTGGGGCGCCAAGAAGGCTGCCTGGCGCATTGAGGAGCCGGGCGAGGGTGTCTAAGTGTGATAAGGGCTGGATGACCTGTGCGCGTTACGTGGTGCAAACCACTGAAGCGGGCAGGCCATCCGGCAAGTGCTGCTCAGTGATGCGCATACACGGTGCTGTCCAGGTGGGCGAGTTGTCCATCCTTTTCTGCCTGGACGAGTCTCTGATACACCTGCGCACGCGTTCTGCCTGCAACCGGCTGACCGTAGGGCGCGACCCACTGTCCGCCTTGATCGGTCGTTGAAGCGGTGGTGAAACTGGAGTTGGCCGCGCCCGCTTGCGGATTGGTCGAACCTGTAGTGGTCTGCGCGAATGCGGTGCTGCTCGCCGCGAGGCCGATAAGTGCTGCCAGTATGACGGTTTTCATAATGCACTCCTCAATGTCAGATAGAGATGAAGCCGGATTGCGCCGCGGGATGCGGCGTGTACCCTGCGAAGCATTTACGGATGCGCGTACACGGTGCTGTTCAGGTAGGCGAGCTGGCCGTCCTTTTCTGCCTGTACGAGTTCGCCGTAGACCTCAGCGCGGGTTTTCGGCGCAACGGCCTGGCCGGTCGGCGGAACCCATGTACCGACTTGCTGCGGGGCGTTCGACATTGCCACGGTGGTTGCGGAATTGTCGGGCGTCGCGGCCGGGGCCGGGTTGCTTTGGGCGAATGCGGTGCCGGTTGCGAGAATGCTCAACAGGGCTGCGATCTTAAGTGCTTTCATGACTGCTCCTTCACGCGGAAGAGGTGGGTTGGGTCCGGGCTGTACCGCATCACGCGATGCGCGTCTCCGTAAGAAGCAGAATAGAGAGGTGGGCCTATAGCAACGCGAGCATGAAAGTGAAGAGATTTTTAAACAGCTGCAGCACTTAGCTGAGTATGTAGCCGGAACCCCTGACGGTACGGATCTGCGGATCTTCGCCGGCCGCGCCTACCTTCTTGCGCAAGCGCCCCACATGGACGTCGATCAGGTTGGTGCCCGGGTCGAAGCGGCAGCCCCAGACACCTTCGAAAATCATCGTGCGGGTGAGCACCTGGCCTGGGTGGCGCATCATGTATTCGAGCAGTTTGAGTTCGGTTGGGTGGAGGTCCAGCGCTTCACCGTGATGGCTAGCCTTGCGTTTGAGCAGATCGAGTGCAAGGTCGCCTACCTGAAGATGAGTCTCTGCGGTGCGCGCCGGCGCCTTGCGCCGCAATAGCACTTCGGCGCGGGCGACCATCTCCTCGCGCGCAAACGGTTTGGTGAGATAGTCGTCGCCGCCGGCGCGTAAGCCCCGAACGCGCTCATCGACGTTGGACATGGAGCTGACCAGTAACACAGGGGTATCGATGCCTGCGTTACGCATGGTCGAAAGAATCGTCAACCCGTCGAAATCGGGGAGCGTGCGATCCAGCGTGACGAGGTCGTAGGGGGACGCCATGACCTTGGCGATGCCATCGCGTCCGCAGCGCGCAACGTCGACCTCATAGCCAGGCCTTGATAGCGAGCTCACAATCTCGTGAATCATCAATTCATCGTCTTCCACAGATAGAACTTTCGGCATGGCTTATACGGTCAGGAAGGGGGGTGGGTCGAACCGGCAGCTGCATTGCCTGTGACGCCTACATGGCGGACCCTGGAACGGCACACAAACATCATCGCTGAGCGCGCGTAACGTAGCGTCGCCAGGCGGATTAAGGGTTTTTAATGGTTTTGCAACGGGACCGTGTTCTGAAGTGGTCTGGCTCCGGCCTTGGCCGTTGGACCATGTCGCGCGGTTCGGCCGGAAGGAAAAAATCCGGTGCGACGCGGCTTGGCGAGGCGCCAGTGCGAGAATGATTGCGCGCGGGACGAAGGCGCAGATTTATTTGTGTCAGACTCGAATGTCTAGCCTTTGTCCGTTTTCGACGGGCGGCGACGCGACATCTTCCGGCCCCATTCCTTATTCACTCGGCTTTTCATGCGCACCAAGTTCATCAAATGGTTTTTCATTGTCTGCCTGCTCGGCAGCGGCACGGTCTACTCTGCGTTGATTCTGCTGCTGTTTCCATTCGTCGGAAGAGCCGGACGATACTGGCTGGCGGCGCAGTGGTGTCGTGCAATGGTTTCATGGATGCGCTGGTTGCCAGGCGTCACATGTTCGGTGGAAGGGCTCGAGCATCTTCCCGCTGGGCCGTCCATCGTCTTGTGCCGTCACGAATCCACGTGGGAGACGCTGGCATTTCTCGCGCTGTTTCCGCGGCGTATCAGCTTCGTATTCAAGGAAGACCTGCTGCGCATTCCGTTCTTTGGCTGGGTGCTGCGTGGCCTCGACATGGTTAGCCTGAACCGCGGCTCGCCGCGTCAGGCGCATCAGGCGGTCACGCAAGAGTGCGCTGCCCGGCTCGCCAAGGGTGATGTGGTGGTGATATTTCCAGAAGGTACGCGTGTGCCGCACGATGCGCCGCCGCGACTGACTTCGGGTGGTATTCGTCTTGCCTGCGCGACCGGCGCTCCGGTGGTTCCGGTGGTGCACAACGCAGGAAAAATCTGGCCGGCGAAGGGGTGGCCGGTCAGAAAGGGTCACATTCGGGTCGTCGTTGGGCCTGAGTTTTCGTCGCGCGAGACGTCGCAGCAGGACTTGAGCCGGGCCGTGCACGACTGGATGAAAACGGCCTTGCTGGAGCTCTGAGGAGTGGCGCGCAAGGCCGTCTGATGGGCTCCGGCGCGTTTTTGCAACGGGGCACAGCCACAAAGCGCTGCTACAAAGCGCCGCCGCAAAAGCAAATGGCCCGCCGAGGCGGGCCATTTGCAGCAGGGGGAACGGCTGTTCCGGCCTGTTACAGCGGCGTGATGTTTGCCGCTTGCTTACCCTTCGGGCCCTGCTTCACTTCGAAGCTGACCTTCTGGTTTTCCTGCAGCGATTTGAAGCCGCTTCCCTGGACTTCCGAGAAATGTGCGAACAGATCTTCGCCGCCGCCGTCAGGCGTGATGAAACCAAAACCCTTTGCATCATTGAACCACTTCACAATACCGGTTGCCATTTTTTAATCCATTCAATTTAAATGTCGCGTTCGCGTTTGCCGCGTCTTCGCCCCGCGACCGAACGCGAAGAATGACTTTGTACCACGCTGATATCAAACATGCCAATCACCATGTTTCAGGAGTGTGCTCTAAACGACGAAATGACCGTCAAATCTGCGTTAGGTAATTGTAATGTTTGGTTGGGGTAAACTACGTCTCACACTCTCCCAGGAAATACATGAAACACTACTTGCAGGAAGAGTTGACGTCGTTCTGGGGCCGTTTGACCCCTTATCTCGCGCTGTTGGAATCCGCGCAAAGCGAGGCTCTGGAGCCCATTGGGCGCGTCACCGTGGACACCGATGAACGCCAGGCATTCGCGCTGCATACCACTGATGTAAAGCCACACGGCGATACATCCGACGTCCCGACCGGACAAAGCGCCACCTATACTCGACTGAAGGCCGAGGGCGCAGTTTGGGGCCCTTGGCTAAGGGAAGCGTACTGATCCACAGCGGCTCACGCCGCTTCGAGGGAATGGGCGGGCGCGGTGCCCGTCACGCTCCCCATCCGAACTGAATGACCGCGTCGCGCCCGGCCAGGGTCGGCGCCCGCTAATTCAACCCGTTTCAGCGTATGAGCAAGTCCACATTCATCCCCAGTGTTCCGGCGAAATCCGAGAGCGATTTCGAAATCTCGGCTTCCTCACGCCTCGCCGGCTATCGGCGCTTTTTCGGTGTTCTGAACGTGGTCCGCAAGACGGACGGCAGACTGTTGTTCCCGTTCGACGGGGCGCCAGAACTCGGACCCTTCCCGACGAAAGTGGAGGCGCTGGCGGCTGCACAGGTGTATGGCGAGCATATCGTCGCCGCTGACCTGGCCAATCCGGAGTTATAGCAACGGGTCAGCCGTCACTTGCAGGACGACTCTGCAAGAACGGCTACACCGGCTGACACGCTAGCGAAGCGCAGCGGAATTATTGGTAGTGCTGATGAATGTCGCTGCACTTTACTGCGGATCCGTCTTCGCTTGCGTCGTCTGGTCGTTCGATGTGTCGCTCGCCGATGGCACATCCATGTTGCTTTGATCCATCGTCATGCCGGCGGGTTTGGTGGTCCATGGGCTGTCGATCGGGTCACCGTGATAGGTCATCCCGGCGGTTGCAGCACCATGAGCATTACCGGCACCGCCGTTGTTTCCCGCAAACGCCGCATCCGACACGCTCAACGAAATTGCAGCTACGCCCGTCATGAAGACGGTCAAAATTGCCTTGTTCATTTCCATTCTCCCGGTATGCGATGCGAGATTGCGTCGCGTCACCTCATATACGGGGTTATTCCCGCACTGGATGCACACCGTCAGCGACGACGCAGCTGCGCGATAACTTAATTTCTTCGCAGCGAGGGGCCGTAACGTCGAGTTACCAATCTCGCATGCGCGTTTCACCTGTAAATGAGACCCGTCCATAGACTTCCGTCACTGTTGGAACTCACACAAGTCCGCCGGGCATTCCGCGATGCACGCCATTTTCTTGCGGGAGACATCAATGCAGCGAACGCGTAACCTTCTCGTGACCGCCCAGCTGGACGGCACGGAGCTATGCGCCGATTATTGCCAGCAAACCGGCCGTCTGCGGATTCTCCAGGGGAAAGCCGTCGTGCGGGAATGGTTTCCGCCCAACTCATGGATTGCCATCGCGTCGGTGGCCGGCGCGCGAAACTGGGGGACGCGGCCCGATTCCGATGAATTGCAGACCTTGCTCGAAAGTCAGGCGTCGTTGCTGCGGATCGGCTAGCCTCTCCCTGCCTTCGCCAAACATGAGTTTTTCGAATGTTTGGCTCTCAAATTAGTCGCTTGTCGCCCCTCGCTGTGCGGAGAAGAATTCGGCTCATGCACCGACGGCATGGAATCCATAGTCGTCGGCCATGCGTTTTTCGCACTACGCCACCTGGTAACGACTATGCGACTCGATCGGAATTTTGCTCACGGCCAGTTCATCGAACCCGCTACCGACGAACTCATTCCCGTCTACAACCCCGCCACCGAGGCCCTGGTTGCCCACGTCGCGGGCGTTTCGAAGGACGAAGCGATTGCTGCGGTCAACGCCGCCGCTGCTGCGCAGAAAGGCTGGCGTAAGCTGCCGGCCGCCGAACGTGCTGTCTACCTGCACAAACTTGCCGACGCGTTGACCGAATGCGCGCCTGCGATCGGCGCGGCGCTCGCGTTGGAGTCGGGCAAGAGCGTCGCCGACGCGACCAACGAAGCCATCTACGCTGGTCAGATCACCCGCTATCACGCGGAGTGGGCGCGCCGCATCGAAGGCGAGGTCATTCCGAGCGATACGCCTGACGAGAATCTGGTTCTGCATCGCGAGCCGATCGGCGTCGTAGCTTGCCTGATTCCGTTCAACTATCCGGTCTACACGTTCATGCGCAAGGTTGCTCCTGCGCTGATTTCCGGCAATACAGTGGTGGTGCGGCCGAGTAACAACACGCCGACCTCCGCGTTCGAAATTGCCAAGGCCGTCGAACGTGCCGGTCTGCCCGCAGGCGTGGTGAATATTCTGGCGATGAGCCACGACGTGGCAGAAACGCTCTGCACGCATCCGGCGGTCGGCATGATCACACTGACGGGCAGCGTAGGCGCGGGCCGCAAGGTACTCGAGTACTGCAAGGCGAACATCGCGAAGCCGTCGCTCGAACTGGGCGGCAAGACGCCCGCGATCATCGAGCCGGATGCCGACCTCGAGAAGGCCGCGCGCGAGCTGGTCGCTTCGAAGACCACCCACTGCGGCCAGTTGTGCACGGCGATCGAACGCGTGTATGTGCATGAAAGCGTACATGACCGTTTCTTGGCGTTGCTCAAGCAGCATATGAGTGCCGTGAAATCGGGCGATCGTGCAGAAAATCCCGCCCTGATGGGGCCGCTCGTCAACGATGCATCACGCCGGTCGATTCACGCCATGGTCCAACGCGCGGTGGAAGCGGGCGCCAAGGTCGAGACGGGCGGCGAATTGCCGGAAGGCAAGGGCTTTTTCTATCCGGCGACGTTGTTGTCGAACTGCCGTCAGGACATGGAGATCATCCAGGAAGAGACCTTCGGCCCGATCATGCCGGTGGTCAAATACCGCACGCTCGATGAAGCGCTCGGGATGGCTAACGATCATCAATTCGGCCTTTCGTCGGTGCTGTACACCGAGAACTATCGCACTGCGATGAAAGTTGCCAACGGCATCGAAGCAGGCGAACTGTACGTGAACCGCACGCCGGCCGATCCGTATCAAGGCTTCCATGCTGGCTGGAAGCGCTCGGGCCTCGGCGGCGACGACGGCAAGCACGGAATGCTCGAATTCACGCAAACCCGTCTTGTGGTCATGAAGTACTAAAACAACCTCTATCCAGATCCGGCGCGTCGCGCACCGCGGCGCGCCTTTTTCTCAACCTGCAGATTCGCGTAAGCACCCTGCAACGATAACAAAGATATCGGAGACTCGACAAAGCCGGTGCAGCAATGCATCGCGGGCCTTGCGTGTCTCCTAGGAGCACCTCAGTGTCATCTCGCCCTGTCCAATCCAATGCCTCGCTGGCCGTGTCCAACGACGACGCCTCCTTACGCGAAACCAAAGCGCAGCGCTATGTGCAATTGCTGCTGCTGGTGATCGCCGCCGGCGCGATCTATCCGATTCTCTATCTGCGGCAGGTGTACCAGCCGACGATGCTGGAAGTGTTTCATATCACCGACAGCCAGCTTGGTTATCTGTATTCGTCGCTCGGCACCATCTTTTTGCTGAGCTATCTGCCGAGCGGCTGGTTGGCCGATCGTATCGCGCCACGACTGCTCATCTGCTTCTCGCTGATCGCAACCGGTGTGCTCGGTCTTTGGTATTCGACGGCGCCGTCGTTCGATCTGCTGATGGTGATTTTCGGCGGCTGGGGCCTGTCGACGGGGCTCACTTTCTGGGCTGCTGTGATCAAGCGCGTGACGATGATTGCGGGCGCGCATGAGCAGGGGCGCTTCTTTGGCTTTCTCGACGGTGGCCGAGGTCTGGTCGAAGCACTTCTGGCAACCGTAGCCATCACGCTGTTTGCATGGGCCACGCAGACGCGCGGCGAACCGGTGGCGGCCGGCCTCAAGCTGGTGGTCTACATGTACGCGTTCCTGTGCATCGCGCTGGGCGTGGTCCTCGGGCTGGTGAAGGATCCGCAGGGCAGCAGGGCGGCCGCGGATAACGCTGCCAGGCGCAAACGCAGCAATGTATTAGTCGACCTGAAGACGCTCGCGACGATTCCAGAGTTGTGGCTTGTCGCTGCTATCGTGTTCTGCGGCTATCAGGTGTTCTGGGCAACCTATAGCTTCTCCGCGTACCTGCATGAAGGGACGATCGGTCTCTCGGTGGTGATGGCCGGCACGATCACGACGCTCAAGCTGTGGATGCGGCCTATTGGCGGCATCGGCGGCGGCTTCCTGGGTGACCGCTTCTCCAAGATTTCCGTGCTGGTGATCTCGCTGTTTCTCGCGGCTGTCTCGCTGCTCGGACTGGTCGCAGCGCCTGGCATCGGCAGTCACGTGGCACTGGTGTTCCTCGTGCTGTTCATCGGCATTCTGACCTACGCGATCCGCGGCCTTTACTGGTCGTTGCTCGACCGCTGCAATGTGCCGGTGGAAACGATGGGCCTCGCGATCGGTTTGATCTCGGTACTCGGCTACTCGCCGGACGTCTTCCTGCCGCTCATAAACGGCTACCTGACACAGACGTACCCGGGCGTATTCGGCTATCAACTCTACTTCGGCTATGTGGCCGCAGTGGCGACGCTGGGTGGCTTTGCCGCGCTCGCGTTGAGAAACATGCTTAACAGGAAAGAAGGTGCGTAAATGAAAGTTGTTTCGCTCGAAACGCATATTGTCGCTGTACCGCCGCCGCACCTGGGTGGCATGTACTGGATCTTCGTCAAGCTGAAGACGGCTTGCGGAATTGAAGGCGTCGGAGAAATCTATTCGGCGACGTTCCATCCGGATGCAATGACCCACATCATCGACGACGTGTTCAGCCGCTATCTGCTGGACAAGGATCCGCATCACGTCGAGCGCCTGTGGCGCGAAGCCTATTCGAGCGGTTTCACGCAGCGTCCCGACCTGACCATGATGGGCGTTGTCAGTGGCCTCGAAATGGCGTGCTGGGACATCATTGGCAAGGCAGCGGGCAAGCCGGTATACGAACTGCTGGGCGGAATGGTCAATGAGCGGCTTCGTTCGTACACCTACCTGTACCCGAAAAATAGCCGAGGGGAATACGATTACGACGACCCAGATCTTGCAGCCGAATGCGCGGTTGAGAACGTGAAGCGCGGTTTTACGGCAGTCAAGTTCGACCCGGCCGGCCCGTACACCGCCTATTCGGGCCATCAGTTGTCGATGGAAGTGCTGGATCGTTGCGAGCTCTTCTGCCGCAGGGTGCGCGAAGCCGTGGGTAGTAAGGCTGACTTGCTGTTCGGCACGCACGGGCAAATGGTGCCGTCCTCGGCCATCCGCCTTGCCAAACGCATCGAGAAATACGATCCCCTGTGGTTCGAAGAGCCGGTGCCTCCGGGGCAGGAAGGGGCGATGGCCCAGGTGGCGAAGCACACAAGCATTCCTATCGCAGCAGGCGAGCGACTGACCACCAAGTACGAATTCTTCAAGCTGCTCGAAGCGGGTGCCGCATCGATCCTGCAGCTGAATGTGGCGCGCGTGGGCGGTCTTCTCGAAGCAAAGAAAGTGGCGAGCATTGCCGAGGTGTATTACGCGCAGATCGCGCCGCACCTCTACAACGGCCCGGTGGGCGCCGCGGCCAGCATTCAGCTGGCAGCCTGCACGCCGAACTTCCTGATTCAGGAAAGCATCGGTACGTGGGGCGGTTTCCACGCAGAAGTGCTGAAGACGCCCATCCGCTGGGAAGACGGCTACATCATTCCGTCGCAGGAGCCAGGTCTTGGCGTGGAGCTGAACATGGATGTGGTGCGGCAGCATTCGCCGTACAAGGGCCAACGCCTGCATCTGCAGATGGCCGCGAAGCCTGCGGACGTCAAGGATCTCGCGCCGGCCAAGGGTTGAGCTTGAGATTTACTTTCGCATTTACTGAAGCGGACGCCGTCGGGCGAGATATACCATGAACTACGACTACATTATTGTTGGCGCGGGCTCTGCGGGCTGCATCCTCGCCAATCGCCTGACGGCGTCGGGCCAGTATTCTGTGCTGCTGATCGAGGCGGGCGGCAAGGACAGTTCGTTCTGGTTCAAGATTCCAGTGGGTTTTACCAAGACGTACTACAACGAAACCTATAACTGGATGTATTACAGCGAGCCCGAAAAGGAACTCGACAACCGGCCGATCTATTGCCCGCGCGGTAAGGTGCAAGGCGGCTCCGGATCGATCAACGCGATGATCTTCGTGCGTGGCCAGCCGCACGATTTCGACGATTGGGCCGCAGCTGGCAACAAAGGCTGGTCGTTCAAGGACGTGCTGCCGTATTTCCGCAAGTTCGAGTCCCATCCGCTTGGCAATACTGAGTATCACGGCGCCGATGGCCCGATTCGCATTTCGCCGATGAAGGATGCGGTGCATCCGATCTGCCACGTGTTCCTCAAGGGTTGCGAGCAGGCGGGCTATAAGCGTACCGATGACTTCAACGGTGCGCAGTTTGAAGGCTCGGGCATCTACGATGTCAACACGCGAAACGGGCAGCGCTCGTCGAGCAGCTTCGAGTATCTGCATCCGGTGCTGGACCGCAAGAATCTGACCGTCGAACGTGACGTGCTGGTCAGCCAGGTGCTGTTCGATCGCAACAAGCGGGCGACGGGCGTGGTGGTCAAGCAGAATGGCAGCGCACGTAGCTTCACGGCGAACCGCGAGGTGATTCTGTCGGCGGGCGCGGTGGATACGCCGAAGCTTCTGCAACTGTCAGGTGTGGGTGACAAGGCGCTGCTCGCGCAGCATCGCATTCCGCTCGTGCACGAACTACCGGCGGTCGGGCAGAATCTGCAGGACCATCTGTGCGTGAGTTTCTACTATCGCGCCAACGTGAAGACGTTGAATGATGAAATGCGACCGTTGCTCGGCAAGCTCAAACTGGGCTTGCAGTACCTGCTGACGCGCAAGGGACCGCTTGCGATGAGCGTGAACCAGTCGGGCGGTTTCTTCAAGGGCAACGATCAGCAGACGCAGCCTAATCTGCAACTGTATTTCAATCCGCTGTCGTACCGGATTCCGAAGAGCAACAAGGCGAGCCTTGAGCCGGAACCGTATTCGGGCTTCCTGCTGGCCTTCAATCCGTGCCGGCCGACAAGCCGCGGTTCGATTGAGATTGCGTCGAACCGGGTTGAGGATGCCGCTAAGATTCGCATCAACGCGCTGACTACGGCGAAAGATATCGACGAGGTCATCCAGGGTTGTGAATTGGTGCGCAAGGTGATGGCAGCGCCCGCGCTGAAGGGCATCACGGTTGAAGAGATTTCGCCGGGCCCGCAGGTCAATACTCGCGAAGGATTCCTGCAGTATTTCCGCGAGCAGTCTGGCTCGATCTATCACCTGTGTGGATCGTGCGCGATGGGCTCGGACGTGCAGACTTCAGTGGTCGACGAGCGGTTGCGCGTGCACGGCATGACGGCTTTGCGAGTGGTCGATGCTTCCATCTTCCCGAATATCACGTCCGGCAATATCAATGCGCCGACGATGATGGTGGCGGAGAAGGGAGCCGAGATGATTCTGGAGGATGCACAGGCGGATGTTGCGGGCAAGCGGACCAAGCCGGAGTTAGTGGCGACGCATTGAACACCCCGCGACGCCCACCCGCCTCAGTTCTCTTCAGGAAACAGCGCACGCCCTTGCGTCATATCCCGTAGCGCTGCACGTGCGCCGTCCACCGCCGTAACGGGCATGCTGACCGTCAACCGCACCTCCATTTCATACCCACTATCGGCGAGCGTGTAGCCTTCCTGTTCAATCCAGCGGCGCACGCGTGCTTCGTCGGGATAGGCGATTTCGACGGTCAGTAAGACTTGGGCAATCCGTTCGACGCGCGGCGCGTCCTGCAGCACGCGGGCAATGGCATCGGTATAGGCGCGCACGAGACCGCCCGCGCCTAGTTTCACACCGCCGTAGTAGCGCACCACGGCGGCCAGCACGCCATCGAGATCGTGATGCCGCAGCACTTCGAGTATCGGCCTGCCGGCGGTGCCCGACGGTTCGCCGTCGTCCGACATGCCGGACTGGCCGCCCGCCAGCAGAGCCCAGCAGACGTGCGTGGCGGTGGGGTTCTCTTCGCGCAGGCGGCGCAGTTCGGCCATCGCCGCATCGCGGTCCGCGACAGGGATCGCGTGGGCGATGAAGCGGCTCTTGCGGATTTCGAGTTCTGAAGATACTGCCGTTGAAAGAGTGTGACTCACGTTGATTGGGGTTGATTAAATTAGTTAAATCAGCCGTTCAGGCGTGTTGTTATGATGCGTATTGACCCTCGATGGATCGTCTACGACATAATATGCTTACACGTTGCCTGCATGGGTGGGCAATGAAGCAAGAAAGCTTCACGGCGTCGCGTATCGAAGCATACGCCGGCTAGCCAGGCAGCTAGCCGACGGGCCGGCGAGATGTTGGAATACGCGGGGCGGGTACAAGGCGATCGGCGTGAAGATGAACCGATACCGGCCGACGGCTTCGACGACCGGAACGTGTGCCAGCGCGACAATCAGGAAAGCGCCGACCATTCCTGTTACGCCAAATTCTGGACGCCGAGAATGGTGGCGATCTTTGGCTCGAGTATGAGCAAGCCGGGAAGTGGGACGTTGCGTCCCACTTCCGTTGACGTTCGGAGCAAGCGCGACAGCTTATTGGCCGAAGAAAACGGGCTTCATGCCGATAGTGCTTGTGGGGCGTCCAACCTGCGACGATCCGCTGGAAGACGGTCCGTAACCACTGTCTTGTCCAGCCGCGGGGCCGCCGTTAAAGTTCGTCGGAAAGTCAACCGTGCTCGCGTTCGCCGGATTGAAGCCAGCCTTCTCGAGTTGAACGATTTCGTCCTGCACTTGTTCGCGCGTCACGGGTCCGTTCGACTGAGCGAGTGCGATGACCGGAGCGGCGAAGACGGCGGCAGCAGAGACTGCATAGATTAACGACTTCATGATAAATCTCCTCTTCACAGATCGTTCTTGCACTGACTGCAATTCGACGTCCGCAGCCAACCATTAAGCTTAGGCTGGTGCCCACCTGGCGTTAATACGAATCCCGCAATTGATTGTTTACCGGAAGCAGGTGCGCGCTATGCTTGGTTGGAGAGCGCCGCGTCGCTATCGCGAAGGGCTCGTGATGGCGTCGGTCCGAGCTAACCGTCACAATCTTTCATGCGACGCTCAAGCTCGGCAATATCTTTCGAAGCTGCAAGATATTCATCACAGCGGGTCTGGTGGGTATTTCGCATCCAGCGGTCGAGGCGTTCTAATAGAAGAGTGAAAATCATGCGTATGCCGGGCGACTCACCGTCGATGAACTAGAGAAAAAACGCCCAGACCGTGAGGCCTGAGCGAAGCCACCGGGAGCCCGATGGCGGAGGATTCAAACATGAAACTGGCTCACTATCAGGCGTTATGGCGGTAGTGGACCAGTTCTTCAAACAGGGAGCCCGTGGAGGATACGGTCAATGACCAGATGCCATCCGCATCCTTCCGCGGCGCCCGGATCAGTGCATCAATGGCGGCCGTACATCTCGTTCCAGTCGAACTTGCTAATGGCGAGGTGCCCCGCGTTCGACGAGCCGTCCGCGACGCCACCGACGCCGGTTCCACCATTTTGTGCAGCCACCTTGGCTTCAGCAGCCTCGATCTGATCGGGGTAACTGGCGTGACCGGTGTACGGGCGATAACCGGCCTGTTCGAGCTGGACGAGCTCGGCACGCACTTGGGCGCGGGTCAGGCCAGCGGGTTGGGCGGGCGCTGCGGCCGGCGGCTCAGGAGAGTCATAGCCGGCGGCAAAGGCCGGCGAGGCAATCATGGCGGCAAGTGCGAGGGCGGCAACGTTTTTGAAATTCACGAGATTTGCTCCGATAGCTGAAAGGTCGTTCGTTCTGCTTTGCCCGGCGCCGCGGCCGTAGACGGGGCGGTGATAGGACAACGGAAGCGAGTCTACCTGTTAACTATCAAGATTCGTCATCAATAGTAAAAATCAATATTCCACTATCGCGATATTAATCGGGTGCTCTGCAACGGACTGAGCCCGCTACGGAGCGATTCCTGCTCGAAACACCATGCGGTAACGGATGCGCGCCTTGTGATTGGCGGCGAGTGGTTGAGGTTGGTTCGGAGGCGCCACAGCTGGACTGTCCCAAAATCGGTAAGAGTGCTTTGCCGATTCACACGATGACGGCGGCGGCCGCGCGGCGCACAATTCTTGGTGTGGCGAATCTAGCTCCCGGCTGGGGCGAAGCCGGACTCCTCATCTGGTGGTTCGTCACTCCTCCCCATTCTTCTGCAGTTATCACGACGCGTTCAGCGCGATAGCGCAGCGACGTGACTCGCCACTCGAGTCACTCGCCGGCACCAACTGCCTCCTACGATGTACTCCGAGTCCGCCCGCCCTTAGCGGCTTGCGTTTTCGACTCGCGCGGCACTTTCCCGCGCTTCATCTCAGTCATGCTCTGAAGCACCGTGACCGTGTGTTGCTTGACGATGTTCATCAGTTTCGCCAGCCTCTCCGCATCAATGGCATCCCATCCGAGCACCCCCAGCGTCTTGCGACCGTGGGTGTGGAACACGAGCAGCGGCCCGTTAAGCGTCAGCGTTCGAATCAGCGTCTCTTCGTCATCTGCCGGACGTCCGAGCAGCCGCCCCACGATCCCTGCGCTGACGCTGGTCATGCGACGACTAATGCACTTCTCGATCATCTCGAACCCCGATGACGGCCCGAGCCCCGCTTGCTCACGCGCCATGAACAGGCGCCAGTCGTTGGATTCAGTGGAGATGAACATGAACTCGGCAATGCGCGCCTGAATCGCGCAGAAGGCCTCGATCAGCGCGTCGTCGTCTGCGTTGCTCGCCAGCGCCGCCTCGGCTGCCTCGACGGGTGCCGCGATCTGCTCCCAGACCCGCGTGACGATGTGTTCCACGCACGCGAGATACACCCCTTCCTTGTTGTCGAAGTAATAGCCGATGGCCGGCGCGTTGACACCCGCCCGTTCTGCGATGTCGCGCGTGGAGGCGCCGTCGAAGCCGCGTTCGCCAAACAGGGCGAGCGCCGCCAACACGATTCGAGCACGCGTTTCTTCGCCACGCGGATAGCCGCCGTCGACGGCGTGGCGATGTCTCGGGGCAGGGGACATCCGTTTGATCCTCGAAGTTTTGGTAAGCCAGCCAAAAATATATCAATTGACAGAAATGTGCCAACTGGAATAATTATATCAATTGGAACAAATCTGGAGTCGTCATGTCCGCCACCCTTCCCGTCAACGATGCCGGGGCCGCTACCCCCGCTCGCCGTTCTCCCGCGCGCCGGCTGCTCATGGCGGCGGGTGTTATCGCTCTTGTGGCCGCGGCCGCGTGGGGTGTGCGCTGGTGGACCGTGGGCCGTTTCATACAGAGCACTGACGATGCCTATCTGCAAGCCGATAGTATGACCGTTGCGCCAAAGGTGTCCGGTTATGTGGCTGAAGTGCTGGTTGGCGACAACCAGACGGTGGCCGTCGGGCAGCCGCTCGTGCGGCTCGACAGCCGGCAATACACGGCCGCGTTGGAGCAGTCGAGCGCAACGGTTGCCGCACGTCGTGCGGACATCCTGCGTGGCGAGGCCGAGCTGGCGCAGCAGCAGGCTAGTATCGGCGAGGCGCGCGCGCAACTCGACGGCGCCGTCTCGAACGAGGCGCATGCGCTGGCGCAGGTCAAGCGCTACGAGCCGCTCGCCGTCACCGGTGCCGAGACCGACGAGCGAGTCGCCGACCTCCGCAACACCGCGCGCCAGGCGAGTGCGACACGCGCGGCCGATGCCGCGGCGCTGCAAGTCGCCGAGCGGCAGGTCGCAAATCTGCAGGCACAGATCCAGCAAGCCCACGCGCAACTCGACGCGGCGATCGCCGCCGCAGACCAGTCGAAGCTCGATACAGAAGACACGCTGGTGCGCAGCACGATTGCCGGACGCGTCGGCGACCGCACCGTGCGCATCGGCCAGTACGTGCAGCCCGGCACGCGCCTGATGACCATTGTGCCGGTGCAGGACGTGTATCTCACGGCGAATTTTAAGGAAACGCAGATCGGCCTGATGCGCGTCGGCCAGCCTGCGACGATCCGCATCGACGCGTTGCCTGGCGCCGACCTGCATGGCACGGTGGACAGCTTCTCGCCCGGCACCGGCTCGCAGTTCGCCCTGCTGCCCGCGCAGAACGCCACTGGCAACTTCACCAAGATCGTGCAGCGCGTGCCGGTGAAGATCCACATTGCGGCCGGCCCGGAGACGCGCAAGGTATTGCTGCCCGGCCTGTCGGTGAACGTCGACGTGGACACGCGTAGCGCGCGCGACACAGCACAACGCATCGAACGGGAAAATGGGCGTGGCTAATTCCGGCAACCCGTCCGTGGCATCCGGCATGCCGTCTGCCGCGAAGGCGGCTCAGCCGGCGCATCCACCCAACGCCACCGCGGCCGACTGGATCGCCGTCGCCGCGGGCGCGCTCGGCGCGCTGATGGCGACGCTCGACATCTCCATCACGAACTCGGCCCTGCCACAGATCCAGGGGCAAATCGGCGCGACCGGCACGGAAGGCACGTGGATTTCGACCGGCTACCTGATGTCCGAGATTGTGATGATCCCGCTCGCCGCGTGGCTCACGCGCGTGTTCGGACTGCGCAATTTCCTGCTTGGCAACGCCACGCTGTTCACGATGTTCTCCATCATGTGCGGCGTTTCGCACAGCCTGCCGCAGATGATCGCGGGGCGGATCGGCCAGGGCTTTGTGGGCGGCGCGATGATTCCGACTGCGCAGACCATCGTGGCGACGCGCCTGCCGCGTCATCAGATGCCCATCGGCATGACCATGTTCGGCCTGATTGTGCTGCTTGGGCCGCTGCTGGGTCCGGTGGTGGGCGGCTGGCTCGCGGAGAATATCGACTGGAGCTGGTGCTTCTTTCTCAACATCCCGGTGGGCGTCGCCTTGGTGACCCTGCTGTTTGTCGGGCTGAACAAGGGGCGGACCGACTGGTCGCAGTTCATCAAGGCCGACTGGCTCGGCATCGTCGGACTTGCTGCGGGGCTCAGTTCGCTGACCGTCGTGCTCGAAGAAGGACAGCGCGAACGCTGGTTCGAATCGTCGATGATCGTCTGGCTGAGCATCCTTTCCGCAGCGGGCATCCTGCTGCTGCTGATCGCGCAGTTCGTGTCGAAGGCGCCCATCGTGCGTCTGAAACTCCTGAAGAATACGCGCTATGCCAGCGTCATCTTTATCGTTTTCACGGTGGGGGCGGGGCTCTATTGCGTCTCGTATCTGCTGCCACAGTTTCTGAGCAATGTGTCGGGCTACAACGCCGAACAGTCCGGGGGCGTCATGCTGATATCCGGCGTGCCCGCGTTTCTATTGATGCCGGTGCTGCCGCGCCTAATGGGTCGCGTTGACACGCGCCTGATGGTGATCGGTGGACTGTGCTGCTTCGCTGCGAGCTGCATGCTCGATATCTCGCTCACCGCGCAAAGTGTCGGGCATGACTTTACTTGGTCGCAACTGCTGCGCGGCGTGGGCCAGGTGATGGCGATGATGCCGCTCAACCAGGCATCGATGGCGGCCGTTCCGCGTGAGGAAGCGGGCGATGCCGCCGGCCTCTACAACATGGCGCGCAACCTGGGCGGTTCAGTTGGACTTGCGCTGCTCGGTACCTTCATCGACCGCCGCAATACGTTCCACGAGGACGTGATCCGCGAGTCCGTGACGGCCAATTCATTGATCGGGCAGGAACACATCACGGCGAGCGCGGCCAGCTTCTTCGCGCAGGGCGGGGACATGGCCTACGCCAAGCTTCAGGCGATCGGCCAACTCACCGCAACGATGCAGCTGCAAGCGTTGGTCATGACGTACTCCGAAACTTTCTACGTGCTTGGCATCGCACTGCTGCTCTGCATTCCGCTCGCGTTCTTTCTGAAGAGGCCGGCTGCCGGCACACCGTCGGCAGGACATTGAAAACAACATGAAGTCACTCAACACTGCTCGTTGCCTTGGCCTGCTTCCCGTGGTCGCCGCGCTGGCATTAGCCGGTTGCACGGTGGGCCCCGACTATCACGGCGCATCGCAAGCCGCCCCCGTAGCGGCGCAAGCCAACGCGTTCAACCGCGCGCCGCAGGGCACCGTGTCGACGGCACCGGTGGCAGCCGCATGGTGGCTGGCACTCAATGACCCGCAGCTCAACGCGTTGATCGACACCGCGCTCAAGAATAGCCCTGACCTGCACGCCGCTGAGGCGCGCGTGCGACAGGCGCGCGCTGGCCTCGCGGGGCAGCAGAGCAATGAGCTGCCAAAGAGTTCGGCGACCGCGGCGTATCTGCGCACGCGTTCCCCGGATCTGGCGTCGCTCGAAGGTGGCTCGAGTTCTTCCTCGAGTGGCGGCGGACCGATTGGTTTTTACCTCGCGGGTTTCGATGCTAGCTGGGAAATCGATATCTTCGGCGGTACGCGTCGTGCGATCGAGGCGGCGTCGGCGGAAGCGGATGCCTCGCAAGCCGATCTCGCCGATGCGCATGTGCAGCTCGCCGCCGAGGTCGCGCAGGCGTATGTAGGCTTGCGCGACGAGCAGCAGCGCGTGACGATCGCCCACGAATCCGCCGACCTCGAAGCGCGCATCCTGACGCTGACCGAGCAGCGTCGATCGCGCGGGGTCGCCTCCGATCTCGATGTCGAACGGATCCGCTCGCAGGTCGAGAACACGCGTGCGAGCATCATCCCGCTCGACGCCCAGGTCGACGAGTCGCTCGACGAACTAGCTGTACTGACGGGCCGCGAGCCCGGAGCGCTGGATAGCGAGCTGGCCCCGCCGCAAGCGCTGCCCTCGCTGCCTGCAACGGTGGCGGTGGGCGACCCCGCGCGTCTGCTGCGCCAGCGCCCCGACATTCGCGCGGCGGAGCGACGGCTCGCGTCGCAGAATGCGCAAATCGGCGAGCATGTCGCGGACTGGTTTCCGAAGGTTACGCTGTTTGGCGATCTGAGTTTTAGCGCGTCCGATCCGGGCCATCTGCTGCGCAAGAGCAACTACACGTGGCTCGGCGCGCCGTACCTGCAGTGGAATATTCTCGATTTTGGCCGCACCAGGGCGGCTGTCGATCAGTCCAAGGCTGGACGCGACGAAGCCGAAGCTAAGTATGAGAGCACGGTGCTGGGCGCACTGAAAGACGCGGACGTGGCGCTGTCGCGCTATGGACACGAGCGCGAAAACACCGTGAGTCTGCGCGAGGTGGAGGACTCGGCCACGCACGCTGCGGTGTTGACGGAACAACGTTATCGCGCGGGCACGACCACTGCGCTCGACTGGCTCGATACGGAACGTACCCGCTATTCGGCGGAACAGAACCGCATTCAGAGCGACGCGCAGTTGATCAAGGACTACGTCGCGCTGCAAAAGAGTCTCGGGCTGGGGTGGGAGACGCCCGACTAAGAGTGTGGGCTGCGCGGGTCGAGTGTACGACGCCAACCCCATGGCGTTCGCGGCGCGGCCGGCAGCAAACGCGGAAGTCCGTTAGTCTTCTGTTTCGCCCACAATATTTGCCGCACCTGGCGGCAATGGAGACTCTATGGCACTCGCGTTACATGACATCCCCTTGAAAGCGATTGACGGTCAGGACAGCAGCCTCGCGCAGTATCGTGGCAAGGTCCTGCTGGTGGTTAATGTGGCATCGAAGTGTGGTCTCACGCCTCAATACAGCGGACTGGAAAGCCTGTACGAGGCGAAGCGCGCCAACGGCCTTGAAGTGCTGGGCTTTCCGGCCAATAACTTCAAAGGCCAGGAGCCGGGCAGCGACGCCGAGATTGCTTCGTTCTGTTCCACCGAGTACGACATCCAGTTTCCGCTGTTCTCGAAGATCTCCGTGCTCGGCGAAGACAAGCATCTGCTGTACGCGCTGCTGACCGAAAAGCAGCCGGTTGCGACCGGTGACGGCCCGTTCCGCGAGCGCCTGAAGGGCTATGGCGTGAACCCCAAGAATCAGGCGGACGTGCTGTGGAATTTTGAAAAGTTTCTGATCAGCCGCGATGGCGAAGTGGTGGGGCGCTTTGCGCCAGACGTCACGGCGGATGATCCGCGTCTGGTCGCCGCTATCGATGCGGAGCTGGCAAAGCAGTAAGTCCTGCGGCGGGGCGCGGCCAGCGAAGCTCGACTGGCCGCTCATCGCGCATCACTCGGTAAAGCGCGGCCCGCTTCCCGCAGGCGGCAGCGGTCGGCTAACCAGGCAAAAGCTGGCCGGGCGCCAGAAAACCGTGAGCCCGGCCCGCTTCAACGCGCTTACCGCGTCTTCAATTGACCGCGTAACGCTCGAGCCAGTGCGCATACGGCGCCGGCAGCGTCCACGACGCACGTTCGATGCCGAGCTTGCGCGCGGCATGGTACGGCCAGTGGGGGTCGGCGAGGTGTGCACGGCCGACCATCACCAGATCGAGCTGACCATTGCCGATCGAGCGATCCGCGAGTTCCGGCGTATCGATGCCCCATGCGGACGAGACCGGCAGATTGGCTTCCTTCCTCACGCGTTCGGCAATCGGTGCTAGGAACGCAGGCGCCCACGGGATATCCGCGGTCGGCGTCGAGAACCCCACACTGACGCTCAGCATATCGAGGCCTTCGCGCTTGAAGTTTTTCGCCAGTTCAATCGATTCCGCGAGCGTTTCTTCATCGCGTCCATCGTATTCGATCACACCGAAACGCGCGGTCAACGGCAAATGCTCGGGCCACACCTTGCGCACTGCTGCCAGCGTTTCCAGCAGGAAGCGGCTGCGATTCTCGAGGCTGCCGCCATATGCATCGTCACGTTGATTGGAGTGCGTCGAGAAGAAGCTCTGACCGAGATAGCCGTGCGCGAAGTGCAACTCCAGCCATTCGAAGCCGGCGTCGCGTGCTCGTTTGGCGGCCGCGACGAAGTCTTCGCGAACTCGTGCGATGTCCTCCAGCGTCATGGCCTTGGGCACTTTAGGTAGATTGGCGCCGAAAGCGATTGCGGATGGGGCAATCGTCGACCAGCCGCGCGGATCGCCAGCGCTGATATGGTCGTCACCTTCCCAGGGCCGGTTGGCGCTCGCTTTGCGGCCTGCGTGGCCGATCTGGATACCCGGCACCGCCCCGGCAGCCTTGATCGCAGCGACGACTGGCGCGAAGGCCTCGGCCTGCGCGTCGTTCCAGAGCCCGGTACAGCCGGGAGTGATACGCCCTTCCGGCGACACGCCCGTTGCCTCGACAATAACCAGTCCGGCGCCGCCGCGCGCGAGACCGGCCAGATGCACGCGGTGCCAGTCGTTGATCAGACCGTCGACCGCGGTGTACTGGCACATCGGCGGAATCGCGATGCGGTTGCGTAAAGACACGTCCTTCAGCTTGAAGGGTTCAAAAAGTGCGGACATCTGCGAAGCTCCCGTGAATACTCTTGTTCCGTAGTTCGATGAAAATCGAACTACTCAGTATCGCAGAAACCGCTATCATTTGCAGGATGCGAACCTATAACCATCCTGATCCTGAGGACTTCGCCCTTGAGCGGGTCTTCCATGCACTGAGCGACCCGGTGCGACTCGGAATTGTCCTTCATCTGGCGCGAGTAAAAGAGGCGACTTGTGGCGAGCTCGACGGCGGCCGGCCGAAGTCGAGCGTGTCCCATCACTTCCGCATCTTGCGCGAGGCCGGCCTTGTGCAGACGCGCGTCGAGGGTACCGTGCATCAGAACACGTTGCGGCGTGCCGAACTGGACGCGCGGTTTCCGGGGTTGATGGCGGCGGTGGTCAAGCAGAAGGTCTGACAGCGAGGGTGGCGCTCGGCCCTCTGTTCGCTATGCTCGTGAAGGCTGAAAATACGGGGGCAGCAGGGGGGCTAAGCGTCCTCACCGCAGCGGAAGTGCTCGATGCTTTGCCCGGCCGCTACGGCTCGTTGCAGCCATTCAGGCAGATCGCCGCTACCGTTCCACGTGTTGCCCCATGCGTCGCGATAAGAGACTGCCTGCTGCTTCTTGCGGTCGGAATCGAGAGACTGCGCGAGCGCCGCGAGCGAAATGCCGAATTCGTCCATGCGATGGCGAATCCAGCGGATCAGACGTTCGCGCGCTTCTCCGTCAAGCCGTTCAATCGTCGTGGACATGGTTTCTGATAAGCCGAAAAACAAAAGCAGGCGGACGACGCGATCAGTTGGTCCGCTTGGGCTTCGGTGCGATCTTGCCCACGGCTGAGTCGAAGAAATCCTGAGCTTCGGCGAGTTCGTCCAGTGCTTGTTCGAGCTGGCGAAGGGCCAACGAATGCTCGATGTGCCGGCTGTGCGGCACGTCTTCACCTCTGACCACACGAAACGCAATATCTACTTGCCTGGTTGCACGAACGAATCGTTCGGCAGCGCTTGCTTCGCGTGAGTGCGCATGGGTCGACATGGTGAACCTCCACTCTTTAAATCACGAAAGATGGTTGATTGCAGGGCCGCCGCATGATGGCTGGTTTTCTCTGCGTTCGAAATCAGGTGTCGCTGATGACGCGGTGCGTAACGCGCTTGCCTGGAATCGCAACTCGAACCGAAATAGTGTGGCAGTCCCAGGCAACTTTCCTGCGGCATCGATTACACCACTTTAGCTGGCGCTACGCCAGGAGAAAAACCTGAGAACAGCGACCGATTTCCATAGCTTGCCAGGAACTGCACCCGAATACCAGGGCGTGTTGCGAAATATCACGTTGGGGCTGCATTGGGGCTGCATTGGGGCCGTTAACTTCGATGGATCGGTGTTAACCTGTTAGGCTCGGCTCGCGCGAATTCGTTCCAGAATCTATCGAGCGTGCATGAGTCAGCGTTTTGCGCGCTCGTCGGTTATCCTTTCATTCGTCAAGCATCTGCTCATACCTTGGGGCAAGCCACGATGGAAGCGTACGACGAAGAACTCAGGCAGTTTGAAGCACGCGGCGCGGCGCCTTTACCGGCAGCAAGCCAGCAGGGCTATGTCGACCATGACGGGGCGCGGATCTGGTACTCCACCTACGGGGCCAGCACGCCTGTGATTCTGCTGCACGGCGGCTTGGGCCATAGCGGCACTTGGGGTTATCAGGTGCCTGCGCTGATCGGTTCAGGGCATCGTGCCGTCCTTATCGACAGCCGCGGTCACGGCCGCAGTACGCGAGACACGCGCCCCTATTCCTATGAGTTGATGGCGTCGGACGTCCTCGCCGTGATGGATGCTTTGCAGCTTGAGAGGGCCGCCGTGGTGGGCTGGAGCGACGGCGCATGCACTGCCCTGATCATGGGCGCAAAAGCGCCTGAGCGGGTTGCGGGGGTATTTTTCTTTGGCTGCAACATGGATCCCAGCGGCGCAAAGGAATTCGTCGCCACACCGGTAATCGAGCGGTGTTTCGCCCGCCACGCCAAAGACTACGCTCAACTATCGGCTACACCGGACCAGTTCGGCGCATTCGTCGGCGCGGTCAGCGAAATGATGAAGACCCAACCGAATTATTCCGCGGACGATCTGGCCGGGATTCGCGTACCTGTCACAGTCGTTCAAAGTGAATATGACGAATTCATCAAGCCGGAGCACGCGGAATACCTTGCCCGCACTATTCCAGCTGCGGAATTGATTCTGCTGCCGGGTGTGAGCCATTTCGCTCCGCTACAAAGACCGGAACAGTTCAACGACGTGATCGCCGATTTCCTTGCGAGGGTGATTGGCTGACCATGAAAAACAGCAGGGTTTCGAGGTCGGAACGCGTTGGCTGAGCCCCGGTGCTAAGATTGGCCGCAGAAGTCAGATCGCTCCCGCAATCCCGGAACGCATGGATGAGACGACATGGCCGACGGAGACCGCATCAGGAATGGCACAGGCGCTGAGGGCATCGAGCGCATGGAGGCGAGCTTCCACGGGCGGCCTTTTGCCCCGCATCGTCACGACACGTATGCAATCGGCATAACGCGGTCCGGTGTTCAGAGCTTCAATTTCAGGGGGCAACGCTGGCACTGCCTGCCGGGCCAATGCCACATTCTCCATCCTGACGAGACGCACGACGGCAGCGCGGGCACCGACGAAGGTTTTAGTTACAGGATGGTGTACGTAGATCCTGCGTTAGTTCAGGAGGCGCTAGGCGGCAAACCGCTGCCGTTTGTAGCGAATCCGGTAGTGGAGGCGGCCCGTCTGTCCGCGCTGCGCGTGACGGATGTATGGGACATCGACGAGGATATCGACGAGCTCGCGCGAGTCGACCTCGTGGCTTCCATCGCCAACCTGCTCGTCAATGCCTCGACCGCGTCGCTGAAGAAATCAGGTCCGCTTGCGCTCGGCCGTCTGGTGCAAGTACGTGACCGGCTCGCGAGCGCGCCGGCCGTACGCCATCCGATGGCCGAGCTCGAACGACTGGCTGGTCTCGACCGCTGGGCTCTCGCCCGACAGTTTCGCGCCGCTTTTGGAACCAGTCCGAGCCGCTTTCGTACCCATCGGCAACTCGATCTGCTGCGCCGCTCGGTGAAGAGCGGCGTTAGCTTGATGGACGCCGCGCTCGAAGCCGGATTCTCCGATCAAAGCCATATGTCGCGGCAGTTCAAGCGTGCCTATGGCCTTACGCCCGCAAGATGGGCCGCGGCGCTTGGATAGTACGCTGGGCTAGTGAGCCGGTTCGCCGCACGCTGTGAGCAAACACGATCACGCCGGGCACAGGCAGGCTCAGGAGCGCGAAAGCGATCATGCGCCGGAAGCGGTTCGTGCCTCGATAGCATGGACGACCGCTGCCATGTCAGCGTGGCCGTGGCCAAGCGCCAGTGTTTCGCCGAACAACGCGTAGCAGACGTCGAGAAGTGGTGACGCCACCTTGGCTTCTCTAGCGGCCTCTGCGACCAGTCGATTGTTCTTTAACACGTCTGTGATGGAGGCCTGAACATCGAAGTCGCGGGTTACTAGCTTGAGGATTTTTACGCGTGAGATGGCGCTTGCTATCTGCCCCGCATCGACTACGGCGCGGAACTGCTGCATGTCCAGTCCGTGCTGTTCGGCAAAATGCGCCGCTTCCGCAAGACCAGTGACCGTGGTGATCAGGAACAGGTTGACCGCGAGTTTCATCAGGAGTCCGCGCGGAACCGGACCGCAGACCGTCGTTTGATGGCAGATAGGCTGAAGTAGCGGACGCACGCTTTCGACCGCTGCGCTGTCGCCCGCGAGCATCGCGACGAGTTGCCCGGCCTCCGCGGGTTTGCGCGAACCGGAGACCGGCGCCTCCACGTAGCTGCCGTCGGCGGCGCGAATGTCCGCTTCGAGTCCACGCGAATATTCGGGCGACGTTGTCCCCATGTGGACGATGGTGTGCTGCGCGACGTTCGTGCGGAACTGCGGTGTGCCGCGGCCTAGCACGGCGTCGACGGCGTCGCCGTCGGCCAGCATCAGGATGACGACGCGCGCTTTCCGGAAGATATCGTCAGGGCTCTCCGCGACGGTGGCCCCGGCCGCACGCAAAGGCTCGCATCTTTCCCCGGAGCGGTTCCACACGATGAGTTGCGTGCCTGCGCGGGCCAGATTGAGCGCCATGGCCTGTCCCATGACGCCGAGGCCAATGAAGCCTATGTCCATACGTGCCTCCGTCTCATGCTGTGGCCGCTCTGTGGCGACGCGGGCGATGTTTGCCGTTAGTACGGGTGCGTAGCGTCGTACGGGTGGCATCAGCTCAGGATGGTAGGCTCGAGTGAAGGGCGTCGTCTTGAACGATTGTGCGTGCAGTTTTCTATAAAGAGCGTTCGCCGCACGCAGCTAGTCGCCCACAGCTAGCCGCCCGCATCTGTTTGCGAGGCGGAAATGATCGTAATCGAAAACCCGTCCCAGCCTTTCGCACCAACAGTCTGCACAGCAGTGCTATCAGCACCCGGTGTCGCGGCGAGCATTTTGAAAAACGAGCGGATTCCGACGATGTCCGGCTCCTGATTGGCCGGGTCTCCGAGCCTGCCGCTACGAACCACGTTGTCCGCTACGATGACGGTGCCGGGTTGGGATAACTGCAGCGTGAGCCGCAGGTAGTCGGGGTAGCTGCTCTTGTCTGCGTCAATAAAGATGAAGTCGAATGGCGGCGTTTTGCTGCGGATCAGTTTTTCGAGGCTTTCGGCCGCCAGTCCTGTGATCACCGAGACCTTGTCGGATAGACCCGCGGCGGCGATATTGCTCCGTGCGACATCGGCGTAGTCCGGATTAGCCTCCAGCGAAACCATCGTGCCATCCGCAGGAAGCGCTCGCGCGAGCCAGATGGCACTGTATCCCCCGAGCGTTCCGATCTCGAGAATCCTGCGTGACGCGTGTATCTTCGCGAGCAAGTGGAGAAACTTGCCTTGATTCGGCGCGACGCTGATCTGGCGCAAGCCAGCCTTTGCACTGGCCACAAGCGCTGCGTCGAGTGCCGCGTCGGGTTTGACGAGCTCACGAGAAAAGTAGTCGTCTACTGAGTTCCATATTTCGGTCGACATAGCGTTCTCCATGCCTGGACATATCGAGCCTTGCGGGCTGCTGCTATATGTTTGGCAGTTTAAGGGGTTTTCGCGTCCTCGGCACAGCCCCAAAACGCCCCTCACCAATGCGGAGCCGCATCTCTAAGCCGGTTCTCCCTATGCTGCCGCATGATCAGCAGCATCACGAAGACCACAAAGGAGCTGAAGATCACAATGGTCGTGGTGATGGATACGTGAAACCAGACCAAAATGGTGTACAGACACAACGTAACGAGGATGGACAGATTCTCGTTGAAGTTCTGAACGGCGATCGAGTGACCCGCGGAGAGCAGGACGTGCCCGCGGTGCTGGAGCACGGCGTTCATCGGCACTACGAAGAATCCAGATAATCCACCAATAAACGCCAGGAACACGCATGCAATCGCGATGTAGGCCGGCACACGGTAAGCGCCGATGCTTACGACCCACGTGACCGGAACCAGATCGCGCGAAAAGAACGCCATCAGGAAGATCGACCCGCCGATCGCCAGTCCCACAGGCAGCGTATTTAGTGCCCGGCGCAGCGGGATTTTCGCTGCGGCGATCACTGCTCCAATCGCAACGCCGATGGCGACGAACGCCTGCAAGATCGACGCTTGCGATAACGAAAGCCCCAGCGAATGCTGAGCCCATTGCAGCACGATAAATTGCAGGGTCTGGGCTGCGCCCCAAAGGAGCGTCGTGACGGCAAGGGAGATCTGTCCAATGCGGTCCTTCCACAACACCGTAAAGCAGTTGGTAAAGTCCTGCGCGAGGCGAATTGGGCCGTGTTGCTGCGGGGGGTAACGAACCCCGGTATCCGGAATCCACAGGTTAAAAACGGCGGCAATCAGGTAGATCGCCGTAATGATCAGGATGGCCGCCCTGGGGGCATGGCCCGTGAACGGCATTGCCCTGTGCATGATGTGTTGAACCATATGCGGACTGATCAGGATGCCGCCGCATACGGTGCCGAGGACGATCGACAGCACGGTGGTGCCTTCCATCCAGCCGTTCGCCGCGACCAGCCTGTCCGGCGGTAAAAGCTCAGTGAGAATGCCGTATTTTGCAGGCGAATAGGCAGCCGCTCCCAGTCCTACGATGCCATACGAGATCAGCGGGGGAACGCCGGCCAGCATGGCCACGCAACCGACTACCTTGACGAGGTTGGTGCCGAACATGACACGTCCTTTAGGGAACGCGTCGGCAAAGGCCCCGACAAAAGCCGCCAGCCCCACATACGACAGAACGAAGAACAGCTTGAGAACCGGCGTCATCCACGGCGGCGCATGTTGTTCGGTGAGCAGGGCGATCGCTGCGATAAGCAGTGCGTTGTCGGCAAGCGAGGAGAAGAACTGCGCGGCGATGATCGTGTAGAAGCCTCGTTTCATGCGCGTCCGGCGTGAGGCAAAGCTGGCATGCTGAATGCGTGTGCCGCATCGAATGGGGCGATTTTCATGGCCGTTATTTCTCTCGTTGGTTCCGCCTGCCGTAATCGCCGACGCGGTAAAGCACCGCCACTGCTGCGGTGGCCACGACCGCTGACGTAATGTCTTTCCAGTAGGGGATGTCGACGCCCGGCTGCAAAACTTGTACAAACAGCGTCGCTAGAAGCGCTGCAACAAAAATCCGGGCATCGCGCATAGCTGCACTCCCGTCGGATATCAGTGCCGTTGCGCATGATACCGCATGCAATCCGGATGATTATCGACCTGGGAAACCGCCACGGGTTGCCGCAGTCTGGTCAGAAGAAAAGGTCCGTGCCGGACAACAGGCACCACCCCAAACCCCGACCCTGGCGGATAACAACTAAACGTTGGCGCATCCGATCAATGCTACCGCCCGTAACTGACGAACTAGCGCCTCGGAGCGACTCATTTGGCGCTTGCAGCGGCGTTCAATGCGCGTACGCTATCCACAGCATGACGGAACAGACCTCATGATCACGAACTCGATTGTTCATCCAAAGGCGGCGATTCTGGCTAGCCTCCTGATCGGCGCGGTTGCGATAGCAGCGTTCATGCTGCGGCCGAATACGGGCCAGCAATCAGCGGAGCAATCCGCCTTCGGCCATCGTGACGCTTCGTCTGCCGGCGCGTCGGACAGCCCGCGTCCTGCAGCCTTGGCGTCCGGGAAGGTCTCTATACAGTACCAGGCGGATGCCGCTGTTGCGCAGGCTCTCGAAGCGGTCCGCGAGAGTCTGGGACGCAACGATTTGGCGTCCGCGAGAGTACTGCTGGACGCCGAGCAGTTGCTTCACGAGGACGATCCGCGGATCACGGCCCTTCAGAGCGAACTACAGGCGCGGGAAGAGGCCAGTGGCCAGGTGCTTGCCGTTGAGCCCACCGCAGCGTCGCCGGCACCGTCGCGCTCGAGTCGTTCTGCAACGCGATCCGCGGCAAGAACCGAACACAGTCACAGCGCCTCCTCGCGGATCCGCGAACGCGCGAGCAGTCCCCCGGAATACGCGGACAGTGAGCGTGCGCCTCAAGCTGATGCAGCGGCGAACCCAGTTGTGACGCGCGACACGCCGAGCCCTGTCCCGGCGAACCCCGAGATGGACCTCACCGCGCAGCGGACGGCCCCGTCGGCGGCTGAGGCGCCTTCGCCTACGCAATCAGGTGCTCTCACGCCGCCACTGACACAAGCGGCGCAGAGTGCGCAGGCAGACCCGACAGGGACGCCGCCCCCGAGCACATCCAGTCAAGCGCCGAAAACCCGAGCCGAGGTGCGCGATGAAGTGGAGCAGGCCCGCGCGAATGGCGCCCTGCCGCGTTTCGGCAATCCTGATCCGGCCGGACCGGGCGGCGCGCCGAGCCGCGTCAGTCACGCGGTGGTGCTTGACTGGTAGTGTTACGCGCGAGGCGGATCGAAGATCGCGGCCACATCTGCCGATTCACGGGATTCACGGCGGCAAATCCGGCATCAGCTGTCGAGCGTCTCTGCATCGCCATAGCTCACTCGCACGGGCGGCACAAACCAAGCGAGGCCGAGCCCTACCAACGCTGCCATCGCCGCCATTGCAAGGCCCACGTGAATCGACTCGACCAGCGCATCGCGCGCTGAATTCATCATCGCGTCGCCCGCATGGCCAGCGCTGACGAGGCGACTGATCAACGCAGCCTGTTCCGCGCGGTCCACCAGTAATTCCGGACTCGCAAACGACTTGAACCATTGCGTTGCCTGGTAGGAGTCCAGTGACCGGTGTACGCTGCGCGCATACAGGTGGCCTAGCAATGCCCCGGTCATCACCGTGCCGAGCATGCCGCCGAAGGTACGAAGCGATTGCAGCAATGCAGTTGCTGCGCCGAGATGATCGCGCGAGACGATCTGCTGTGAACAGATCGTCAGGCTGGTCCCCACCAGACCGAGCCCCAGCCCGCTGATTCCCATACATGACATCCAGACCACATGGGGCTCGTGGCCTCTGAGCGCGACGACGGCGAGCGACGCCAGCGCGGACAGCGCGAAGCCGATATACATGATGCCGTTGGCGCGGCGAATGCGCGTGACGATCCGGTTGTTCAGCACGCTGCCGAGCGTCGTGCCGAGCAGGAGCGGGGTAATCAGCATGCCGGAAGCGTGCGGCGTCATCGCGTAGCCGCCCTGGAACAGCAGCGGTACATAAAACACCAGTGAAAACAGCGTAAAGCCTCCCAGCACCGACATCGCAAAGAGCGCGGACAGCTTGCGATCGAGCAGCATGTCTACCGGCACGATAGGGTAGGCCATGCGTTTTTCCCAGAGCCAGAGCGTCAAGGCGCATGCGGCCGTAATGGAGGCGAGCACCATGGTCGCGGTGCTGAGTCCTTCCTTGGGCAGTAGTTCGATCAGCAGTTGCAGCGCCCCGAAGGTCACGGCGAGGACTACTGCGCCAAGCCAGTCGAGGCGCACCGGCACGGACGTCCTGGCACGCCGCAGGTGCGGCAGGAACTGGTAGACGAACAACAGGGACAGAAGTCCGACCGGCACGTTGACGAAGAACACGAGGCGCCAACCGCCATATTGGGTCAGCACGCCGCCGAGCGTCGGTCCGACAATATTGGCCAAGCCGAATGCCGAGGTGACGAACACCAGCCAGCGCAGACGGAGTTTGGGGTCGGGAAACAGATCGGCGACGGTTGCGAACATGGTGCCGACCAGGATGCCGCCGCCAATGCCTTGCAGGCCGCGTGCGATGACGAGAAACAGCATGTTGGTGGCAACGCCGCACAACACGGAAGCCCCGGTGAAGACGATGACGGCGGCGAGCAGAAAGGGCTTGCGGCCGAACAGATCGCCTAGCCGTCCGAAAATGGGAATCGTCACAACCGACGCGAGCATGTACGACGTGGCGACCCATGCGTAGAGGTCGAAGCCTTTGAGCTCCGCGACGATCCGCGGCAGCGCGGTGCCGACGATGGTCTGGTCGAGGGCGACCAGCATGGCAACGAACGCGACGCCCACCATTGCCAGCAGCGATTCGCGAAATGGCAGCAATTGCCGGCTGGGGTCGTGCGCAGCAGTGCTGGGAGTCATGGAGGGCTCGATAGTCGGTTAAGCACCGTGAGCGGGGATGGGGGCGCCAGGTATGCAGATAATAATGAATGGTAGGCGACGTGGCAGCTTTTTGGGTGGCCTGGTCGCTAGCGCAGCAGTTCCACTCTGAGCAATATTTCTTCAGATGAAAACGCCGGACAGAGGTAGCCGTGTTCGTAGGCGCTAACACGACCGCCGTCCGGTTTATTCCCATTTCCCCAAGGTTTTGAGCGGGAGCGGCATTTCAGCAGATCCGCGCGTGATTTTTCGGCGTGCCGGGAATAAAAGCCGGGCAAGTCGGGTTCACCCAAACGTAGGCTGACCCAAACTCACAGGAGCTCATCATGAAGAAGATCGTGTTAGCTGCGCTGTCTATCGCCGTACTCGCATCTTCAAGCGCTTTCGCCGAAGGGAAGACACGTGCACAGGTGTACCAGGAGTTGATCGAAGCCCAGCAAAACGGCCTCGACTATGTGACCGATTCATCGTATCCGGCAGTGAATCCGATTTTCGCGCAACAGGTGGCGCGTCTGCAGCAGCAGGCTGTGGATTCCTCGGCAAACGCCAGCAAGGTTGTTGGCGTCGATGTATCGAATAGCAGTGCAAACTAAATTTTAGGAATTTGCTGCTTCCTGAAAATCGTTTTTTGTAGAAACCTGGAATACCCAACGCAGTTTTGATGTTCACCTTGATGAATGCATAACTCAATCATCAATCACCACCAGTTAGGAGTCTGAAATGAAAAAGCTTGCCATGATCACCATGTCGGTTGCCGTACTCGCCTCGACGAGCGTTTTCTCGAATGCTTTCGCACAGGAAACGACCCGTGCCCAAGTTCGTCAGGAACTGATTCAGGCTGAGAACAACGGTTCGCGCTTCGTGACCGACACGTCATACCCCGAAGTCAATCCGATCTTCGCCCAGCAGGTTGCTCAACTCAAGCAGCAGACCACCAGCGGCGTCGGCTCGAGCATGTCGGGTTCCAGCGTTAGCGGCCAGCCTGCCGCGATGAATCGCAAGACTTCCGGCGCCGCATGTGTGGGCCCGGTCGATTTTTGCACCCCGTACTTCGGCAGCTAAGGCTTTCGCCCGCTCATTCGTCCGTCGTCCGTCCAGTTTCAGCCTCGATCAATCAAGGAGACTTGCATCATGAAAACGCTCATCTGTCTTAGCCTTGCAGTCAGTGCCCTCGCTAGCCCGGCGCTTAGCTTCGCGCAATCCACCAGCGCTCCGGTCACGCGTGCCCAGGTGTACGCCGACCTCGTCCGTCTCGAGCAAGCGGGTTATGACCCGTCGGCCTCCAACGACCCGAACTATCCTGCCGCCATTCAGGCAGCCGAAGCAAAAGTCGCTGCGCAGGGTAGCGAACGTGTTGCGGACAATGCCGCTGATGGGACCAACGGGACCACCGAAACAACCGGCATGGGCGCGGATCCGTCGGGTTCCAGCGCGAGCGGCACCCATGCTCCGGTCAGAGGTACGTCGCGGAGCGCCGCATGCGTCGGTCCGGTCAGCTTTTGCTCGTTGTACTTCGGTAGCTAGGATTGCCATGACGGCACAATCGACGCGCGAATCCGGAACCCGGGAGCGCCAAGCGATGGCGAGTGTCGTTGGGCTTCCGGTTCGCTAAACTATTCTCCAATACAACGAATTCGAAGATCTGCGCATGAGGCCGGTAGAACCCATGCTTGGGCGTTTGGATCGTCGGGTTTGCCGCACTTGCGCGTTTTATTCGTCCAGCTTCTCATTCCAGTTGTGAGGTTCTTTCTGAAGCCAACCGTGGAGGCGCTACCCATGAAACCGATGCTCGGATTGCTCGCGCTGTTTGTCGTGGCGACGCTCGTCACGGTGTTTGTGGGCTCCTATGGTGAGGGCGTCGTGCGTGTGGCTGGTTATGTGGCGACGCTTGCATTAGGCGGCGTCGTAGCGCTACTGGTACAAAGCTGGAAAAACCGCCGGCCGGGCGCTCGCCGGCCGCGTTAGCGTGATGCAGGCGTAACGCCCGGTAATCAAACTGAATGTCAAAGAGGCTCCACGTGCCTCGCCATGCATGACGTCTGCATGTCGTCATAGGCTTTAGCAGCAGGCACACACGTAAGACGTACCGGTTGGAATGTCGTTTTTGCCCGGTAGCATGATCAACCGGCGCTTCGCCATACGCCTCCCCCTCTCGTCCAGTTCCTCGCATCGGGCTCCGTTGCTGCGCGCCTGTTGCGTTGCTGCGCTGATGAATCCGCGCGTCGTTCGACCTGGCCCGCATTTTGCAATGTAGAGGGCAGCCGCGAAAAGCTGGCTCATCATTCAAGGAGGTCGCATGAACAAAGACCAGGTCAAAGGCATGGGTCTTAAGGTCAAAGGCAAGCTGAATGAAGCAGTCGGGAAGGCAACCGGCAACAGATCGCAGGAAATCAAAGGCGATTTGCAGCAGGCCGCTGGCGGAATCCGTCAGTCCTTCGGCAAGGCGAAGGCGCGGGTCAGGAAGACGCTCAGCTGATTCGATGTCCGAAGCTCGGGCGTCGCTGCCGGCAACCGTTGTATCGACTGATCGCTTTACCCATTTCATCCACACAAGAAAAGGAATCAACCATGCGTCGCCGACAATTCATTCTATCGGGCAGTGCCGCTCTCGCCGCCAGTGGTCTCGCGCTGGCCGGCTGCACGACGACTCCGCCGTCATCCGACACTGGGGCGTCGCAAGACGCAGGCAAGCGTCAGACCATCAACGCCGGGGTCGACTCGACTCTCTCGCGTCTCTATGACACTGTGCACGGCTCGCACGAGCTTGTCGCCAAGGCCCAAGGCGTGCTGGTGTTCCCGTCAGTTATCGCGGCCGGCTTCTGGGTGGGTGGCCAATACGGTAAAGGTGCGCTGCGCGTGGCAGGACATGACTCGGGTTACTACAGCATTGCGGCCGGATCGTTCGGGCTGCAGATCGGTGCTCAATCCAAGGCGATTGTGTTTCTGTTCATGACGCAGGACGCGCTCAACAAATTCCGCGAAAGCCAGGGTTGGGCCGCGGGTGGCGATGCAACCGTCGCGGTGCTCAAGGTGGGCGCGAACGGCAATATCGACACCTCGACCGCAACGAGCCCGGTGCAGGCCTTTGTGCTGACCAACGAAGGGTTGATGGCCGGAGTTTCGCTGGAAGGCTCGAAGATTTCGCGTCTGGTGATCTGACCTCGGTTTCGAAGTTCGTTGCGTTTCGAGCTTCAAGCGCCTTCAAACGCAACTGCATAAAAGCGGCGCCAGGGGTTCCCCCGGCGCCGCTTTTTATCCAGCGGGCCTGTTTGTGCCGCTGGTTTGAATGCCTGTATGTTGGTGCTTGCTTGAAGTGCTACCTGGCGCTTTACTTCGCCGCACGCGCCGCGTCGATGATCGCCGCTGCCACTTCAGTCGGCTTCGACAGCATCGCCACATGGCTCGAGTCCACCTTCACCTCGGTCGCGCCAATCTGCTGCGCCATCGCATCCTGCAGTTGCGCCGGGATCATGCGATCCTTCTCCGTCACGACGAACCACGACGGCTTGCTTTGCCATGCCGGCTGCGTGACCTTGTCGTCAAAACAACCGGCGAACAAGGGGCCTTGCGTTGCAGCCACCAGACGCGCTTGCGCAACCGGCAGATCCTGCGCGAAGTCGTGGATGATGGCGTCGGTCGAGAGCGTCAGATAGCCCGCCGAGTCCTTTTGCAGCGCGGACGCCCACTCAGGCGCCGGCTTGCCCTTCAGGATGTCGTTGATCGACTGATCTTTTTGCGGCGCGAAGGCCGCGACGTAGACGAGCGCCTTGACCTTGTCGTCATTGCCGGCTTGCGTGATCACGGCGCCGGCCCAGGAATGGCCGACCAGAATCACCGGGCCGTTCTGCTGCTCGATCACGCGGCGCGTGGCGGCCACGTCGCCATCAAGCGAATTGAGCGGATTTTGTACCGCCACGACGTGCAGGCCTTTTGCCTCGAGCAGTGGAATCACCTTGTTCCAGCTCGAGCCATCGGCGAAAGCACCATGCACGAGCACGACATTCTTGCCTTTCAGATCATCGGACGGAGCGGCGGCGCTAGCGGGCGTCAGCGCGCTGATCGAAAGAAGACTGCCGAACATGACCGCGGCGGCCAGGCACTTTTTGAGCAGGGTATTCATAATGTTGATCCTCGTAGGGAAGTGGGTCAGAACGGAGTGAAGAATGCGCTGATCCGGCGTTCCGCTGTATCGGTCAAATGACCGAGGGCCGGATCAGGGTGCCCGCGCGCCGTTGCGCGGTTGCGGCGCCAGGCGGGGTCCAGTGATATTTCGTGTCGTCTTGGCGTGTCCGGCGGCTGCCGGGCCTTCGAAGGGGCGAACGTTCGGACAGAACTCAAACAGGTCGACATCTATGGCAGACGTTTCAACCATCCGGGCGCTTGACGCCGTCAAGGCGCTGGCCTTCATTGGCGACCTCAGCATGGGCCAGCCGACGGATCATTCGCTGCGCACCAGCTGGCTGGCCGCGCGGCTCGCCGCCGAGGCCGGCCACGACGACGCGCAATGCTGCGTCGTGCAGGAGGTGTCGCTGTTGCGCTGGTCGGGCTGCACGGCGAACGCAGCCGGCTTTTCCGAGTGGCTCGGCGACGATATCGGCAGCCGCGAAGCGATGCTCGCCATGCGGCCAGGCTGGGGCGGCGAGGCCGAAGCCGAGGGGCGCCTCGAAGCGGCGATCCAGCCGCTCGCACAGATTCACTGCGAGGTATCGGGGGAAATCGCCTGCATGCTCGGTCTCGAAGATATGACGCAGACGGCGTTGCGGCACATCTTCGAAAGCTGGGACGGCGGCGGGTTGCCGCGGCGGCTTGATGGCGCGCGGGTGCCGCAAGCCGTGTTTCTTGTTGCGCTCGCGAGCGACCTGGAGATTCTCAGTCGTGTCTACGGGCTGGACGGGGCGCAAAAGCTGATCGCGCAAAAGGCGGGCCACCAGTATCCGGAGGCGCTGTCGCGCATTGCCTGTGAGCGGGCGAGTGGGTGGCTCGCCGAACTCGACCAGCAAACCGCGGCAGGCCGCGACGCGCCGCTGGACGCGCTGCCCATGCAGCAGTGCACCGCGCCCGAGATCGTCGCCGACGTGATCGACCTGAAGCTACCCTGGATGGCGGGTTATTCGCGACGCGTGGCCGAGGCTGCGGCAGGCTGCAGCGCGCGCCTCGGATTCGACGCCGAGGTGCGTCAACGGACCTATCTGGCCGGTCTGATTCACGGCATGGGACGCATGGCGGTGTCGAATGCGATCTGGAACACGCCGGGACGCCTGTCGCCCGCTGCGTGGGAAAAAGTGCGGCTCGTGCCTTACTGGACCGCGCGCGCCGGCAAGCAGATCGGGGCGCTCGCGCGGGAAACGGAGATTGCCTCGCAGGCGTACGAGCGGCTCGACGGCTCCGGTTATTTCCGCGGTGCGGCGGGCGCGGCGATCGGACCGGAAGCGCGCGTACTGGCTGCGGCGGCGTGCTGGGTGGCGTTGCGCTCGCCGCGCCCGTGGCGCGCCGCGCTGTCTGCTGACGAGGCCGCGGCGCTACTCGGCGAAGACGTAAACGCGGGACGTTTCGACGCCGATTCGGTGGAAGCGTTGCTGTCCTTCGAGAAAGACGGTCACGAGCCCGCGGCGGATCGAACCCGGCCGGCCCGTGCCTCACTGCTTTCGCCACGCGAAGCCGAAGTGCTGCGGCACATCAGCCTCGGCGCGAGCAACAAGGAGGTTGCCCGCGCCCTGCAGATGAGTCCGAGTACGGTACGCACGCATGTGGAAAGCGTGTTCCGCAAGCTCGAATGTTCAACCCGGGCGGCCGCGACCTTGAAAGCATCGACGCTCGGGTTGATCTGAACCCAACTGGCGTTACTTCGTCCCTTCGGGGAAGTCCGCGCCGATGGTCGTCGCTTCCCACGTGTCGAAATCCTTGCGCAGGAGATCGAGCTTCTTGCGGGCCAGTTCGAGCGCGGTCTTGCCGAGTAGCAGGCGCAGCGGCGGGGTGTCCGAGAGCGCGGCGTCGATGATCGCCTGTGCGGCGCGTACGGGATCGCCCGCCTGGTTGCCGCTGCGCGCCGCGGTCTGCTTGCGGCGTTCGCCGGCGGTGGGCGCGTAGTCGTCGATCTGCGTGGCGGACTGCTTGATCGACGGGCCTGCCCAGTTGGTGCGGAACGGTCCCGGCTCGACGATCAGCACGTCGATACCGAGCGGCTTCACTTCGGTCGCCAGCGATTCCGAAATGCCTTCCACCGCGTATTTGGTGCCGTGGTAGTAGCCGGTCGCGGCAAAGCTGGTGAGGCCGCCAATCGACGACACATTGACGATCAAGCCACTGTGTTGCTTGCGCATCACCGGCAGCACGGCCTTGGTCATGTCGACGAGGCCGAACACGTTGGCCTCGAACATCTCGCGCACGGCTGCGTCTTCGCCTTCCTCGATGGCCGCCAGGTAGCCGTAGCCCGCGTTGTTGACCAGCACGTCGATGCGTCCGAAACGTTCCTTGGCCTGTGCGACGGCCGCGTCGATCTGGGCACGCTCGGTGACATCGAGCGGCAGGACGAGCGCCCGGTCGGCGTGACCTTCAGCGATGTCCGCGACTTTCGACGCATCTCGCGCCGTGACCACCGCGCGCCAGCCACGTGCCAGCACCAGTTTCGCCAGCTCACGGCCGAAGCCCGTTGAGCAGCCCGTGATCAGCCAGACGGGGTTGTCTCGATTCATCATTTGGGAAAACTCCTGTTCGTGTTGCAAAAGCAAAGGGAGTGGATGTGCCGCACGGCGTTGCCGGCCGCGACGAGCACAAAGTTGATGGTTGCTAATAGCGTGCCTGACCGGTCCGGTTCACCCTGGCGCGTGCTGCGAGGGGCCGGAAGCGTCGCCTGATGACACAAGGCGCGTCGAGTTGCTGCAAGAGCGAGAAGGGGCCTGCGCTGCTCGAGAGTATGGGCGGCAAGTTAGCCAGATGATTGTCGCTGATCTGACGATTTCACGTGGAAACGGTGCCACGCGGTGGGATTGGGGCGCGGCGGAGGGAAACTCAACCCCGCGGCAGCCGCATTCAGGTGAGCGCCAGCAGAATCGTCGAAGACACGACGATGATGAAGAGGCAGGCGGCAGTCAGGATGTCATACGGGTAGGTCATTTTGGTAACCCTCTACGTAATGAATTGATGGACCCGATCATAGGACGAAGCAGGGACGGCGTTTGTCAACGATTGCAAAATCGAGGCGTTGTGTGGCGTTTGTAGGCTTTCGCATCCGCTGACTCACATTCCTTCAGATCATGTGATCCGCACCGAAATGTCGTTTGAGACCGATCGGCGATTTCGCTTCAATAGAGAGACGGACAGTTCGGTGAGGCGCAGCGATCGTGCTCGCGTTCGTGCGAATGGCCGTTTATCTGGAGCGTCCATGTCTAACTTTGTCGAACCGTCCTCGACGTCCTCCAAGCCTGTTACGTCCTTGTACCGGCGCGGCACACCCGCCCGCTTGTCGATGCCTGACGAACGCCGCGCGGTCGTCGCAGGCCTGAGTTATCTCGCACCTACTGCTGAAAGACCGGTCAACTACGCTTACGATCCACCCGCTGGGGTCCCGCGTGAGAATTGCGCCTACGTTTTGCATGAGATGCCGATTGCCGACGCGCGTGACTTGGCCGGAGGCACGTCGATCGACCGCGAGGGCTTCGAACTGTGGGACGCGCCCAGCGCGGTGAAAGACTTCTTCGACGAAGATGCGGTGCGTTCGGTTTACTACGGCGAAGCGGTCGAACTCGCCCTTGCGGTGACCGGTGGACAACGGGCGTACGTATTCGATCATCTGGTGCGGCGGCGCGAACCGCAGCGCGCGGCGCTCACCTTCGGGCGTCGTGGCGAGGACGGGGTCGCGGCCGCCAACGGCCGCATCCACAACGACTACACGGAAGCCTCGGGACGTAGCCGCCTGAACCGTATCCTGACCGATCCCGCAGTCGCCGCGAAGGTGCGGCGCTGCAGTATCGTCAACGTGTGGCGCTCGATCAAAGGTCCGGTGCTGGACACGCCGCTCGCCGTCTGCGATGCGCGCACGGTCCTGGCGGCCGACCTGGTGAGCAGCGACGTGCGCTACCCGCGCCGTACCGGAGAAATCTATGTCGCCCTGCATTCGCCGCTGCACCGCTGGTCCTATTTCTCTGCGATGGACCGCCACGAGGCGCTGGTATTCAAGCAGTTCGACGCGCAGGTGAGCGGCGTGGCGCGCTTCGCGCTGCACACGGCCTTCGATCATCCGCAGCCGCCGGCGGATGCGCCGTGCCGGGAGAGCATCGAATTGCGCTGTCTTGTCGTGTATGAATGAGAGAGCCCGTCCAATGAGCACACCTTTGTCCGAGCAAAGCTCGCCCGTGATCGATTTCTGGTTCGACTTCGGCAGCAACTACAGCTACCTCAGCGTGATGCGTATCGAGGCGCAGGCCGCGCTGCATCAGGTTAAGGTTCGCTGGCAACCGTTTTTACTGGGCCCGGTGTTTCGGGCGCTGGGCTATGAAACGTCGCCGTTCGTGCTGCAGAAAGAGAAGGGCGCCTACGTGTGGCAGGACATGGAACGGCAGTGCAGAAAATATGCGCTGCCGTGGCGCAGGCCGTCGGTCTTTCCACGTCGCGCGTTGCTGCCCTTGCGGGTGGCGATGCTGGGGGCTGACGAACCCTGGATGGGCGAGTTTTGCCGCGACGTCATGCGGCTGAACTTCGCACAAGACCGCGAGATCGACTCGCCCAAGGCCGTGAGCGAGGTACTGATGCAACGGGGTTTGCCGGCGCAAAGGATCATCGCCGACGCGCTCGCCGATGCCAACAAGCTGAAATTGCGCGAACAGACCGAGCGGGCGCGAGCGAAGGGAATCTTCGGTGCCCCGACGTTCTTTGTCGGCGCGGAGATGTTCTGGGGCAATGACCGGCTGGAAGATGCGCTGGCGTGGCGGCGGGACGGCCGCTCACAGGCAACTGAGTATCAGGCGCTGCCCGCCCGTGCCTCGGACTCGATCCACGCCGCGACCTGGCGCACAGCGTCGCGCGCATGATCGTCGCCGTGGATCAGCCAGTAGGCGTGGCTGGCCTCGGTTGCGGCCAGCGCGGGCGCGAGCTGGATCAACTGCTGCGTATCGAGCAGCGGCTGAATCAGTTCGAGCCGTCCTAGCGCGATTCCATGGCCAGCGAGCGCCGCCTGGATCACCTGATCGTACTGGTTGAAATGCAGGACGCCCTGTGTTTTTGCCTGCTGCAGGTCGTGCGCGGCGAGCCAGCCGGGCCACTGCAGCCACTGATGCCGGGCATCGTCGAATTCCAGCAGCGCATGTTGCGCGAAGGCGCGCTCCGAGCTCAGCGTCTTGATGCCGAGCGCGGGATGCGCCACCGGCGCGATCGATTCGCCGAACAGCCGTATTGCGCCGCTGGGGGCCAGCGAGGGCGAGGTGTAGCGAATCGCCAGGTCGATGCCCTCGCGGCGCAGGTCGACGAGACCGTTATTGGCGCTGACCCGAACATCCACACCCGGATGGCGCTGCTGAAAGCGGCTCAGCCGCGGCAGCAGCCACAGCCCGGTAAAGCCGATGCTGGCGCTCAACGTCACCGGACGCGGCACGCCTGTCGTACTGATTTCGCCAATGACATCCTGCATCTGTTGCACCGCACCGTCCGCGCTGCGAAAGAGCCGCTCCCCCTCGGCGGTGAAGCTGATGGAGCGGTGACCGCGCACCAGCAGCTTGACGCCAAGCTGTTCTTCAAGCGCATGGATTTGCCGGCTGACGGCGGGACTGGGTGATGCACAGATCCTGCGCGGCGAGGGTGATGCTCATGCGGCGTCCCACCGCGACAAAGCCGCGAATCAACTCCAGCGACGGCAGGCGGATGAGCGGTATTGACATTCCTCTGGCGCATGTGAGGCTTCGATTGGCCCATTGGAGCATACGCGCCGGGCCCGCGCAATTCCATATGCAGGGCGAATCGCTTATCCAAACACGCGCCTTGGCCTAGGCCCAGACTCGTGCCTGACAGTCTCGCCGCGATTGCGTCGCCAATAAGCGATCCCTGCTGACAGCACGCTGGCAGGAGCCCCTCCCTAGAATGAGCCTCAACATCCCATTCGAGCCTTTCCCATCAAGGGGTTGCGGAGATTCAGCCATGAAGAAGACTTATCAGGGCAGTTGCCATTGCGGCAAAGTGCGTTTCGAGGCGGACATCGACGTGAATGTCGGCCGTCGCCGATGTAATTGCTGGATCTGCGCAAGGCAGCGCGCCTCCGAGACGCTGGTCAAGCCGGAAGACTTTCGCTTGGTGGCCGGCGAGTCCGAACTGGGCGACTATCAGTTCGGCACGGGCAACGGGCACCACCTGTTCTGCCGGAATTGCGGAGCCGCCAGCTTCGGGCGCGGCTTTGTGGATGCTACGGGTACCGAGTACGTATCCATTGCCGCGGGTTGCTTCGACAACGCCAATCCCGCTCTGACGCCGGGACTGCGCGCGCACGCGCGGCTGGAGGCTGCGCGATGATGAGCCTGTACTTTGCCCCGCTCGCGTGTTCGCTTGCCACCCGCATTGCCTTGTACGAGGCGGGTGCACACGTGGAGTACATCCAGGTCGACACACGCTCGAAGCGCTTGCGTGACGGCTCCGATTTCTATCCAATCAGCCCGCTTGGACAGGTCCCTGTGCTGCGGACGGAGGAGGGTTGGCTGCTGAGCGAGAACACGGCGATTTCTGCCGTACGTGGCCGATCGCTTCCCGGCCACGCAGCTGGCGCCGCCCGCCGGTACGTTGCAGCGCGCCAGATTGCAGCAATGGCTTGGTTTTATCGGCACGGAACTGCATAAGGCGGTGTTTATTCCGCTGCTCGATCCTCACGCACCGGAGTAGGTCAAGCGTTATGCACATGAGAAGGTAGGGCTGCGGATGGGCATGCTGCAGAAGCAACTTGCCGCGAACGACTATTTGCTGGACGGCTTTAGCGTCGCCGATGCGTATCTGTTCGCCGTGCTTAGTTGGGCGCCGTACACCGGTGTGGATCTGGCGCTATGGCCGGCAGTTGGCGCTTACTACAAACGGCTATTGAAACGCGCTAGCGTCGCTGAGGCGCTAGCGGAGGAGGTAGCGATCTACGAGCAGGAGGTCGCACAGCAGGCGGCGCGTTACGCTGCTGCTTTAATCGTCAACTCTCGCCGTGCTGGCAGAAGCGGCGCCCCGGAATATGCGAAACCACCGCCTGAGCGATCTCAAGCGGTGTGCTTTCGGCGGGCACGACGCGGCGGCATGAATCGGGCGTGTGCTTCATGGTCCATTCGACCAGCCGGTAAGAGCGTCCCCATGGCGGCTGCAAGGGGTCCGAGACCGTGCAGGATTGAATCTGGCGCACCCAATCGTGGCCGGGCATGGCCCGCAGATGTTCGAATACCGTATCTTCAACCATGGTGTGTTATTTCCCTCGCAGGAATGCGCTGCATCTCGCGACGCGCTGGCAGCATCCCCAGGATAAAAAAACGCCGCCGATACTCAGGCGGCTCAACAGGGGATGTTGAGCGTCATAGTTGCAGGGGAAAATTAAGCCAGACTTAAGACACCTGATAAAGGCGCGCTTGTGCTTTGCCCCTCGTGCCGCCTGCGCCGTGCGCGTTGTTTGGGGCGCAGGTGCGGTATGACCCTCAAGACCGCGTAAAAACAGCCGTTATTAAAGCGGTTGGGACTGCCGATCCCGCTTCGCCTTCGGGCTCTCTTTCTATAGTGTCCAATCTCGCCCAAACGCCACTTTCCGACCGCCTGCGCGCGCTTGTCGATACCGTGCAGCATAACGAGCGCACGCTGCGCCGCTTTCAGGACGTGGAGTTGCGTCTGATCGGTGCGCAGGATTTCGCTTCGTTTCTCGATACGCTATTCGTCCATTTGCCGAAGGAATTCGCGCTCGCGAGCGTGACCGTGTGGCTCGACGACCGCGCGCCCATGTTGCGCGATCTGCTTGAACCTGTCGCACTGCGGGCCCTCGACCTGCGTCACCTGAAAACCAGCCGTGAGGGCGGGCTGGCGGGGTCGCGGTTATGCGAGACGGGTCGGCCTTGGCTTGGCCGCGTCGGCGAGATGGACGAGGTATCACGTGTGACGTTCTTCGGCGATGCAGCGGCACCGGCCAGCGCGATCGTGTTGCCGCTGGCGGCGGGCGGTAAGGTCTCGGGCTATCTGTGCCTCGGCAGCCAGGATCCGGCGCGCTTCGGCGTTGGCATGGCGACCGATATTCTCGAACGCTTCGCGAGTATCGTCACGGCCAGCCTCGACAATGTCGCTCACCGCGAGCGGTTGAAGCAAGTCGGCATGACCGACTCGCTCACCGGACTCGCCAATCGCCGCTATTTCGACGAACGGCTGCGCGAGGAAATCCAGCGGGCGGCGCGTTATTCGGTGCCGGTGGCCTGCCTCTTTATCGATGTCGATTGTTTCAAGCGCATCAACGATACCTACGGCCATGTAACCGGCGACCGCGCGCTCGCGCTCGTCGCTGCCTGTGTGCGGCAGCAGGTGCGGCTCGGCGACACGCTCGCGCGCTACGGTGGCGAGGAGTTTGCCGCGCTACTGCAGGGCGACCGCTCCGACGCGTTAGTCGCCGCCGAGCGCGTGCGCCATGCGGTCGAACGGCTTGATTTGCAGGACGACACCGGCGAGCGGATTGCTTTGACGGTGTCGATCGGTGTGGCGGCACGCACGATCGTGGGTAACGCGCACGAGGCGGCGGCGATGGGTCAGGCGTTGATCGAGGCCGCGGATCGCGCGATGTATCAGGCGAAGAGTAATGGTCGTAATCGGGTGGAAGTACTTGGTGATGAGGAGCGCAATGGCCCGTAATGGCGCGGGGTGAAGCGCGCATTGTGCTCCAGGTAACTTCATCGCCATGCACCGATCGACTCATGGTGCTTCAAGATCTGCACGCGTTCGACGCCGTGCGGGTTAACGATTTCTTCACGTTGTCTCGATGGCACTCGGCGGGACGCCTTATCAAAATGTATGCGAGGCGAGCGGCGGGGCTCCCGACGGGGCTCCCGACGTCGTGCTTATGCACGCCTTGCCGCTCAGGCAACGCGGTTCCAGTTGCGTGTGCGAATCGAGCGCGAGTGTCTGTCTCGTAACAAGGAGATGAACATGAAGAGCAAGCGTCCAGGCGTTTTGTTGGCAGCAGCCGTTGTGCTTCTATCCTTCGCGGGTGCGGCCCATTCGGCCAATCTGTGTTCGGCTGCGATACTGAAGGGGGCGTATGCGTTCAGCGCCCACGGAGAGGTCCTCGGCTTGCTGGATTCGGCCGGATATCACCCGCTTACGACACCGCAAATTCTCGACGACGTGGCGATCGTGAAGTTCGACGGCTCGAGCCAATTCGCGCGCACCGACTTCGGGAATATCAATGGCGCTCCGAAGGGCGGGCAGACCACGTTTAATCCGGACCAGTCGGGTGCGTATACGGTCAACGGAGATTGCACCGGGACGATGACAATTACATACAACTCAGGCGTGGTGCTCAACCTGGAAATGGTCGTCAGCGACGACGGTACGCTTATTAAGGCAATCATTGCCACGGAAATCGTCCCGTCCATCGGTCCCACCGCGGACGGCACCTCATGTTCGGCGAATTGCTCGGAGGCCGTGCAAGTGAGCCTGGAGGGCAAGAAGGTGGTCGTCTTCGGGTTCCGCTAGCGGATCTGGATGAAACGCTTGCGGAAGACGCTGCAGTTACGCGGCAAGGAACGCGTTCACGGCAACCAGGTAACGCGTGAAGCCGGCTTCCTGAAGTACCGCGCCGACGCGTTCAAGTTCGCGCTGCGTGGCACTCTCAACGCGGCCTTGCAGGCAAAGGGCGAGCACACGGCCGCGCGCCGCGAAAAGTTCTGCCCAAGGCAGCGGCTCGACTTGCGTGTATTCCTCGAGGCTCGTCACGTAGCGCAGCGCACCGGGCGCGTCGCCGACCGAAAGCATCGCTTCGATGGCGTCGCGGTAGAACCACAGGTGATTGTGTCCGACCGCGCCGAGGCGCAGCAGCTCGGCGCCTCGCGCCAGCAAACGCGCGCGCTCACCGTCGTCCTCGACCGCACAGCACAACGCGCCCACTGCCTTCGGAGCACTGAACTGCATACCGACCTCGCCGCAGATCGCCAGCGCTTCATGCAGCAGCTTCACGGCGTCTTTGCGGCGGCCGCAATCAAACAGCACGCGCGCCTGCATCTCCATGTTTTGCGCCTCGAAGCGGCGCGCTCCCAGTTGCCGGATCAGCTGCATCTCCTGCTCGAGATGGAGCTGGGTTGCCTGCACGTCGCCCATTTCGAGGCACGCAAAGACGCCTAGCGTCTCACCCAGCATCTGCGCGCGCGGCTGCCCAACCAGCGTTGCCGCGCGTACTGCGGCAACCGCGTCCTCACGCGCTTGCTGCGCCTCGTTGAGGTACATCCGGCTGAAACCCTGCATCGGACGATTCGCGACCTCGATGCAGCCCAAGCCGTGCTCGCGACTCAGCGTAACGCAACGGCTGAAGTGTTCGAAAGCCGTCCGCATCCGCCCTTGCGCGTAGGCGGCGTCGGCAAGGCCGCCGAGCGCACGCGCCTCCGCTTCGGGTAGGCCGAGGCGCTGCGCATACACAAGCCCTCGCTCATGCTCGGCGCGGCAATCCTCGATCCTGCCGAGGGGAAAGAGGATGTTGCCGCGCAAGTGATGCAGACGCGCGAGTTCGGACACCATGGACTCGCGTTCCGCCACCTCCTGTGCCGCGTCCAGCAGAGCAAGGGCCTCGGCCAGACCCTCATTGACCCGCAAACCCTCCGCGAGCCCGAGTTGCGACCGGCATACGCCTGGTTCGTCGCGCGCAGCGGCCAATGCCGCCCGATACGTGTCAAGCGACGCCGCAATGTCACCGAGGTCCCGTTGCAGTTCGCCCTTGAGGCAGATGAGCGCGTGGCGATCTGCGTCCTTTTTCGCGATCTCGAGACCTCGCTCGATCAGGCGCAACGCCGCCTCGGTGAAATAAGCCGTGCGTTGCGCGACGGCTGCGTCGAGATACGCCTGCGGCGCGCGGTCATCGTCGGCGCGATCGAGATGCTGGGCGTACAGCACAGGGTCGGTTGCCTCGAACCAGTCGGCGGCACGCCGGTGCAACTCGCGCCGACGGGTTCGCAGCAGCGTCGAGTAGGCGCCTTCCTGAATCAGCGCGTGCGCGAACAGAAGTTCGTCGCCTTCCGGCACCACAAGCGCATTGGCGATCAGCGCATCGCAGACATAGTCGGGTTCATTGATGAGACGCCGCAACAACGGCACGTCGAAGCGCTGTCCGATCACAGCAGCTGCCTGAAATGCCTGGCGGTCGCGCAGGCTCAGTCGGTCCATGCGTGCGAGCACCAGACTCTGGATCGAGGCGGGGACAGCTTCATCGCTACCTTCTTCTGCGTTGCGCAGGAGCTGTTCGAGAAATAGGGGATTGCCGCCCGCCCGCTCAATACAAGTGAGCGCTACACGCTGGCTTGCGTCAATGAAGTCTCCCGCAAGGCTCAATGCTTCGTCTCTTCGCAACGGCCCAAGATCGATGGTGGCAAACGGCGTACCGCGACAGCGCGTTCGCCAGGCGGCGTCGATCGGATCGCCTTCCACGCGCGACGTCATCACAAGCAGGCCAGGACCGTCGGCGATGCCCGAGGCGAAGGCCGCGAGGTCGTCGAGCACCTGCGGGTCGGCCCAATGAAGATCTTCCACCACAATCATGACCGGCCCATTCCGGCATGCATTTCCAGTCAGCGTCGCGATGAGCGCTTGCTTGCCGCGTTTGCGTGCGGCGTGGGCCATTGCATCGTAGAGGGTCCGCCATTCACCGGATTGCGGCAGATCGAGGAGGTCATTGAGGTACACGAGCTGCTCGGACTTGACGACGCCCGCCGAGACGACCCGCTCGACGGCGATGCTTCGCTCGGCGCTGTCCGCGGCGGGCGCCAGGCCAAGCAGGCTGCCGACGACGGCTCGCACCGGATCCTGACCTTTGCCGACTCCGAAATCCAGCACGAGACCACGATGGATCTCAAACCCCTGCGTCTGCGCGAAGCGGCGCATCTCGTTGACAAGCCGCGTCTTGCCGATGCCTGCATCGCCACGAACATATACGACATGGCCCGCTCGCCCGGCGAGACACGCGCGAACAATCCCCTGGAACTGCTCGAGCTCTGCCTTTCGTCCGACGAAACGGCCGCGGCTGGCGGTCAATGGCTCCGCCGTGCTGTGTAGCCGCCATACGCGCACCGGTGTATCGATGCCCTTGAAGCGCATGTCGCCGGCCGGTTCGCACACGCAATAGTCGCCGAGCGCGCGACGCACGCCGTCGGAAATCATGGTCTCACCGGCTTTGGCCGCTGCCACGAGCCGCGCGGCGAGATTGACCGGATCGCCGTGTACTGTGTAGTCCTGCGCATCGGCGCGTCCGACTGCGCCCGCGACAACCTCGCCGCTGGCAATTCCGACGTGCGCCTGCAAAGGACGCGATGCCTGCGCGCCAAGCCGATCCAGCGCGTCGTGGATATCGAGCGCGGCACGCGCCGCGCGCAGCGTGTCGGTGTCATGCGCGCGCGGAGCACCGAACAGCGCCATGACGGCATCGCCGATGTGCTTGTCGATCGTGCCGCCGTAAGCGAGCACGATGCCGTCGACGAGCGCAGTGTAGCGGCCGACAACGTCGTGCAACTCTTCCGGATCCAGCGACTGGGACAGCGCCGTAAAGCCGCAAAGATCGGCAAACAGAATGGTGACCTGTCGGCGCTCATCCGCTTGCACGTCGGCCACGGACGGCGTCGCGCCGGACGCCGCATTAGCCAGTTCGGCAATGGCGGCGAGCATGCGCTTGCGGTGGCCAAGCGAATGGACCCCAAGCTCCTTCAGATCCGCATCGGTCAAGCGCGGCAACATTGCGCAATCGACGTCGTTGTCGGCAAATGCGCGCGCGTATTGCTCAAGCCCTAATAGGCTCAGCCATCGTTCAATATCCATCACGGTCGCCGAAAGCTGCTTCCCGAAGCGGCGTTTCTCGTACGGCTGCAACGCGGCTCGGTTTTCCTGGCTGCGCGAAACGTATCTGTCCGCCTGGCCAGAAATCAGACGAATCGACGCTGCACGATTCGCAGCATCGAACCCATATGGGCTGTTCTTTGTTCCTTGCTTGCCCGTGAATACCCAGTGTAGGCGTCCCGCGGCCAGACGTAGGCAATTTGACAGGACCCAAACCCGCGGCGGATACTGAATCGCTCTTCTAGCGACGTCCGAAGCACGACCACCTGCATTCGTTGGGGAGTACCGTGAAGCCAGACACGACCGGTTCAGCCTCCGACGTTCATACAGGCTCGCACCTCTCCGGTCTGCTCGGCGATCTGACTGGCGGTGCGGTATCGATGCTCGTCATGCTCTGCTATGCGATGAGCCTCGGCACGATGATCTTCAGTGCCGATCTTGCCCGTTATGCAGAGCTGGGCGTGCCCACCGCGCTCGTCAGTTGCGTCGTGACCGCGCTGGTCATCGCGCTCACGAGTTCGATGCGCCTGAACATCGCGGGACCCGACAGCAATGCGACAGCTTTTCTCGCGGGCGTCGCGGCAGGTGTCGCCAGCAGCGTGCGCGCGGACGGAGGATCGACACAGACCGTCCTGTTGACCGTGCTGATGGCCATCGCACTGTGTTCGGTGGTGACGGGCATCATCCTTTACGCGATTGGTTCGTCGAGGCGCAGCCGCTCGTTGCAGTTCCTGCCCTATCCGGTGGTAGGGGGATTCCTCGCCGGTACAGGCTACCTGTTGCTGGCGGGTGCGTTCCGCGTACTGACTGGAGCGCCGCTGCACTGGCGCACGCTGGTGTTCCTGACGCATCTGCATTGGCTCGCCTGGATGCCTGCCTTGCTGGTGGGTGCGCTAATCACGGTTCTGATGCGCACCTGGAAACACGCTGCCGTGCTGCCGCTCGTGCTGGTGTGCGGTATCGCGCTTTTCTACTTCCTGTTGCACGTCGACGGACTGTCGATCGATGACGCGCGCAAGATGGGCTTATTGCTTCCTCATGCGGGATTGCGTTTGAGCCTGATTCCCGCGCTGCATCTGCCGGAACCGCTCGTGCACGGCAACGTCGATTGGGCGGCCATCGGTACGCACCTGCCGGAGACGCTCGTGGTTACGTCGGCGTCGGCGATCACGATCCTGATGAACTCGACAGCGATCGGCGCGGCGACAGGCGAGGATATCGACCTGAACCGCGAGATGCGGGCTGCGGGCCTCGCCAACCTTGCGAGCGGGATCCTGGGCGGAATGGTCGGCTATCAATCGTTCAACCGGTCGATGCTCAACTCGCGTGCGGGAGCGACAAGCCGGATGGCTGCGGTGTTCGCGTCCCTCGCGTGCCTGTTCGTGCTGGTCGTCTCGCCGGACCTCGTCGCGCTGTTCCCCGTGCCGGTGCTGGTTGGCCTCCAGCTCTTCATGGGACTACGCCTGTTGATCCAGTGGCTGCTCGGTTCATACCGGAGGCTCAACTGGTACGAGTATCTCCTTGTACCGATCATTCTGTGCGTCATTGCGCTCTATGGTGTTGTTGCTGGCGTGGTGGCGGGCGTCGTCGCCGCGTGCGTGATGTTTGCGTTGCTCTATGGCCGCGTCAGTTGCGTGCGCATGGAGTTCGATGCCAGCACCCGGACATCGAATGTCGAGCGCAGCATCGAGGATACCCAGCGACTCCAGGAACTCGGCACGCAGGTATGTGGGACATGCCTGCAAGGATTCCTGTTCTTCGGCACGGCCAATTCGATCTTGCAGCGCATGCGCGAACGACTGGCCACGAGCGGCTCCGCACCGGTACGCTTCGTAGTACTCGACTTCGCTGCCACCAACGGGATGGACGCGTCGGTATCGGTCAGCTTCGTCAAGCTCAGACAGCTTTGTGCGTCGATCGACGCTGATCTGGTAGTGACGGGATTGCCGGCGCGCTCGCGTGAGTTGCTTGTGAAAACCGGCACGCTCAACCTCCGGATACACGAGTTCGCGACACTCGACGTGGGTCTGGAATGGATCGAAGACAAGCTGCTTGCGTCGGATGTCCATGCCCCGCCTCATGAAGACGACAATTTCCGCGCAATGCTCGCGGCGCATTTCACGCCACGTTCCCTGGACAGGCTATCTGCATGCCTGGAGGTGCGCGATCTCAACGTCCGGCAGGCGCTGTTCCTTCGCGGCGACACGGGTGACGCCCTGTACATCGTCGAGCGGGGGCGTGTTGCCGTATCGCTGCTGCTTGCGGACGGACGATCGGTCCGGCTGCGCTCGTTCGGGCCCGGTACGGTCGTCGGCGAAATGGCGATGTACACGCAGAACCGGCGCAGTGCCGATGTGTTCGCCGAGGTGCCCACGCGTGTCCGGCGCCTGTCACTCGAGACGCTGCTGGCACTCGAGCAGGACGATCCCGTAACCGCGCAGCAATTTCATCGCTTTATCGTCAAGGCGATTGCTTCACGGCTTTCGGTCGCAGACGAGGCATTGCGAGCAGCTTATTGACCAGCAAATCGGTATTGGGGGGCCACGGCCCTCTTCGAGCGATTCAAAGAGGCGTTTGGGGCCGCAAAACCGATGCGACCCGTGACCCATTGGTGGTCAGAAGAATTCGCCGTCCCGCACGTCGGCGATCTCGTCAAACGAATTATCTTGAACGCCGGACGCCGCCCCGTGGTTCACGTACGTGTGATCGACGCACCCCCGTCGACTAGCGAAGCGGTTCCGGTCACGAAGGACGAGTCATCGGACGCGAGATAAAGCACCGAGCGCGCGAGTTCTTCCGGCCGTGCGACCCGCTTGAGCGCATGCAGCCCGGTCACGAAGGCCTGCGACTCGGCTGTGTCGTTCATATCGCGATACATAGGTGTGTCCACGGCACCGGGCAGAATCGCGTTGACGCGCACACCTTGCGGGCCATACTCGGCGGCGAGCGCCTGCGTCAAACCGATCAATCCAGCCTTGCTCGCAGCGTATGCCGCGGTGCCGGGAAACGCGAATGAGTAGCCGACGAACGTCGAAGTGAAAATGATTGATCCGCCACCCTGCTTCAGCATTTCAGGGATCTGGTGCTTCGCACCCAAAAAAGCGCTCGTCAGATTGGTCGTCAATGCGGCCGACCAGCCTGCCTCTGACACGCCCGTGGTCGGGCCCATTTCGCCCAATGTGCCGGCGTTGTTATAGGCGATGTCAAGACGGCCGAAGCGGCTGACGGCGAGCGCGACCAGTGCTTTCGCGTAGTCCTCTGACTGCACGTCGCCCGCGAGAAACGCGACCTCACCGCCTTCGCTGACGATCTCGGCAGCGAGCGTTTCAAGTTCTGCTTCGCGGCGCGCGGCGAGCACCACTTTTGCGCCTTCTGCGGCGAACAGTTTTGCGGTGGCACGGCCAATTCCCGCACTGGCGCCGGTCACGATGGCGACTTTTCCTGTCAAGCGTTGCATGTTCAATCTCCTGCTGCAGTGTGTTGGCCAGTGCCCAATGCCTTGGCCCTTGGGAAGCAATATAGGCTTCAGCCTTAGATGCAGGAAGGCACAAAACATGGGTATATCATTCAGTATTTATGAATGATCGGGGAAGCCCATGGATCGGCTGCGCGCTTATGAAGTCTTCGTGACCGTGGTGAGCCGCGGCAGCTTTACGCGCGCGGCCGATATGCTCGAGACGTCACCCGCCAACGTGACGCGCTACGTGAATGAGTTGGAAGCGCATCTCGGCACGCGCCTGCTGAATCGCACCTCGCGCAAACTTTCTCTCACCGAAGGCGGCGAGACCCTTTACGCCCGCTGCAAGTCTATTCTCGACGAGGTCGCCGAGACTGAGGGGCTCGTGTCATCTGCGTCGGTCGAACCGCGCGGGCGGCTGCGCATCAATGCGCCCGTGAGCTTTGGGATTTTGCAGCTGGCGCCGCTATGGCCCGAATTCATGCGCAAGTATCCGCGAGTGGAACTCGACGTTACGCTGATTGACCGCGTCGTCGATATTGTCGATGAAGGCTATGACCTCGCCATTCGCATCTCTGGCGCCGGCTCAACTAACCACGCAGCCCGCAAGCTGGCGCCGTCGAGAAACATCCTGTGTGCGTCGCCGGCCTACCTGGCGCGTTGGGGATACCCCGCTGCGCCAGCGGACCTGATCGAGCATCGATGCATCGGCTACTCATATGCGGCCACCGGCGACGAGTGGCAACTGATCGACAGCGAGGGCAACGCTCATACCGTGAAGGTCAACTGTCACATGCGTTCCAACAATGGCGATACGGCACACGCGGCGGCGCTCGCCGGGCAAGGCGTGATCTGGCAGCCCACGTTCCTGGTCGGCAAGGACCTGCGCGCCGGCAAGCTCGTTCAGGTATTGCCTGACTATCGCATGCCTGACATCGACGTACTCGCGTTGTACCCGAGTCGCCGGCACCTGAGTGCCAAGATACGCGCGATGATCGATTTCCTCGCGGATGCGTTCGGCGGAGTACCCCCGTGGGATCGGGATGACGGAGGTTGAGCGGGTGCCGCGCCGGCTTCATCCATGCTCCACGCCAAGCAACCGCGCGTCCAGCCGCCGCGCTAGCGCCGCGCCGCCTTCGCGCATCACTACATCGTGGTTCCATTGGAAAACTGGTCGCAACAACGGCGCCAATGCATTCATCCATGCGCGGTTCGTATGCACGCACCAGTCATAGCGGACCACGGTAATGTCGCGCCCATCGGTCGAAAAGCTCCACCGGCCGGCGCCTTCGACGTCGCCACTGGCTTCCCCCTCCAGCGCGACCAACGGGTCGATGCGTGTCACCCGCATATCAAAGACGAGGCGATAGGGCAACCAGCCTTTCCACGTATAGCGTTGTACCGCGCCTACGCCCTGATCGGAACCCGCCTCTAGCTGGTCCACGCGCTCGACGTTGTTCCACCACTCGGGCCAGCGCGCCGAATCCTGGATTGCCTCCCAAACTTCCTGCACGGGCGCATCGATGCGCCAAATGGTGGAAAAGCGGTATTCGATCGTCCGCAAGCGACCTCCATTCTTCGTATTCTTCTAGAGATTTTGTCAGATGCTCACCGCACTTGCCATCAGCGGCGAAACTGCACCGCGTTTACGTATCTGATGTCTCGTCGAGGCGTCTGCTGCAAAACATAAGACCGCCAGAGGCAGTCGACAGCGCCGTCGCGCTCATATCCAGGAGGTATCAACCTTGGTGTCGATGGTCATTGGAAGTCGTGGCCGGGAAAGCTATCCTACAAGCGTATCTTTCGGCGATCGGGGACGCATATCGTATCGTCACGTGTGTTGGAGAATGAATGCCATGAAGTCCATGCTCCGAACCCTGCTCGCAGCCGCGCTGGTGGCCCTTGCACTGTGTCTGGCCGTGCCAAAGACTTTTGCGCAGGCAGCGCCTGACCTGGCGGGTTCGTGGTCTTTGGTTTCGTTGACCGTATCCAGAAGCGGTAGCGAAGTCGAGGTGCTCGGTCCGCATCCGCACGGCCAACTCATCTTCGGCAGCGACGGCCGCTACATTCTGCTCGGACTTCGTGCAGATTTGCCAAAGTTCGCATTGGGTAACCGGTTATTGGGTACCGCCGAGGAAAACCAGCGCATCACCCAGGGCAACTTCGCGCACTTCGGCACGTATACCGTCGATCGCGCCGAACAAGTGATTGTTTTCCACATTCAGGACAGTACCTTTCCGAATTGGGACGGCGATGTTCAACGGCGCCCGTTTACCCTCGATGGAGACCGGCTGACCTACATAACACCCGGGAGCTTCGGATATGGGGCATCGAAAGTTGTGTGGCAACGGATGAAGTAAGCAGCTTGCGGCATCGGACACGCTCGCGCGAACTTCTGGTGTTGTCCGAAGCCAGTGAACTCTTAACCTTTTGTGCGCCTAAAGTCGACCGGCGTGATGGTCCAGGCATCGCGCCGGGAAGGTTGAGCGTTCGCACGAATACGTGCGCGTCTTTCGTCTTCGTTCTCGTTTATATTGCACTCCTGAATATGAATCGCGAAAAGATAACCGCTCGCTTGCCAGCTGGTGGCCTGTTTTATGGGAGTTTGCCGATAATCGCGCTGCATTCATCCTTCGTGAACGCGCGGAGCGTTTTTGTGCGGACGTTTCCGGCAGAGCCAAGCGCTAAACCGAATGACATGAAGCTTTTCTCATCGGGTGCCTCAATGAGTGTGACGATGTCATATTCGCCCAACGTCCAATAAATGTCCTTCATTTCACAGCCAAAGGACTTGGCTAACTCCGCCGCTTGACTGGCCCGCTGTGGGCTGTTTTTGATGGTGCGGATACCTTGATCCGTGAATTGTGCAAGAACCACATAAGTCGCCATGACGATTCCCCTTACGATTACTGTGACGGAATCCACACGCGCAAATCCGATCGCGAACGCTATCGGATTACTCGAAAGTGTTGTGCGCGCAATCAGAGTTTATGCAATGGAAACACTGCTGGGCGACGCAATACACTACGTCGCATGAGTCAGGCGCGAGGACCGCGGCCGATGCCATCGAACGAAACACCAAGGGGAAAAAATTTATGACGAACCCGGCTCATGACCCGTTCGACTTTCGCCGGCAGCGCACAGTCGGCATTGTCGGCATCGCGGTTGCCTCGACTCTTGCCTTGGGGCTCTGGCTTGGCATCGATTATTTGATGTCACCCCTCCCGGGCATGGATAGCCTCGGCGCGCGGATGCTGCTAACGCTCAAATGCTGCTGTGTTGCCGTGCTGTTTTGCCTCGTGACGGGTATCGAAGCCGTGGCGCATGAGCGATTGATGTCGCCCGCGTTCGATCCGCTGGCAGGCTTCGAGACACGCAGATTGCGGGTCAATCAAAGGTACCTGCAGAATACGGTAGAGCAGATCATCGTGTTTGCGGCGTCGCTGTTCGGTCTCGCCGCCTACTCCCCCGACGGCTCGGCCATGCGCGCGGTCGTAGCGACGACCATGGTCTGGATCGTCGCACGGCTCGCGTTCTGGCTTGGCTATCATCGCAGCGCGGCGCTGCGCGGGCTGGGAGCACCGGGCATGGCGATCAGCATGATCGTGCTGCTTTATGTGACGAGCCGGTTTGGACGTGAGATTGCCGGGACGGCGGGGGCGATGGTACCGGTGGTTGTTTTCTTCGCGGTGGAAGCGGTCTTGTTTTGGGGGACGCGGCCGCTCGAAGATGATTGATTCACGCATCCGGCGGCACCCCAAGCAACTGCAGCGATCCACCCGTCACCGCGCCGAACACGGGACCGGCTACCGTCCCGCCGTAAAACGCCCGGCCAGCCGGGTCGTCGATCATAACGGCGACAATGACGCGCGGGTCGCTCATCGGCGCCATGCCGACGAACAGCGCACGATAGCGGTTCTTCGCATACGACGCACCGATCTGCTTGCGCGCGGTCCCGGTCTTGCCGCCAACCCGGTAGCCTTCGATTGCCGCCGCCTGTCCCGTGCCGCCCGGTCCCGTGGCCATTTCGAGCATCGCGCGGATGGCGTGCGCGGTCGCAGGCGTCGTCACCACGTGCTCCGCGCCGGCGGCGAGCGGCGCGTCGGTCTCATCGGCTTGCCCACTTGTTTGAAGATTGCCCTGCCGATCCGCCGCGTCCCTCAGCAGCAAGCGCGCCGGATGCAGCGTGCCGTCGCCGGCATACGCGGTGTACACCTGCGCGAGCTGCAGCAGCGACGCCGATAGTCCATAACCGTAAGCCATGGTGGCCTGTTCGATCGGCCGCCAGCGCTTGAACGGCCGCACCTTGCCCGCCGCGGCGCCGGGGAAGGTCAGCTCCGGCCGGCGCCCCAGTCCGTATTCCTGATACTTGTTCCAGATTGTCTCGGCCGGCAGGTTGAGCGCGAGTTTCGCGAGCGCAATGTTGCTCGACTTCTGGACCGCTTCGGCAACCGTCATGACGCCGTGATTCGAGGTGTCGTGAATCACCGCCGGGCCGATCCTGTACCAGCCCGGAGAGGTATCGACGAGCGTTTGCGGCCCAACCTTGCCCTTATCCATGGACAAGGCGACGACCACCGGCTTGATCGTCGAGCCGGGCTCGAACGTGTCGACCACAGCGCGGTTGCGCAGTTGCCGGCCGCTCAGGCGAGTGCGGTCGTTCGGATCGAAGCTCGGGTAGTTGGCGAGCGCGAGGATCTCGCCGTTGCGCGCATCCAGCACCACCACGCTGCCGGCTTCCGCGCTGTGCTTCGCAATCGCCGCCTTCAATTGCGCGTAGGCGAGTTGCTGAATGCGGCGGTCGATGGTCAGGCGGATCGTCGCACCGTTATGAGCCGGCACGAGTGGGCGTGTGTCCGACACCGCGCGGCCCAGGCGATCGCGGATCACCTCGCGCTGTCCTGCCGCGCCGTTCAACTGCTGGTTGGCGGCGAGTTCGACGCCTTCCTGGCCCTGGTCCTCGATATCCGTGAAGCCGACCACGTGCGCCGCCGACTCGCCTTCCGGATAGAAGCGCTTCGAATCGGCAATCTGCGTGACGCCTGCAAGCCCCAGTTTGTCGAGCCGGCTTGCCGTGTCCGCATCCACCTGGCGCTTGAGGAGCACAAACGCCTTATCGCCGGCCAGACGCCGGCGCAACTCCACCAGCGGCACCTTGAGCAAGGTGGCGAGCGGCGCAAAGCTGGCCTCGTCGAGCAGCTTCGGCGTGGCCCAGATTTCATATGTCGCGAGGCTGACCGCGAGCATCGAACCGTTGCGGTCGACAATCCGGCCGCGAGTGGCTTCGAGTTCGATGGTGCGCTGGTAGCGCTTCTGCCCCTGCACGACATAGAAATCCTGGTTCACCACCTGCACCCAGAAGGCGCGCGCCGCGAGCGTCCCAAACGCTGCGAACACCAGCAGGATGACGAATTTCGAACGCCACATCGGCAGACGCGACGCGAGGACAGGGTTTTTGGCGACCGGTGCATACGGGTCGTGCGGCTGCGATTTTTTCTTCTGGATCATGGCTACGGGTACGGGCAACGAACGCGGACGGCGGCAGCGAGGCTGGGCCAGATAGTCGTTTCGACGCTGCTCGAGCGTGCTCCTTGTACGGCGGCACACGCGCTGGGCGTGTGCCGGGTTAGTGTGCGCCGCCGGTGGCACCAGCAGCAGCCGTGATTGTAATGAGAACGTAATCTGGATGCGAGAGCGTTCGCCCGGCACGCCCAAAGAAAAAGCCGCACGGATTGAAAAATCCGTGCGGCTGGTTCGTCCGATCAATGCGTCTTCTCCGACGCGGCGTGTTCAAGGCGCCCGAGTAAGGAGCGCTTCGCAAGAAGCGCTTCGCGGGCGCCTTTTTTTTCGGTGTCGCGTGCGTCTTGGAGTCAGGCGCTCAGGCCGGCAGCGCAAAACTCGAGATGGCCTCGCGCAGCGAGCCGACCTGGTCCTTCAGCGAATGAGCGGCGGCCGCAGCCTGTTCGACGAGCGCGGCGTTTTGCTGCGTGACCTGATCCATCTCGCCGACGGCGCGATTGACCTGTTCGATGCCCGCGCTCTGCTCACGCGACGCGTGGCTGATTTCCTCGAGAATCTCGTTCACGCGACGCACCGATTGCACGATCTCTCCCATCGTCGAACCGGCGTTGGCCACGAGCGACGCGCCGGCTTCGACGGTGTGCGTCGAAGTTTCGATCAGCGCCTTGATTTCCTTGGCAGCGGTGGCCGAACGTTGCGCGAGGCTGCGCACTTCCGCGGCGACGACGGCGAAGCCGCGGCCCTGTTCGCCGGCGCGGGCGGCTTCGACGGCTGCGTTGAGCGCGAGGATGTTGGTCTGGAAGGCAATGCCGTCAATCACGCCGATGATGTCGCCGATCTGGCGCGAGCTGTGGGTGATTTCGCCCATGGTGCGGACCACGTCATCGACCACGCGGCTGCCGCGTGTGGCGACATCGGCGGCCTGGCCGGCGAGTTGCGCGGCCTGATTGGCGCTTTCTGCGTTCTGCTTCACGTTGACGGTCATCTGATCCATGCTCGACGCGGTCTGGACAAGCGCGGCGGCTTGCTCTTCAGTGCGTTGCGAGAGATCGGTATTGCCGGCGGCGATTTCGGTCGCGCCCACGTTGATGTTTTCGGTGCCGGTGCGCACGCGCGACACGGTTTCGACGAGACCGGCCTGCATGGTGTGCAGGGCATGCAGCAGGCTGCCGGTGTCGCGATGATTGACCGGCACGCGGACGGCGAGGTTGCCGCTCGCCATGCGTTGCGCGGCGACGACGGCGACTTCGAGGTCACCGCCGAGGGAGCGGCGCACGCTGCGCAGCACGAGGATCATGACGAGCGTGGCGGCGCCACCGAGCACGGCGGTGATGGCGAGCCACAGGGCCAGATTGGAGTAGAACGCTGCCTGGACGTCGTCCATGTACATGCCGCTGACGACGTACCAGTCCCAGGGGGCGAAGCGCAGCGAGAAGCTGGTTTTGGGGACCGGCTGATCGTGACCCGGTTTGGCCCACAGATACTCGACGAAGCCGCCGCCGTCGTGGTTACCGGCGTTGACGATGTTGACGTACAGATGATTGCCGTTCGGATCGGCGAACTGGGCCACATTCTTGCCGTCGAGTTCGGGCTTGATGGGGTGCATCAGCACGACGGGCTGCGAGTCATTGACGGAGACATAGCCGTCTTTGCCGTAGCGCAAGGAGGAGAGCGCGGCGAGGGCCTGTTTCTGGGCGTCGGGTTCGCTGAGGGTGTGTTGCTGGGAGAGCGTGTAGTAGTGGTTGATGATGCTGACGGCTTCCTGGACGACGGCCGTGAGTTGATCGCGGCGCTCGGCGATCATGGATGCGCGGTTCTGCCACGCGCCGAAGCCGCCGATCAGGATCAGGCCGATCCATAACACGACGATCATCGACCCGAGTTTTCTGTTCAAGGTCCAGGTGTGCATTTGCGCGGGTTCCATCTGTTTTTTGGGGGGTGGTCGGTCAAGGTTTCGCTTTTTCGCCTGCGGCGGGCTTTGCTGCAGGGTTTGCCTATGCTGTTTAACGGCTTCGCCGGGTTTGGGGTGTAGTAGGGGGGAACCCTAGTTTTTCGCTTTTTTATTTGTCTGATTTTTGGGTTTTTGTTTTGTCTGACTGGGGTTTGGGTTGTCTTATTGGCTGTGCCGCGTTTTTTGGTTGTTTTCTTATGGTGTTGGCCTTTCCTTGCTTTGTTATCGGTCTATTAGCTTCGCCCCTGTGCGGGGCAGCACTTACTTTCTTTGCCGCCGCAAAGAAAGTAAGCAAAGAAAGCGGGCTGCAACCGCTAGCCCGTAGTGAGCCATCTCAATCGGCCACCGGAAACGGCCCAATACGAGACCTGCCCTCGCACCACACGCGCTAGTGACAAAGCACTCATCCGTTCCGGCGTCGCGCTGCGCGCCCCGCCGTCGGGTACAACGCCGCCAGCGGCTTTCCTTGGTAGACCCATCCGCGACGCACGGAGTGCGGAGTGGGGTGGATGAGTGCTTTGTCACTAACGTGATTAATGCGAGGGCACGTCTTGTTTTCGGACCACTCCGGATTAATTTGAGTGGTGGACACTTATAAGCTGGCGGTTTGAAGCCCGCTTTCTTTGCTTACTTTCTTTGCGGCGGCAAAGAAAGTAAGTGCCGCCCCGCACAGGGGCGAAGCTAATAGACCGATAAGAAATCAAGGAAAGGCCAACACCATAATAAAACCAACAAACCAAAAACCCAGAATGACTAACGTAGAAAAAACAAATAAAAGCAAACCACTAGAATGATAAAAAATGAGAAAAATCAAAAAATCAGAATAACGTTCAAACCTTGATCAGAAAAACGAAAAAACCATATGGTGAACAACAAAAAACCCCACATTTCACCAAAAATCGCCATAAACAAACGACAAAAAAGCAAAAACCAACCGCATCCGTTATAGTCACTTTCTTTCACTAGCCGAAGAGCGCATACGTGAGTGACATGGGCATGAAAACAGCCCACCACACGAACCGCCAACAGGGCACCTAAACCAACTACAACCCGCGCCGCACGGCAAAAAAAGCAAACCCCGTAACTCACCATTAAAAGCCGCCGGCCAGCAACCCCAACATGCAGGAGAATCAACGAACATGAACGCCCGCGAACCCGCTTTCGTCTCCGCCTCGCGCAGCAGCCGTCTGCGCCAAATGCTCACCAGCACCCAGCTCGAATTCATGATGGAGGCCCACAACGGCCTCTCCGCCCGCATCGTCAAAGAAGCCGGCTTCAAGGCCATCTGGGGCTCCGGTCTCGCCATCTCCGCCCAGTTCGGCGTGCGCGACAACAACGAAGCCAGCTGGACCCAGGTCGTCGATAACCTCGAATTCATGGCCGATGCCAGCGATCTCCCCATCCTCCTCGATGGCGATACCGGCTACGGTAACTTCAATAACGTCCGTCGCCTCGTCCGCAAGCTAGAACAACGCGGTATCGCCGGCGTCTGTATCGAAGACAAGCAGTTCCCCAAGACCAACAGCTTCATCAACGGCGAACGTCAGCCGCTCGCTGAAATGGACGAGTTCTGCGGCAAAATCAAAGCCGGTAAAGACTCCCAGTCTGATGAAGACTTCTCCATCGTCGCGCGCGTCGAAGCGCTCATCGCCGGCTGGGGTATGGACGAGGCCCTGCGTCGCGCCGAAGCCTATCGCCAGGCCGGCGCCGACGCGATCCTGATTCACAGCAAGCTGTCGCGCCCGGACGAGATCCTCGAATTCGCCCGCGAATGGGCCGGCCGTGGTCCGCTTGTCATCGTGCCGACCAAGTACTACAGCACCCCCACTGAAGTGTTCCGCGAAGCCGGTATCAGCACCGTCATCTGGGCGAATCATCTGATCCGCGCTTCGACCTCCGCCATGCAGGCCGTCGCGAAGGAAATCCACGCCAGCGAAACGCTCGTCGACGTCGAAGACCGCATCGCCTCTGTCAACGAAATCTTCCGTCTGCAAGACGCCGATGAGTACTCGGAAGCCGAGGACCGCTACCTGTCGGCTTCGCGCGCCTCGGCTTCCGCCGTCGTGCTCGCCGCCAGCCGCGGCGTCGGTCTCGAAGCCGTGACGGCGGATCGTCCCAAGGTCATGCTGCCGATCGCCGGTAAGCCGTTGTTGCGTTGGCTCGTCGACGCGTTCAAGAAGCAGGGCGTCAACGACATCACCGTGGTCGGCGGCTATCGCGCCGATGCCATCGAGACCGCCGGCATCAAGCTGGTCGTCAACGAACGTCATGCGGAAACCGGCGAACTGGCGTCGCTCGCCTGCGCCGTCGACGCGCTCAAGTCGGACACGGTCATCTCCTATGGCGACCTGCTGTTCCGCAGCTACATCGTGCGCGATCTGGTCGAAAGCGAAGCGCCGTTCAGCGTCGTCGTCGATTCGTCGCTGACCGAGCCGGTCAATAAAAGCGTGCGCGATTTCGCATGGTGCTCGGCGCCCGACGATCGCGGTCTGTTCGGCAACAAGATCCTGCTGAGCCGCGTTTCGAGCGAGCTGCAGGACGCAGGTTCGAGCGATGCGAAGCTGCCGGACGGCCGCTGGGTCGGTCTGCTGAATGTGCGCGGCGAGGGCCGTGAGCGTCTGCAAGCCGTGCTCACGACGTTGCGCGCACGGCCCGATTTCGACAAGCTCGATATGCCCGCGCTGCTCAACGCGCTGATCGAAGCCGGTGAGGCGATCGAAGTGCAGTACGTGCACGGTCACTGGCGCGGCGTCAACGATCTGGAAGACTTCCGCCGTGCTGGCGATTTCGCACACGCGCAAACGCCACTCGCATCGGGTGCCGCTGGCGGAGAGGCGCAATGATCGAGGCTGCACAGTTTGTCGAGGCGGCGCGCAAACGGGGCTTCGACTGGTATGCCGGCGTGCCTTGCTCGTATCTGACGCCGTTTATCAACTACGTGCTGCAGGACCCGTCGCTGCATTACGTCTCGGCGGCCAATGAGGGCGACGCGGTCGCGCTGATCGCCGGCGTCACGCTCGGCGCGCAGAACGGCCGTCGCGGCGTCACGATGATGCAGAACTCCGGCCTCGGCAACGCGGTGAGTCCGCTGACGTCGCTGACGTGGACGTTCCGTCTGCCGCAACTGCTGATCGTCACGTGGCGCGGCCAGCCCGGCGTCGCCGACGAGCCGCAGCATGCGCTGATGGGCCCGGTCACGCCCGCGATGCTCGATACCATGGAAATTCCGTGGGAAACCTTCCCGACGAAAGCCGATGCCATCGGCCCGGCGCTCGATCGCGCGATCGCCCACATGGACGAGACGGGTCGTCCGTATGCGCTCGTGATGCAGAAGGGCAGCGTGGCACCGTATGGACTGAAGCAGGGCGACAGCGCCGCGCGCCGCACGCCGTGCATACCGCAGGCGCAGTGGAAGGGTGTGGCGGCGGATGCTTTGCCGACGCGTCAGGCTGCCCTGCAGCGCGTGATCGCGCACACGCCGCCCGAGTCGACGGTAGTGCTCGCGTCGACCGGCTTTTGCGGCCGTGAACTCTACGCGCTCGACGACCGCTCCAACCAGTTGTACATGGTCGGCTCGATGGGCTGCCTGACGCCGTTCGCGCTCGGTCTGGCGCTCACGCGTCCCGACCTGCACGTGGTCGCGCTCGACGGCGACGGCGCCGCGCTGATGCGCATGGGCGTCTTTGCGACCATCGGTGCATACGGCCCAGCCAATCTCACGCACGTGCTGCTCGACAACGGCGCCCACGATTCGACCGGTGGCCAGGCGACGGTGTCCGCGCAGGTCTCGTTTGCCGGCGTCGCGGCGGCTTGCGGTTATGTGTCGGCAGTCGAAAGCGACGATCTCGCCGTACTCGACGAAGTTCTCGCGTCGCCAAAGCTCGAAGGCCCGCGTTTCGTGCGCCTCGCGATCCGCCGCGGCACGCCCGATGGTCTGCCGCGTCCCACCATTACCCCGCCGGATGTGAAGACGCGCCTGATGCGCCACATCGGCACCGCTCAAGGAGCCCAATGATGCTGCTGCTCAATCCCGGTCCGGTGACATTGACGGAGCGCGTGCGGCAGAGTCTGCTGCAACCCGACCTGTGCCATCGCGAGAGCGAGTTCTTCGATCTGCAGGAAGAAGCGCGCACGCGTCTCCTGGACATCTACAAGCTCGACCCCGCCGAATGGCAAGCCGTGCTGATGACCGGTTCTGGCACGGCCGCGGTCGAAAGCATGATCGCTGCGCTGGTGCCGGAGAGCGGCAAGCTGCTGGTGATCGAAAACGGTGTGTACGGCGAGCGCATCACGCAGATCGCCAGCCAGTACCGTATCGCGCATGAGTCGCTGAAGCATGACTGGATGCAAGCGCCCGACCTCGAGCGGATCGCCGCACGGCTCGATGCCGGCGAAGGTTTTACGCATGTGGCGGTGATTCATCACGAGACCACCACCGGCCGCCTGAACGACCTGCAGGCGCTGGCGGCGGTGTGCCGCGAGCGCGGCGTGCGTCTGCTGGTGGACGGCGTCAGCAGCTTTGCCGCCGAGGCGATCGACTTCGCCGATAGCAGCATTGCCGCCGTCGCGGCGACCGCCAACAAGTGTCTGCATGGCGTGCCGGGTGCATCGTTTGTGGTGGTGCGGCGCGAGGCGCTGAAGCAGGCGGCCAGCCGTACCTACTATCTGGATCTCGGCCGTCTGGCGAAACTGCAGGATCAGCGCAATACGCCGTTCACGCCGTCGGTACATGCCTATTACGCGCTTGTGGAAGCGTTGCGTGAGCTCGAAGACGAAGGCGGCTGGACGGCGCGTCACGCGCGCTATGCGGCACTCGCCGAACAGGCCCGCGCGGGTCTGGCTGCGCGCGGTATCGAGAGCGTGCTGCCGCCGCAGCAGTCGTCGGTGGTGTTGCGTGCCTATTGCTTGCCCGCTGGTGTCAGCTATGTGCAACTGCACGATGCGCTGAAGGCGCGCGGCTTCGTGATTTATGCGGGGCAGGGCGGTCTATCGGCGGAGCTGTTCCGTATCTCGACGATGGGCAACATCCATCCCGCGGATGTCGACCGCCTGCTGCAAGGCTTTATCGAACTTACGCGCTAAAGCAGGCACGTGCTGCTGCGAGAAGGTTAGCCGCGCAATACCGGCGGCCCTTCTTTCTTCACAGCGCGCGTCTCGTCACGTCGTTTCAAACCGGGTCTTTATCCGGCGGCCCTTCGGGCCGCTGCGGCTCGTCGTTGTGATGGCCCGGCGAGGGCGGCGAGAGCGGATCGCCCTCCGGGTCGCGCGTCGGGTCCGCCAGCGGGTCGGGAATCGGACTGGTATGCATGCGGCAAATCATGACATCACCTCGCGGGATGGGAGCGGCGGACGGGCGTTCGGGCCACGCTCAACTGCCAATAGTGTTCGGTGTTAAACACATCCTCGTAACCCTGCGGCCCGAACGCGCGTAACTGGCTTTCGTATGCAGCGACCGCCTCGCGTTTGAGCGACGCCTGGCGCTCCGCGTCGATCGTGTGATCAGCCGACGGATGGGCCGGCGTCGCCACGATGCCGCGTTGCTCCAGATCGTCGAGGCGCGCCTCCACGACGCCCGGCTGGCGCCGGTGGATCGCGTCCTCGTAGGCAAACCACGTCAGGTGCGACAGCCGCGGCAGGATTTCGCAGCAGGCGTCGTACACCAGCGCGTGATCGGCATGATGCAGACCGAGGGGCATCACCAGCGTGTTCGCGGTCGAGCGGTAAATGGTTTCTTCGAGCGCAGCCGCCAGCCTGCTGATCGACGGCGAGTCGAGATACTGGCCGTCGCGAAACGGCATCCTCACCGGGACCGCGTCGAGCAACTCGAGCGCACGATTGTCTTCCAGCGTACGCGCATTGACCGATTCGTGCGCGCTGGTAAATCCGGCCAGGCTGTCCCATTCAGTCTGCATATTTTGCTCGGGCGCTGCTGCGAAGACAGTGCAGACGACGGCATCGGGGTGGGTGGCGAGCAAGGCGCCGCAACTGAATACGGCGTCGTCGAAATGGGGCGAGACGATAAAAAGACGCGGATTGGTTTCGCTCATGGGAATTGCAATGGTTCTCGGACACGCGCGCGGGCGGCGGCATCCGGCATGACGACAGGAATTCGTCACATCAGCTTAGACCGTATTCTGGCCTATTGCGCGCAACCTGTTCCTGCCGCAAGGCGTGTGCCTGATCTGACGCGGCGTGCTGCTCGTAGCTGCGGCAAACGCCGCTTGCAGGTTCCCCCGCACACCCCGCTCGCAGGTTCCGCACAACCCGCTCATACGTCCAGCATACCCGCTCACAGGCCCTGCAGATCCTCGGGCGTATCCACATCGCGCAGAATGCCGGGATCGTCGACATCGAGCCGTGCGATCCGATGCGAGGCCAGCAAGTTACGCGCGCCGGTGTCGCCGTCGAGTCCCATCAGGGCATCACGATGCTCCGGGCCGAAGCCAACCGGGTGTCCGCGTTGGCCCTGATAAAACGGCACCACGATCGATGCGCCGCCGTCGAGAGAGCGCGCCACCGCTTCCACCGTCGTGACGGCAATGCGCGGCATATCGGCCAGCGCGACGATCCAGCCTTCCGAGTCGGCGCTGGCTTCGATGCCCGCGGCGAGGCTCGCGCCCATGCCGCGTTCGGCGTCGGTCGAGAACACCACGTCGCAGCCCGCGTCGTTCAGCATGCGGGCGAGCGCCTCTGACCCCGGCCGCACCACCGCGAGCACGCGCGTCACCACCAGCAGGAGTCGATGCGCTGCCTCGTGGGCGACCACGCCGCCGTCCGGCATGCGGGCGAGCAGCTTGTTGTGCAGGCCGTCCGGATCGAAGCGCGACCCGTAGCCGGCGGCAAGCAGCAGGCCGGTGGCGAGTGAGGCGTAGGCCATGGGGCGGCACCTGGAAAGGGGATGACGCCAATTGTGCGGTGCAACCGGCGAGCAGGCAAGCGGCAATGTGGCGGTGGCAATTGGCCAGTCCGAACGTGCCAGTACCACCCCGACATCAACGTCACGCCCACCGGTGTGCCAGCGCAAACGCGCCGGCGCAAACGTGCCAGCATAAACGCGTAACGCCGGCCGTTCGCTGCTCGATCCTGCCATACCCTTCTAGAAGGCTTCCCGAGCCAAAGCTGACCTTGTCAAACCCGGACCGGCGTCATCACCTTGTCGAGCGTGATCGGCAAGTCACGCACCCGGACGCCAGTGGCGTGATAAACCGCGTTCGCCAGCGCGGCCACCACACCGGTCAGTCCAATCTCGCCAATCCCGCGCACCCCGAGTGAATTGATATGAGGATCGGGCTCGTCGATAAAGCTGATGTCGAGCGTGCCGATATCCGCATTGACCGGCACGTGATACTCGGCGAGATTCATATTGACGAAGCGGCCATAGCGCTCATCCAGTAGCGTGTCTTCTTCGAACGTGGCGCCTATGCCCCACACCATGCCGCCCATCATCTGGCTGCGCGCGGTCTTCTGATTGAGAACGCGGCCTACGTCATACACGCCCACGATACGCGGCACCCGGATCGTGCCGAGGTCCGCATCCACATGGACCTCGGCGAACACCGCGCCGAACGAATGCATCGAATACTCGCTGCGCTCCTGGCCGGGCTTCACGCTCACCACGGTCTCGATGGGCTGGCCACCCGCGCGCGCGATAATCGCGGCCGCAGGATCGCGCTGGGACGGATTCGAGCGGCTCACCACCCAGCCGTTTTCCACGCTCGCATCGGACGGATCCATGCCATGCACTGGCGATGCGTTATCGGCCACCGCCAGCGAGATCAAACGGCTTCGCACCTGCATGCAGGCGTCGTGCACCGCCGGCGACACGCTCGCAGCAGACTGCGAGCCGCCCGAGCCGGGCGCTTGCGGCAGACTCGAATCGCCTAGCGCGAAGTGGATTTTTTCGGGCGGAAAGCCGAGCGCGTCGGCGCACACCTGGGTCATCACGGTGTAGGTGCCGGTGCCGAGATCCTGCGTACCGGAGGCGACCATCGCGGTTCCGTCGGGCAGGATGCGCGCAATCGCCGCAGCAGGGCTGCGGTTGGCGGGATACGTAGCGGTCGCCATGCCCAAGCCAATCAGCGTGTTGCCGGAGCGCATCGAACGCGGTGTCGAGGTGCGCCGCGACCAGCCGAATTTCTCCGCGCCAATCTCATAGCATTGACGTAGCGCCTTGCTCGAAAACGGCTTGTTCTCCTGCGGATCGACCTCCGCGTAGTTTTTCAGCCGCAGCGCGACGGGGTCCATCTTCAGCTTCCACGCGAGTTCGTCCATCGCGGATTCGATCGCGAACGAGCCGGTCGTCTCGCCAGGCGCGCGCATAAACGTCGGAGTGCCGAGGTTCAACTGCACGAGGCGGTGCGTCGTCACCTGATTCGGCACGGCGTAGAGCATGCGCGTGACCATGCAGCAGGTCTCGGTCCAGTCCTCGATCATCGACGTGTTCGAGAAGCTGTCATGTCGCATCGCCGTGAGCGTGCCGTCGTGGCGTGCGGCGAGCGTGAAGTGCTGCTCGGTACGCGGCCGCGCACCGACCGAACCGAACATCTGCGGGCGCGTTAGCACGAGACGCACCGGACGTCCGGTCTGCTTCGACGCCATCGCGCAGAGCATCACGTGCGACCAGGACGAACCTTTGCCACCGAAACCGCCGCCGATGAACGGCGAGATCACGCGCACGTCATCGGGCGATACGCCGAGCGTTTTCGCCACCGCGGTGCGCGCGCCGCTCACGCCCTGGGTGGAGTCGTATAGCGTCAGTTGCGGGCCATCCCAGTGCGCCATGGTGGCGTGCGGCTCCATGGGGTTGTGATGTTCGACCGGCGTCGTATAGACCTCATCGACGCGCACGATGCCGCTTGCCAGCCCCGCATCGAAGTCGCCGCGCTGCGTGTCGGTCTGGCGACCCTGCGGACTGATCGGCGCGTGCGCGTTCGCTTTGGCGCTGGTGAAATCGTGCGCGCCGGGCGTGGCCTGATAGGCGATGCGTACTTGCTGCGCGGCGTCGGTGGCACGTTCGAGCGTGTCGGCGACCACCACCGCTACCGGCTCGTTGCTGTAGTGAATCTGATTGTCCTGCAACAGCGACAGATGACGGCCGGCCGGCGGCGCCAGCGGCGGGCGCCCGCCGTTGGGCAGGCGCGGTGCGTTCTGATACGTCATCACCAGCAGCACGCCCGGCAGGGACTGCGCGCGGCTCGTGTCGATCGACGCAATGCTGCCGCTCGAGATGGTGCTCGTCACCAACACCGCGTGCGCAATGCGTGCCTCGGGGAATTCCGCAGCATAGCGGGCTTCGCCGGTGACTTTCAGCAGGCCGTCGGTGCGGTCCATCGGTTGACCGATCAGTGGGGCATTCGTGTTCACATTCGTAGTCATGCCACACCTCCCGTCCGGCCCGCGGCCTGATTCACGGCGCGCACGATTGAGCGTTGCGCGAGTTGCACCTTGAAGCGGTTGCCGCTGAGCGGCTGCGCCTCGCCCATCGCGGCCGCGGCGGCGTTGCGCAGCGCCGTGCTGGTGAGCGCCTGTCCCGTCAGCATCTGCTCCGCGATGCTCGCGCGCCACGGCTTATGTGCGACGCCGCCTAGCGCGATATGCACTGTCTTCACCGTATTGCCATCCATCTGCAGCGCCGCGGCCACTGAGACGAGCGCAAACGCGTAACTCGCGCGGTCGCGCACTTTCAGGTAGTGGGAATGCTCGCTAAACAGCGGGGGTGGCAGGTCAACCGCCGTGATCAGCTCGCCGGGCTGCAGCGTCGTATCCACTTCTGGTCGGTCAGCGGGCAGGCGGTGAAACTCTGCAATCGGAATCGTGCGCTCGCCACGCAGACTGCTCACGCGCACCACGGCATCGAGCGCCGCGAGTGCGACGCTCATATCAGACGGGTTCACGGCGACACATTGCGAACTGGCGCCGAGAATCGCGTGCGTGCGGTTTTGCCCTTCTATCGAAGCGCAGCCGCTGCCTGGCTGGCGCTTGTTGCATTGGGTAAAGGCCGTGTCGTAGAAGTAGCCGCAACGGGTGCGCTGCATCAGATTGCCGCCCACCGTTGCCATGTTGCGCAACTGCGGCGAAGCACCCGACAAAAAGGCCTGTGAGAGCAGCGGATATTGTTCGCGCACTAGCGCGTGATTGGCGGCGTCGCTGTTGCGCACCAGCGCGCCGATCCGCAGACCGCCGTCGGGCAGCGTGCCGATGGTGTCGAGCCCGCGCAGGTGCGTAATGTCGACGAGGTGCACGGGCTGCTCCACGCCGCCTTTCATCAGATCGAGCAGATTGGTGCCGCCGCCGATAAACATCGTGCCGGGTTGCTGCGCCGCGCGCAGCGCGCTGCTGACGTCCACAGCGCGTTCATAGGAAATCGCGTCCATGTCGGCGCTCCGTCAGGCGTTGCCGGAATTGCCGCCCTGCACGCTACGCACGGCGGCGACGATGTTGGCGTACGCGCCGCAGCGGCAGATGTTACCGCTCATGCGTTCGCGGATTTCGTCGTCAGAGAGTTGCGGCGGACGCATACGGACATCGGCGGTGACAGTGCTTGCGGTGCCGCTATTGAATTCGCTGAGCAGAGCTGTCGCGGAACAGATCTGCCCGGGCGTACAGTAGCCGCACTGGAACGCGTCGTGTTCGATGAAGGCGCGCTGGACCGGACTCAGCACACCGTTACCCGCAAGGCCTTCGACGGTCGTAATCGCTTCGCCTTCGTGCATCACCGCAAGTGTCAGACACGAGTTGATGCGCCGGCCTTCGATCAGCACGGTACACGCGCCGCATTGCCCGCGGTCGCAGCCTTTTTTGGTGCCCATCAGGCCGGCGTATTCGCGCAGCGCGTCGAGCAACGTCACGCGCGGCTCCAGTTGCAACGTGTAAGCGCGGCCGTTGACGCTGAGCGTGACCGGTCGCGGCGGCTCGGGTGCGCGCGTTTCTGCCGGTGGTGCGCTGGGTAATGAGGCGGCAGGCTGGGTCTGCGCGCGCACATGCGGCGCCACGCCGACCGTCGCGGCCGCGGCCGCGGATTGCAGGAAGCGCCGGCGCGAAGGTTGATTGGGCGTGGCATCGGGTTCTTCGTCCGAACCCGGAGGGACTCGATTCCTGGACATAACGTTCTGTTTGCTCCATGAAAGGTCGATGCAAACCCGCGACACGTCGGCAGTCCGATGCATGCGCGTACAGCGACTCAGCAGCAATTTCAATGCCCCGTCGGCGCAGCACGGTTGTGAGTAGCGCTTAACTATATGCAATGTAAGACAGGATCAGGCACCGCTGACCGGGGCAAAAGCGAAACACAGTGTTGTGCGATACAGCGGACCGCTTTGCAAGACCAGGATCTATGCCGCGGCCAACGCGGTCAAGGTCTCGCGCAACCACACGAGCGCCGGATCGGCGTGATTGCGTGGGTGCCAGGCGGCGAATGCGGTGAAGCCGCGCGCCTCGAACGGCAGATCGAAGACGTCGAGCCGTTCCAGATGGCGGGCGGCGAAACGCGAGGGCAGCGTCGAGACGTAATCGGTATGCGCCAGCAATTCGGGCACCAGCGTGAAATGCTGGACCGATACCGCGACCCTTCGTGCGCGTCCGAGCGCGTCGAGATGCTCGTCCATGAAGCCGTGAAAACTGCCGCCGCTCGTGGACGCCAGCACATGGTCCAGCGCGCAGTACGTATCCAGGTCTAGTGGCGCGGTGCCGCGCGGATGTCCCTTGCGCTGCACGAAGACGAAACGCTCGTCGAACAGTTTGCGGGCTTTCATCGACGCCGGAATCATCCGCTCGGAGCCGATCAGCAGATCGATTTCGCCGCGTTCGAGGCGCTCCGCCGTCGACGGCTGGTCCGCGACGATGAACGCGACCCGCACGCCGGGCCCGGCGAGTTCGGGCAGCCGCTCCATCAACGGCAGGCCGAGCACCGAGGTGCCGTTGTCGTTGGCGGCAATGACAAAGTGGCGTGTGTCCTTGTGCGGATCGAAGGCCGGCTGATGGCACACCACCACTTCCAGATTTTTCAGCGCCGCGTGCAACGGCTCCATCAATGCCAGTGCTCGCGCGCTGCGCGTCATGCCACGGCCGGTTTCGGCGGGAATCAGCAGCGGATCGCCGAAGATCTGCCGCAGTCGCGCAAGCTGCGTCGAAACCGCCGGCTGCGTCAGGTGCAGGCGCTCGGCGGCGCGGGTGACATTGGACTCGGCGAGCAAGGCGTCCAGCGACACCAGCAGGTTCAGATCGATGCCACGGAGATCAATCATGTTTATGGGTCGCATTCCAGTAATTGATTTCAAGAATACGTACCGGGCCCCTAGAGTTCAAGCATGCAACCGACCTGTGAATCTACTGAGGAGTCAAACATGAAAGCCTGGATGCTCGATGAACCCGGCCAGCCGTTGGCCCTGCGCGAAGTCACGCAACCGCAGCCGCGCCGTGGCGCGGTGCTGGTGCGCATGGAATCTGTGCCGCTCTTGAGTTACACGCGCAGTTATCTGGAAGGGAAGTTGCCGTATGCCTATCCGCCGGGACCGTTCTCGCCAGGGACCAATGGCGTCGGCCGGGTGGAGACAGTCGGCGAGGGCGTGGTGTCGTTGCGGGCCGGTCAACGCGTGGCCGTGAACCCCTACTGGGTCGCCGACGAAGCGGTACGCGAACCGGCGCAGGCGCTAATCGGGTTGACGGCGATCAGCGCCGACAGCGGCGCGCTAATGGCCGATTTCCCGCACGGCACGCTGCGCGAGTTCGCCGAATTTCCGGCCTCGACGCTGATTGCGCTGGACGGTCTGGACGACCAGCCGTCGGAGCGGCTGGCGGTGCTCGGCAAGTTCGCGGTGCCGTTCGGCGGGCTGCGGCGTGGCCGGCTGGCGGCAGGCGAGGTCGTCGTGGTGAACGGCGCGATCGGCTACTTCGGCTCGGCCGCGGTGCTGGCCGCGCTCGCCATGGGCGCGAGCCGGGTGGTGGCGCTCAGCAGGCGCGTGCAACCGCTGCAGAGCTTGATCGAACTCGGCAAGGGGCGGGTGGTGCCGGTCGTGTTGACGGGCGATGCCGAGCAGGACGTGGCGGCGATCCGCGCCGCATCAGGCGGCGGTGCCGATCTCGCGTTCGACATGGTCGGGCAGGCGACCGACCCGCATGCGACGCTCGCCGCGCTGCGCAGCTTGCGCCGGGGCGGACGACTGGTGCTGATGGGCAGCATGCAGGTGGATTTGCCGATTCGCTATCAGGAGATGTTGCTCAATAACTGGGAGCTGATCGGCAATTTCATGTACACGCGTGCTGACTATCTCGCGCTGGTCGCGTTGGTGGCTTCCGGCCAGTTGCCGCTCGATGCGGTGGAGTTGCAGGTGTACCCGTTTGCCGGGCTAGAAGCGGCGATCGATGCGGCAGGGCAGATGGCGGGCCTGCAGTGCACCGTGGTAGGCGCGGGGCAAGCCTGGGTTTGATGCGTTGCCCATCCGCGCGCGACGCAGCACGTCTGATGCTGCGTCGCGTCGGCATTTAGCGGTGGGCGTTACAAGGCTAAGCTACGTTCAATGCGAGTGGCGCGGCACCTCGGCGCCACGGCAACCCACCAGGAAGTCGAAGTCGCAGCCCTGGTCGGCTTGCAGAACATGCTCGACGTAAAGCTGGCGATAGCCGCTCGAATCCGCCGGACTCTTCTGCTGCACTTCCGCCCAATCGGCCAGACGGGCCGTCAGCTCTTCCGCGCTGATGTCCAGGTGAAGGCGTCCAGCGTGGCAATCCAGTTCGATCCAGTCGCCTTCGCGGACTACCGCGAGCGGGCCGCCCGCGCGCGCTTCCGGCGAGACGTGCAGCACAACGGTGCCGTAGGCGGTGCCGCTCATGCGCGCATCCGACACCCGAACCATGTCCGTCACGCCTTGTGCGAGTAATTTCGGCGGCAAGCCCATGTTGCCCACCTCAGCCATGCCCGGATAACCTTTCGGTCCGCAATTCTTCATGACAAGCACGGAGTCGGCCGTTACGTCGAGATCGGGGTCGCCGATGCGCGCCTTGTAGTCGTCGAAGTTCTCGAATACCACGGCGCGGCCGCGGTGCTTGAGCAGGGCGGGCGTGGCGGCAGAGGGCTTGAGCACCGCGCCGTTCGGCGCGAGGTTGCCGCGCACGATGCACAGGCCGCCATCTGCGAGAAGCGGCTTGTCCAGAGGACGAATCACTTCATCGTTATAGATCGGCGCTTCCTTGTTGTTGTCCCACAGTGACTGGCCGTTCGCAGTCAACGCATCCGGATGCGGCAGCAGGCCTGCTTCGCCGAGGCGCTTCAGCACGGCCGGCAAACCGCCTGCGTAATAGAACTCCTCCATCAGGTAGCGGCCCGAGGGTTGCAGGTCGACGAGCGTGGGCGTGCCGCGGCCTACGCGCGTCCAGTCGTCCAGTTCCAGCTGAACGCCGATGCGCCCGGCAATCGCTTTCAGATGGATCGCCGCATTGGTCGAACCACCAATCGCCGCATTCACGCGGATGGCGTTCTCGAACGCCTCACGCGTCAACAGCTTCGACAGACGCAGGTCTTCGAGCGCCATCTCGACGATGCGCATGCCCGACATATGAGCGAGCACGTAGCGGCGCGCGTCAACGGCGGGAATCGCCGCGTTGTGCGGCAACGTGACGCCCAGGGCTTCGGCCATGCAGGCCATCGTCGAGGCGGTGCCCATCGTGTTGCAGGTCCCTGCCGAACGCGACATGCCGGCTTCCGCGGACATGAATTCATGCAGCGAAATCTTGCCGGCCTTCACCTGTTCGCTGAGCTGCCAGACGACCGTGCCCGAGCCAATGTCGCGGCCTTGGTGCTTGCCGTTGAGCATCGGTCCGCCGCTCACCATGATGGCGGGCACATCGCAACTCGCCGCGCCCATCAGGAGCGCCGGCGTGGTCTTGTCACAGCCCGCGAGCAGCACGACCGCGTCGATCGGATTGCCGCGGATCGATTCCTCCACATCCATGCTCGCGAGGTTGCGCGTAAACATGGCAGTGGGGCGCAGATTCGATTCGCCGTTCGAGAAGACTGGAAACTCTACCGGGAATCCACCCGCTTCGAACACGCCGCGTTTGACGTGCTCGGCGATCTTGCGGAAGTGCGCGTTGCACGGCGTCAACTCCGACCACGTGTTACAGATTCCGATGATCGGTTTGCCCTGAAACTCATGATCAGGGATACCCTGATTCTTCATCCAGCTGCGGTACATGAAGCCGTTCTTGTCGGCCGAACCGAACCACTGCGCCGAGCGCAGCGCTCGTTTTTTGTCTGGCATGGTGCCCTCCTGATCCCACATTATAGTAAGACTATTTAGCGCGTTCACTAGGGTATTCACGGATATTTGCGCCAAATCGCGCGCAATATAGTGTGACTATTAAAAAAGTGATGGTGAACGGGTGCGACCTCGGTAGAGGAAGCGCGTCCGGATGCAGCGTGACAATCATTGAGGCCGAAACATGGCGAAGCAAATTTCGATAGGCATCGTGGGCGTGGGCAAGATCGCACGCGATCAGCACTTGCCGGCTATCGCGGCAAACGAGGGATTTGATCTCGTCGCGGGCGCGAGCCGCAACGCGCAGGTTGACGGCCTGCGCAACTACAAGACGGTTCAGGAGATGCTTGCGGCCGAGCCTGAGCTGGAAGCCGTTTCGCTGTGCGCGACCCCGCAAGTGCGCTTCGAGCAGGCCCGCGACGCACTCGTCGCGGGCAAGCATGTCATGCTGGAGAAACCGCCGGGCGCGAGCGTCGTTGAGGTGACCCTGCTCGCCGAGCTTGCCAAAGAGCACGGTCGAAGCCTGTTCGCGTCGTGGCATTCCCGCTATGCACCTGGCGTCGAGACTGCTCGCACATGGCTCACGGCGCGTGTGATCAAGTCAGTGCAGGTGCTGTGGAAAGAGGATGTCCGCAAGTGGCATCCGAATCAGGACTGGATCTGGCAACCGGGCGGACTGGGCATCTTCGATCCGGGTATCAATGCGTTGTCGATCATGACGCGCATCCTGCCGCGCGCATTTTTCCTGAAGTCCGCCGAACTGTGGGTGCCGTCCAACCGGCAGACGCCGATTGCCGCCAACCTGAATTTCACCGACGACCACGATACGCCGGTCCGCGCCGAGTTCGACTGGCGCCATGGTCCCGAAGAATTGTGGCAGATCGAGGTGACGACCGGCGACGGCGTTCTGCGTCTCTCGCAGGGGGGCAAGCAGTTGCACATCGACGGCGCCGCCGTGGACGTTGGCCCGGAACGCGAATACCCCGGCTTGTACGAGCGGTTTTATGAGTTGATCACCTCCGGTCAGAGCGACGTGGATCTCCGGCCGCTTGAGCACGTGGCCGATGCTTTGCTGCTAGGTCACCGGCACGCGGTGGACCCCTTCGTCGAATAAACGACGCCGCTAAAAATCACACGCAGTCAAACTTAAGTTATTAATTTTAGGAGACCTACATGAACCAGAAGCTTCGCCGTTTGACCCTGTCCGCCATCGCGGCGGCTGTCCTCGTGGTACCGTTCGCGGCCCAGGTTTCGGTGCGCGCAGATGAACCGCTCAAGATCGGCTTTCTGGTGAAGATGCCGGAACAGGCATGGTTCATCAACGAACAGAAAGCCGCGACCGCGCTCGGTCAGAAGGATGGCTTCTCGGTGGTGAACATCGGCACGCCGGACGGCGAAAAGGTGCTGGCTGCGATCGATAACCTCGGCGCACAAGGCGCAAAAGGCTTTGTGATCTGCGCGCCTGATGTGCGGCTCGGACCGGCCATCGAGGCACGCGCCAAGCGCTACAACATGAAGTTCGTCACCGTCGACGATCAACTGGTGGACTCCACCGGCAAGCCGCTCGCAGACGTGCCACACCTCGGGATGTCGGCCTTCAAGATCGGCAATCAGGTGGGCCAGGCGATCTCGGATGAAATGAAGCGTCGCGGCTGGAAGCCGGAAGAAGTCGGCGCGTTGCGCATTACGAGCAACGAACTGCCGACGGCCCGGCTGCGCACCGACGGCGCCACGCAGTCACTGCTCGCCAACGGATTCAAGAAAGATAACATTTTCGACGCACCGCAAAAGACGACTGATGACGAAGGCGGCTTCAACGCAGCGTCGCCTGTGCTCGCGCAGCATCCGAACATCAAGAAGTGGGTGATCTACGCGCTCAACGAAGAGACCGTGCTGGGCGGCGTGCGCGCAACCGAGCAACTGCATATCCCCGCCTCCGATGTGATCGGCGTCGGCATCAATGGTGCTGGCGAAGCGTTCGCCGAATTCCAGAAGAAACAGCCGACCGGCTTCTACGGCACGATCGCCGTCAGCTCGACGAACCACGGCAAGGACAGCACGGAGAACCTCGTCGACTGGATCAAGACGGGTAAGCAGCCGCCTGCAGACACGCAGACCACGGGCAAGCTGATGGTGCGCAGCAACTGGGAAGACGTGCGCAAAGAACTCGGTATCTAAGAGTTCGAATTAGCGTTCGCGTGAGCATGCCAGCGTGATTGGCAACGCTCACGGCGCGGGCGGCGGTACAGCGAAGGTTTAACGTACCGGCCCGCGGGTTGTGTTCACCAGCAAGAGGCATTCGATGACGGTTTCTCAACCAGACGCAGCGCATCTGGGCTCCAGTGCCGCTGCGTCCGCCACTGTGTCCACCGGTTTTTCCGCGGACACTGAGGCGTATCTCCAGCTTGCCGGCATCACCGTGCAGTTTCCGGGTGTGCTCGCGCTCGACCAGGTCTCGCTCGACGTGCGGCGTGGCGAAGTGCATGGCCTGATGGGCGAAAACGGCGCCGGCAAATCCACGCTGTTGAAGGTGCTGTCCGGCGTGAATCAACCGGCGGCGGGCACGCTCTCGCTGAACGGCGCGGTGCAGCAGTTCACCACGACCAAGGCCGCGATCGAGGCCGGCATTGCGATCATCTATCAGGAATTGCATCTGGTGCCGGAACTGACGGTGGCGGAAAACCTGATGCTTGGCGCGCTGCCCAACCGCTTCGGTGTACTGGACGAAAAAGCGCTGCTGGCGCGCGCCATGCGCGAGCTCGAGCGACTCGGCGAGAAAATCGATCCGTCGCAGCAGGTCAAGCATCTGTCCATCGGTCAGCGCCAGATGATCGAGATCGGCAAGGCGTTGATGCGCGATGCCCGAGTGATTGCGTTCGACGAGCCGACCAGTTCACTGTCGTCGCGTGAAACAACGCAGCTTTTCCGTATCATCCGCGCGCTGAAGGCGGAAGGGCGCGCCATCATCTACGTGACGCATCGCATGGAGGAAGTCTACGAACTCTGCGATCGCGTGACGGTGTTTCGCGATGGGCACCATATCGATACGTTCGAAGCAGGTGCAGGACTTGATCGCGACCGCCTGATCAGTTGCATGGTGGGCCGTTCGATTGCCGACGTCTACGGCTACCGGCCGCGCCCCACAGGCGATGTGCAACTCGAGGTGAAGGGGCTGATGGGACCGGGTCTCAAGGAGCCCGCATCGTTTTCCGCGCGCGCGGGTGAGATTGTCGGTTTCTTTGGCCTCGTGGGCGCGGGCCGATCCGAATTGATGAAGCTGATCTACGGTGCGGTGAAACCGGGCGCCGGCGAGATCATGCTGAAAGGCAAGCAAGTACGCTTTACGACGCCACGCGATGCTGTGCGAGCGGGCGTCGCGCTGTGCCCGGAAGATCGTAAGCAGGAAGGCATCGTCTCGATCGCGTCGGTCTCGGACAACCTGAATATCAGCTGCCGCCGGCATTTTAGCCGCTTCAACGTGCTCAACAGCCGCAAGGAAGCGCAGACCGCGAAGGATTTCATTGCCAAGCTGGCAATCAAGACGCGCAATGGCGAGACGCCCATCGGCACGCTCTCCGGCGGCAATCAGCAGAAGGTGATCCTATCGCGCTGGCTCGCCGAGGAGATTGACGTGTTCCTGATGGATGAGCCGACTCGCGGCATTGACGTGGGCGCGCGCAGTGAAATTTATGGCCTGCTCTATGCGTTGGCCGAAGCAGGTCGCACGGTCATCGTCGTATCGAGCGATCTGGCGGAAGTGATTGGTATCGCGGATCGGGTGCTGGTGATGAAGGAAGGCCGCATCGTCGGCGATTTGCCGAAAGCACAGGCGACGCCCGACGCGCTGATCAAGCTCGCCCTCCCGCGCTGAGGCCGGACTCACGGAATGGAAACAGACACAATGCAAACACAAGATCAACCTACTAATACCGCTGCTGCGAATGCGGCCAGCGTGGCCGCGCGTCCGCGTGCCATGCAGGCGTGGGACTTTATCAACAAGTCAGGCATTGTGATGGTCTTCATCATACTGTTTGGCGCGTTATCCCTGACGGTGCCGGATTTCATCAGCTCACGCAATATTCAGGGTCTGCTGCTCTCGGTGACGCTGATCGGTTCGATCTCCGTCACCATGATGTTCGTGCTGGCGCTGGGTGAAGTGGACTTGTCGGTGGCGTCTATCGTCGCGTTCTCCGGCGTCGTGGCTTCGACATTGATCACCGCGACGCACAGCGTGACGCTCGGTATTGCCGGGGGCGTGCTGGCAGGCGGCGCTGTTGGCCTCGTGAACGGCGTGCTCGTGGCTCGCTACGAGATCAACTCGCTAATCGTGACGCTGGCCATGATGGAAGTGGTGCGGGGTTTGGCGTACATCACGTCGAACGGCGACGCGGTGATGATTTCCGAAGAAAGCTTCTTCGACCTGGGCGGTGGCTCGTTCCTCGGCATTTCGTATCCGATCTGGAGCAACATCGTCGGCTTTGTGCTGTTCGGATTCCTGCTCAGAAAGACCGTGTTCGGCAAGAACGTGCTGGCCGTTGGCGGCAATAGCGAAGCTGCGCGGCTTGCGGGGTTGCCTGTCACGCGCATCAAGATCGTGGTGTTCGTGCTGCAAGGTCTGGTCACCGGTTTTGCCGGCGTGATGCTCGCATCGCGGATGAGCCTTGGGGATCCGAAGACGTCGGTCGGGCTCGAGCTCGGCGTGATTTCGGCCTGTGTGCTCGGCGGCGTGTCGTTGACCGGTGGCGTCGCGACGATCTCCGGCGTGCTCGTCGGCGTGCTGATCATGGGTTCGGTGCAGGATGCCATGAGCCTCTTGAACGTGCCGACCTTCTATCAATACCTGATCCGCGGCGGCATTCTGTTGCTCGCGGTGTTGTTCGACCGGTACCGGCGCAGCAAGCGGGTGGGGTGATTGCGTTTTCCGCCGCGCCGTCATACGGCGTGGCGGCCCCGTCATTGCACGCCGACACAGAACTCAAAAAAAGAATAACGGGGAAACACAACATGTTCAGAAACACCAGTATCCGCGGGAACATCACGTTCGTCATCACGGCCTTCGTCGTGATCCTGTTGATCGTGATCGGTGTCAGCGTCGGCATGCTCAAGCTCAGCAATGACGGCATGAGCAAGATGTACGAGGAGGACACCCGGATCCTGGTGGAGCTGAAGACCAGCAGTGAACTGCTGCAACGCGTGCGCGTATCGCTCGACAGCTACCACGCGCTCTATGGCATCGGCGACCCCGAACCGCAGTTGCTCGCCAACGCGCGCGAGGATATCAAGGAGTCCGACCGGCAATTCGCCGACTATCTCGCACACCAGCCGTCCGATCAAGCGGTAAGGGATTTATCGACGCAGTTGCAGGGCAAGCGCAGCGCCTTCGTCAAACAGGCGGTGCTGCCCGCTTTCGATGCCCTTGAACAGATGGACTTCAGCGCCTTCAAGGCACTGCAAGGCAAGGACACCAAGGCCTTGTCCGACGCCTACCAGGGTGCGATGTCTGGCCTCGAAAATGTGCTCACCGAACGGCAAAAGGCGCGCTATACCGATGCGCAGGGGCGTTTTCGCTCCATGGTCAGCGTGCTTGGCGCAGTGGCGCTCGTTGCGCTGTTGCTGGGCTTTCTTGCGCGGCGCGTGTTGATCAGTGCCGTCGTACAACCGCTTACGCACATGATTCGGCATTTTGAAGAGATTGCCTCTGGCGACCTGCGCGCCAGGATTACGGTCAAGAGCCAGAATGAAATGGGCGCGGTGTTCGCCGGGCTCAAGAAAATGCAGCACGCTCTCGTCACCACGGTTGCGACGGTGCGCAGCAGTACGGAATCGATCAACGTCGGTGCACAGGAAATCGCCAGCGGGAATAGCGACCTGTCGCATCGCACTGAGCAACAGGCTGCGTCGCTCGAACGCACTGCGTCCAGCATGGAACAACTCACGTCGACGGTGAAGCAGAACGCGGACAACGCTCGTCAGGCCAATACGCTCGCGTTGAGCGCCTCGGATACGGCAGTGCTTGGTGGCCAGGTGGTCGGCAATGTCGTCGAGACCATGCAGGGGATTTCCACGCACTCGCGCAAGATTGCCGAGATCATCGGGGTGATCGACGGCATCGCTTTCCAGACCAATATCCTCGCGCTGAACGCGGCCGTCGAAGCCGCGCGTGCAGGCGCGCATGGACGTGGTTTCGCAGTTGTCGCAAGTGAGGTCCGCAATCTCGCGCAACGCAGCGCTTCGGCTGCGCGGGAGATCAAGCAACTGATCAACGACTCGGTGGGGCAAATTGCGCAGGGCTCGGCGCTTGCCGAACGCGCGGGTTCGACGATGAACGACGTCGTCAATTCAGTGCAGAAGGTGACGGCGATCATCGCCGAAATCTCGCACGCCGCCGGCGAGCAAAGCAAGGGGATCGAGCAGGTGAGTCTTGCCGTGACGGAGATGGATCAGACCACACAGCAGAACTCGGCGCTCGTCGAGCAGGCGGCAGCGGCTTCGCAGTCGCTGGAAGAGCAGGCGGCACGGCTGATGGAAGCCGTGTCCGTATTCAAGGTTGCGGCTGCCTGACAGCACCCGCGAGCACCCGCGAGCACCCGCGAGCACCCGCGAGCACCCGCGAGCACCCGCGCTCGCGCGACGATAGACACCACGCGAGCGCGCATAGCCTGTTACTGCTGATCGCGCTCAGTCGATACCGTGAAACACCGCATCGTCCGGGCCCAGATACGCCGGCGGACGCCATGCCGCATCGCGCATGGAGTGTTGAACCAGTTTTTCGACACCAAGCAGCACCGCGAAAATCGCCATCCGCACCGGGATACCGTTGTCGGTCTGGCGGAAGATGGCGAGACGCGAATCGTGATTCAGGTCGACGCTCAGGTCGTTGGCGCCCGGCCGGCTGTCGCGCGGCAGCGGGTGCATGATCAGCGTATCGAGTCCGCACACGCTGTCGACCAGTGCCTGGTTGATCTGGAAGTCCGGCGTGTAGCCTTCGAACGATTCGTCAGCAAAACGCTCTTTCTGGATGCGCGTGGCGTACACCACGTCCGCGCCGCGCAGGCCCGCTTTCAGGTCGTGAGTCTGCTCGATCACATGATCGTTGCGCGAGATCTGCTCGACGATGTAGCTGGGCATTTCCAGCGAAGGCGGCGAGATCAGCGTGAACTTGATGCCGCGATACAGCGCCAGCAGTTTGACGAGCGAGTGCACGGTGCGCCCGTACTTGAGGTCGCCGACCATCGCGATATGCGCACCGTCGACAATCTTGCCGAGGCGCGAGAATTCGCGTTGGATCGTGTACAGGTCCAGCAGCGCCTGACTCGGATGCTCGCCGGGGCCGTCGCCGCCGTTGATGACCGGCACGTTGGTGGCGCGCGCGAATTCGGCCACCGAGCCTTGTTCCGGATGGCGGATCACCAGTGCGTCGACGTAGCCGCTCATCACGCGGCTGGTGTCGTAGATCGACTCGCCCTTGGCCATTGAAGAGAACGTGAAACCCGTGGTGTCGCACACCGAGCCGCCGAGCCGGCAGAACGCTGCGCCGAAACTCACGCGCGTGCGGGTGCTGGCTTCGAAGAACAGGTTGCCAAGCACCGCGCCTTCGAGCACGCGGGAGATTTTGCGGCGCCGCGCGATGGGCTGCATGATGTCCGCGACGCGAAACAGGGCTTCGACGGAGTCGCGCGAGAACTGATCGACCGACAGCAACTGCGGCTTGCCCTCGAACAGCATCTGGCTGGCGAGCGATTGCGAGTCTACGCTTTGCGTATATTTGTCGCCAGGTTCGCCGTTCACGACGATTTCCGACACGAACCGCTCGACAATCTCCGGCATCGCCCGCGATTCCGCCGAATCGTCCGGCAGCAGCCATGTGTCCAAAGCCCGGCGCGATACGCCGATGCGGCTCGCGAAGGTGTCGCGGGTCATGTTCAGGCGACGCATGGCGTCGCGGAGGAAGGCTTGTTGCGGGACGCTCATGCAGGTCACCTCTCGGTCAGGTTAATGTACGCGGTGCGTATATTAGTTCGACGACGGGAGAAGTCAAGCAATTTTGAGATTTTCGCCAATGCCGGTTACACTGCCGGACATGGAAACCGGCCACATGCTCCGCTCAACCGCTACCCGCCTCGCGCTTGCGAGCGTGGTGTCTGCCTGCGCGGCCGCTAGCGCCAAAGCCAAAAAACAGCTGCTCATCTGACCGGAGCCTGCTGTTCCGTCAGATGTGCGACGGAACAGTCAGCCAGGGCCCGCGTTTCATTTCCCGCTTTTGACCTCTGCCTCGCACCGCTGAACGGAATCGATACGGTCGCGTTCGAGGTTTAGTCATGTCTATCTTTTCGGGTATCTGGGTTCCTGTCATCACGCCGTTCGCCGACGGCGCCGTCGATCACGCCGCGCTGCGCCGTCTGGTTCGCTTCTATGCCGACGCGGGCGTCGCGGGTCTGGTCGCGCTCGGCACTACCGGCGAGCCGGCGGCGCTCGAGGCCGCCGAGCAGGACGCGGTGCTGGCGACCATCCTCGCCGAGGCCGGTGCGTTGCCGGTACTGGCGGGCGTGTCGGGCAATCAGACGGCAAGGCTGCGCACCCGCATCGCCCAGTTGAACGATCTGCCGGTGGCCGGTGTGCTGATCTCGGCGCCTTATTACATCCGGCCTTCGCAGGCGGGACTGGTCGAGCACTTCACCGCGCTGGCCGATCTGAGCGCGAAGCCGGTCGTGTTGTACGACATTCCGTATCGCACCGGCGTGCGTCTCGAACTCGCGACGCTGCTGACGCTGGCGGCGCATCCTCGGATTCAGGCAGTGAAGGACTGCGCCGGTTCGCTCGAGACGACACTGGCGCTGATCCTCGACGGCCGGCTGCAGGTGCTGGCGGGTGACGACCTCAATCTGTTCAATACGTTGTGCCTGGGCGGCAGCGGTGCGATTGCGGCGTCGGCGCATGTGCATCCGGCGCGCTTCGTGGCGCTGCACCGTGCGCTGTCGGAAGGGCGCCTGGAAGAAGGCCGGGCGATTTTTCATAAGCTCGCGCCGTTGATCGGGGCGTTGTGTTCGGAACCCAATCCCGGCCCTGTGAAGGCGGCGCTGGCGGGCCAAGGGCTGATCCGCGACGAACTGCGCGCGCCAATGACGCGTGCGACGGACGAGCTGCGCGAGCGTCTGCGTCACCTGGTTGCGGCTTGAGCGCAATCGCGCGGGTGGGTTAGCCCATTGCTTCGGTATCCTGTGAAATTGTGTGGAGACGGGACGACGTCCCGTTTCCAAGGCTTCCGAATTTGAGATGATGCCTGGCGAGACAGGAGGATAATTTGCGCCCTTGTCTTTCATCTCACGTCGGCGGTTGTCCGACTCACGCTGCATGCCGGTTCGTCCCCCCTTCGCTGTTGATGTCTTCCCTGTTTCGTTTGCGTGCCGGATTCGCCGGTGCCGTTGCAAGTCCGCGTTACGCGGCGCGCCGCAGACGGGGAGCTGCTGCTGATGTCTTCTATCCTCGGCGCAGGCAGTCAGCTCAGCAGCGGCGAGATCCGCTTCGTCACCCGGCGCACGGCGTTGACGATCGCCATCGCGGCCGCGGTCGGTACGGCGGCGCTGTCGCTCGCGGCGGGCATCGTCATCGGCATCCATCTGCCTGCGCGTGATGCGGCGGCCCCGACCAGTCAGACGGTGGGTCGCGTCGAGCACAACTATGCGATCGATCAGCTCGGTAAGCTGAATGCGTCGGTAGCGCAGATCGAGCCGCGTATCGAGCGACTGACGAATCAGGTCGGCGCCCTGCGCGATTTCGAAGCCCGTTTGAACATGCCGAAAGCGCCGCTGCGCGCGCCTGCCAATCCGGCAGATCAGGAAACCTCTGACGCGGACGGTGAAGGTGGCCCGTCACTGCCGCCAAGGTCCTGTGTGGAAATCACTACGCGGCCGTCGCGCGGCGATGCCGCTTCGACCCGGGAGCAACTCGCGTGTATGAGCGCCACGCTCGCCGCGCTCGAACATGAGACCGACGTACACGAGGTCGCGTTTAACGCCTTTCCAGGTCGCATGCCGGCCGACGGCGCCCGCTTCGGCTCGCCGTTCGGCAACCGCATCGATCCGTTTACGCATAAGCTCAGTTTTCATCCGGGCGTTGATCTGGTCGCCCCGAGCGGTACGCCGATTCTCGCCGCCGCCGGTGGACGCGTGATCTTCGCCGGGCCGAAAGGCGGCTATGGCAACGCGGTCGAAATCGATCACGGCAATGGTCTCATCACGCGCTACGGTCATGCGTCGCGCATCCTTGTGCATGAAGGCGATCTGGTGCTGCCGCGCCAGCATGTCGCCGATATTGGCACCACCGGTCGCTCGACTGGACCGCATCTGCATTTCGAAGTGCTGGTGAACGGCGCTCCGGTCGATCCGACTGGCTACCTTGCGCTTTTCGGCGCCCATCCTCATGGTTGATCTTCGTTCGACCCGCGATGCGGGCAGTCTTACGCAGCGCGTTTATGCGCTGCAGCCGGTGCGCTCGCGCGCCGTTCGCGTCGCGCTCTGGGCCGGCGTGTGCGCATGCAGTGTTGCTTTGGGCGCCGCAGCGATGGGCTGGTACGCGACGCAGCGCGCCGCGCTGCCGGCCCCGTGCGCGAGCGCGCCGGTCTCCGCGGATGGCGTGCAAGCCGAACTCGAACGCACCCGGCTCGCGCTGGCGCAGGAGTCCACGGCCCGCGCCGCCGTCCAGAAGGCCGCCGACGCCTCAGCCGCCGAAGTCGGCCGGCTGAATACCGAATTGCTGTTTCTGCGCGGCCAGAGCCAGAAGCGCCGCTGACCGTGCCGTTAAACGCGCGGTTGACCTCGCGGTTGACTCATCAAGCCGGCTCGTCGCCCGGTCACGCATGATGCGACGAACCGTTCCATTCATCAGTTAGAGATTATTTATGTTCAGCAAGAAGAAAACCACGAGCATCCAGCACACCAAGCTCGCCACCCTGATCGCCCACGACGTGCGCATTACCGGCGACCTCGAATTCAGCGAGGGTCTGCGCATGGACGGCCACGTGCACGGCAACGTCACCGGCAAGGCGGGCGCGCAGACGCTGCTCGTCCTGAGCGACCGCGGCTCGATAGAGGGTAACGTGCACGGATACGACGTGGTGGTGAACGGGAAGATCGTCGGCGATGTGATCGCCGATCATTTCGTCGAACTGCAGCCCAGCGCGCATGTGACCGGCAACATCCATTATCAGCAACTGCGCATGGATTGTGGCGCGTCGGTGGATGGTAAGCTGACGCGCCGCGACCCGGCGCTCGCGCCTACGTTGATCGGCCGTGAGACGGATGACCCGGAACCGCAGTTGGTGTAAGGAGATTGGGCCGCTGCGAGGCACCCTTGTCGAGATTGGCGAGCATGCCTTGTTCGGTGATCACATGCTCCAAGGCGAGCACGATGAGGCCGATGCTCAGCAGCAGATCGCAGGCAAACACAACGACATACATCGCCGAAGTGGGCGAAACCTGTGTGCTTCAACGCGTGGTTGGAAAAACGTTTGCGCCGGAACTCGGCGGCTCGATTGAATCGGCGAACCGACTGGCGACAGACTTGCTATATCGGTCAGGTTCCCAACGCTACCGCCATGCGTGCCTTCAGCAAGGCGCTAAAGGCATCCGCTTCGAGCGGTTTGCCCAGCAGAAAGCCCTGCATCTCGTCGCACATCATCGCTTTGAGCTTGCCGAGTTGCGATGCGGTCTCGACGCCTTCGGCCACCACGTCCATGTCGAGCGAATGGGCGAGCGCGATGATCGCGGACACGATCGCCGTGCCTTCGGGACCCTGGTCATCGAGACCGTTGGTAAAAAAGCGGTCGATCTTCAATTGCTTGACGCGGAAGCGTTGCAGGTAGGCAAGGCTCGAGTAGCCGGTGCCGAAATCGTCGATGGCGATCTCAAAGCCGTTCATCTGAAATTCGTGGATCATCTCGATCGTGCGGGGCGCGTCCTGCATGGCGACGGTTTCGGTGATCTCGAACATGATCCGGTCGCAGTTAACCTGTTCGGCCTGCACGATCTCGAGCACGGTGGCGACCAGATTCGGCTGCGATAGCTGACGCGGCGACAGGTTGATCGCAACCTTCATCGACGGCAGCCCGGCGTCGACCCAGCGGCGGATCTGCCGGCAGGTCTCGCGCACTACCCAGTAGCCGATCTGCACGATCTGTCCGGAGCGTTCTGCAATCGGGATGAACTCCATCGGCGCCAGCACGCCGAGCAGCGGATGGTTGAGGCGGATCAGCGCCTCTGCTCCTGCAAGATCATTGCTGTCACCGCGGAATTTGGGCTGGAAATGTAGAGTGAAATAGCCCGCGCTGAGCGCCTCGTGCAACGCATGCTGGATTTGCAGCGTCCGCGTGGCCGCCTCGTTCATGCTCGCCTCGAAGAAGCGATAGGTGCTGCGTCCGGCGCGCTTGGCTTCGTACATCGCGGCATCCGCGTGCTTGAGTAGCGTGTCGACGCTGTCGCCGTCCTGCGGATACAGCGCAATGCCGATACTCGGCATGACCTGCAAGGGTTCGTTGTCGCTCCACACCCCTTCACGCATCCGTTCGAGGACGCCTTCGGCGATCAGCCCCGCGTCCTGCCGCGCGACCAGATTTTCCGACATCACCACGAATTCGTCGCCACCCAGCCGCGCGACCGTGTCGGTGGCGCGCACGCATGACTGCAGGCGCTGCGCAAAGGCGGCGAGTACCTGATCGCCGGCCGAATGACCGAGCGAATCGTTGATGGTCTTGAAGCCATCCAGATCCATGAACAGGATCGCGAATACGTTGTGGCGGCGGCGCGCCAACTCGATGGCCGTTTCGATCCGCTCGGTGAGGGTGGCGCGGTTCGGCAGGCCGGTCAGCGTGTCGAGCGTGGCGAGGCGCACGATCTGTCCGTTCAGGGTCGACACGGCGCTCACCAGAAAGGTGGTGCGCGCATCGAAGCGCGACATCATCAGCGTCACGATCAGGATCGCGAAGGTGAACAGGGTCACCGCCGTGGCGAGCCATTCGGTGTTGACGCCCTTGGCGGCCCCGCAAATAGCGCCAACGGGAAATTTGGCCGCCATCATGCCGGCATAGTGCATGCCGCTGATGGCCAAGGCCATGACCAGCGCCGCGCCGCAGCGGGTCCGTTTGACGTGGTGCCCGGCGTCATCGCGCAGCTTGCGGGCGATCAGCAGCGCGGCCATCGAGGCGGCGATCGCAATGGCCAGCGACGCGGCGAACCACGCCGGCTGGTAATCGATGCCGGGATGCATGCGCATGGCCGCCATGCCGGTATAGTGCATACCGGCAATGCCGAGTCCCATCAGCACGCTGCCGGCCACGAGATGGGATGGCGTGAGTCGCGCACGCGTGGTGACGAAGAGCGCGAAGTACGACACCACCACCGCGATGGCGAGCGAGTCGCCCGTTAGCGCAAAATCGTAGCCGAGTGCAATCGGCAGCGACAGCGCCAGCATGGCGATGAAATGCATCGACCAGATGCCGACACCCATCGCGGCTGCGCCACCGGCCAGCCATGCATGCCGCAGCCGTGACGAGGCCAGCAGCGCGATGCGTCCGGTCAGGTCAAGGGCGGTGTACGACGCAAGCGCCGCGACGATGAACGACACCGCCACCAGCCAAAAGTTGTATGTGCCGAGCATGTTTAGTCCAGCCGTATAAGGGGAGACGGCTCAACTGGTTATCGACCGTTGGCAGGATTTATTTAATGAAATTGTATTATTTGATGTCGCCAGGGTAATCCACGATTTTCGAGGCGGCAATTTGCCGTGCGGCGATTGGTCGTGCCAGGTTACTCAACACGCCAGGCACGACAAGCGTCAGGCGACCTCTGTCAGAACCTTGTTAGCTTTCCTTTGGGGACCAGGATTCCCCCATCCGACGAGGTGCTCAAGACAGATCTCTCCGATCGAATCAATAAAACCGGGTGATGCGTTTACGCATTCGATTCGGTGGAACTCACGACCTCCGTATTTCAGGAACGTGTCGCGCCCCTCCATGCCTATCTCTTCGATCGTTTCAATGCAGTCAGCGGTGAAGCCCGGGCAAAAGACATCAACGCGACCTGTTCCGATCGTCCCCAGTTCTGCCAGCAACTGGTCGGTGTGAGGCTTTAGCCATTCCTGATAGCCAAATTGGGACTGGAAGGTTACCCGACAGCTTTTTTCGTCGAGATTGAGTGCTGTGCGCAGAAGAAGACCTGTTGCGAGGCACTGCTGGTGGTACGGATCGCCGAGGTCCGCTGACCTTGCCGGTAGACCGTGGAAACTGAGCACGAGCTGATCTCCAGCCTCAAAATGCGGTCGGCCATGCTGCGCCCAATATTTCTCTACCTGTTCCTTTAGCGATGCGATATATCCCGGGTCGTCGTAGTACTGCTTGACGAACCGGATTTCCGGTTGATGGCGGATCCTGGCGAGCGCCTGAGCCGCCTTGTCGAAGGCTGTTGCTGTCGTCGATGCCGCATATTGAGGGTACATCGGCATCAGAATGATCCGTTTCGCGCCGTTCGCCTGAAGCAGACTCAATGCGTCAGCAATCGAGGGGGATCCGTAGCGCATCGCGTAGTCCACGAGGATATCGTGGCCTCGTTCGCGGAGCCACGATCTGAGAGCGTAGGCCTGGCGTTCCGTGTGGACGCGCAGAGGGGACCCGCCGGGCATCCAGACGGATTGATATTTCTTCGCCGATGGGCGACTGCGCAACGGCAGCACGATGCCGTGCAAGATAGGCTGCCACAGCCACTGCGGCATCTCTACCACGCGAGGGTCAGAGAGAAACTCTGCAAGGTACCGGCTCACATCCTTGGGGGTGGCTTCGTCGGGTGTTCCGAGATTAATAAGGAGAACTGCGGTGTCTGGACCGGAGCCGTCGAGTACGTCCTTGTTGTGAAGTTCGTTCAGCATGTCAAGTTACCCACCATAGTCAATTTAACGGACGTCGAGCGGCTCTTTTGAACTACCTGACCGACCGATAGGTTTCCGCACGGTCGGCATGGGTTAGCACGAGTTGCCAGAGTTGCCCTTGCCGCGACCGAAAAAAACCAGCGCAGCAAAGTAAATAGTATTTCCACATGAGATAGAAGCGCCTGTTATAGCGTGACTGGAGACGTGGCCACGCCTGGTTGAAGCGATCCCACCATGCCATCAGGGTACGGTCGTAGTCCTGGCCAAAGTTATGCCAGTCTTCGATGACGAAACGGCCTTCGACGGCATCGGCAATTTCCCTGGCTGAAGGAAGCTTTCCGTTGGGGAAAATGTACTTGTCGATCCAGGGATCGGTTCCCTGGCTGCTCGAGGCCAGGCCGATTGAGTGCAGCAGGAACAGACCTTCGGGCGCTAGCAGGCGTCTGACCGTATCGAAATAGGTCTGGTAATTTTTGGGCCCTACATGCTCGAACATGCCAACGGAGACGATCTTGTCAAAGCGTCCTTGCAGATCGCGGTAATCCTGCAGGATTAGCCTGATCGGGAGGCCTTTGCAACGCTCCTGGGCCAGAGTCAGTTGTTCTTTCGAGATCGTGACACCGGTCACGTGTACTCCATATCGTTCTGCGGCGAACCTGGCGAGCCCGCCCCAGCCGCAGCCTATATCCAGTAGCGTCTCTCCAGCGCGGAGTTCGAGCTTGCGACAAATCATGTCCAGCTTGTCGAACTGTGCTTGCTCCAGATCCGTCGCGTTTTCCCAGTAGCCGCATGAATAGATCATGCGACTATCCAGCATTGCTTCGAATACGTCATTGCCCGCGTCGTAGTGGCGCTCGCCCACCTGGAACGCGCGGTCTCGCGATTGCAGGTTAAAAAAGCGGTGACGGAGATGCTCAAAGGCGAGTCGAAACTTTGCGACACCGACCGCTGCCGAATCAATATCCGTACGGAGCAACCTCGTGAACAGTTCGTCGAGTTGCTCGCAATCCCACTGGTCATCCATGTATGACTCGCCGAGGCCAAGCGACCAGCTTGAAAATACGCGTTTGTAGACTTCTGGATCGGAGACTCGAATGTCCCAATCACGATTTCCGTTGATCGCTACGTCTGCCTTCCCGAGCAGTGTCGTCAGAATCTCGGGTGTATGGCTTGCTCGCTCCGGGACGTCGTATTCAGATGGGGCAAGGGACTGCTCATCACGCTTCATGCTGGTTCCAGTTATGCGAGTGGTTTTTGTTGTTGACACGTACGATGCCGGCCAACGTCAGCGCTATGAGCGCGAGCGGCGCGAGCGCAAAACCGCTCGCGATACGCGTGCCGGTGCGGAGGTTTCGCAGCATAGACATTCCCCGAGTCCTTCTATCGTTTTGTTGGAATCGATATTCACATACTATCCATGTCGCCGTGAAATGCTTATCGTTAATCGAGGCGATTGGCGGGGCTTATCAAGGCATTTTTTTGCTGCTGTCAGTCGACAATTCGAAGCCTTCGTCCAGCCAGCCGGTGATGCCGCCGATCATCAGCTTGACCGGCCGCCCCAGTTGCGCGAGACGGATGGCGCCGCGTGTCGCGCCGTTGCAATGGGGCCCGGCGCAATAGGTGACGAACAGCGTGTCATCAGGGTAATCCACCAGTTTCGAGGCGACGATCTTGCCGTGCGGCAGATTCATTGCGCGAGGGATGTGTCCTTGCATGTACAGCGTGGGGCTGCGTACATCGAGCAGCACGAAACCGGGCGCGCCGCTGGCGAATGCGACAAACACGTCCGAGCAATCGGTTTCGAAACGTAGCGATGCCTGAAAGTGCGCGAGCGCGCTGGCGCTGTCCGCTGCGGCGATGGCGGTGACGGCGTTGGTGGGCGACATGGCCGGACTCCTGTAGATGATGGATAAGCTGTCATTGTCACGGATGCCCCGTCCACGCAGAAGTGGCGCAATCGTCAATCTCCGGTAACATTACGCCATGCAAGATCATCTCGTCGTCGCGCTGGTCTACGACCGGCTCTGTACCTTCGAATTCGGCTGCGTGACCGAGTTGTTCGCGCTTGAGCGGCCAGAACTCGAACTCGACTGGTACCGCTTCGCGGCATGCGCGGTCGAGCCAGGGCCGCTGCGCGCTGCAGGCGGCATCACCGTGGCGGCCCCTTATTCGCTCCGGCTGCTCGATCGCGCCGCGACGATTGTCGTGCCTGGCTGGCGCGATGCCGATGAAGTACCGCCTGCGCCGTTGCTAAAGAAAATCCGCGCTGCCTACCTGCGTGGCGCGCGGTTGTGTTCGATCTGCTCGGGGGTCTTCGTGCTTGCCGCGGCCGGCGTGCTCGACGGCAAAACCGTCACCACGCATTGGCGCTATGCCGAGAAGTTACAGCGGCGCTATCCGCAACTACGGGTGCAGCCAGACGCGCTGTATATCGACGAAGGGCAGATCATGACCTCAGCGGGTTCGGCTGCCGGACTCGACATGCTGCTGCATCTGGTGCGGCGCGACTACGGCAGTGCGATAGCCAACCGGGTGGCACAGCGGCTGGTGGTGCCGCCGCATCGCGAGGGCGGTCAGGCGCAGTTCGTGCCGCGGCCCATGCTGCCGGACGAGGGTGGCCGCGTCGCAAGACTGATGGACTGGGTTCGGGCTAACCCTGCGTTGCCGCACACATTGCGCTCGCTCGCCGAACGCGCAGCCATGAGCCCGCGCACTTTGCAGCGTCAGTTTCACGACGCGACGGGAATGGCACCCTATGAGTGGCTCGTACGTGAACGTGTGGCGATCGCGCGGGAGTTGCTGGAATCGCAGAACGCGAAGTCAATGGCATGGATCGCACAAACCGCCGGGTTCGGCTCGGAGGAGTCGCTGCGCCGTCATTTCAGACGCATTGCATTGACGAGCCCGGGTACATACCGGAAGAAGTTTGGCGCGGATCCTGGCGGCGGGTAATCATGTCGCGCATTCATCAATTTTCTGTCAGCATCACTAGCGGCGCTCGAATCTGTGAAGATGCCTTCGCGTAGCGGACGCTCATGCAGGGCGTTTGTTAGCGAGTGCGTGATTACCACCCTTCCACCCATGCGTGCAAAACTTTTCGCCGTCGTTGCTGCTCTCGCCGTGCTAGTGCCGTCGCTCGTTGCCGCCCAGGCGTTCGAGAGCGGTTCGCGCGCGGAGTTGTACCGGCGCTACGTGCTTGCCGGCAAAGATGTGCAGTGCCGCACCAATGCCTCGTGCGCGGCGCTTGGCGTGGCTGCGCTCGATGCGGGGCGCATCAAGGATGCGCAGTCGCTGGTCGATATGGAATCCATGTTGGCGGATGCCGCCACCTTGCAGTCCGAAGAGGACAACTCGCCGAAGGCGATCAACTCGGCGCATGCGCGGGTGGCGATGGCGCTGATCCATCAGGGCGACGTGCAGGCAAGCCTCGGCGCGTTTTCGAATGCGCGCGCGTATTACCGTAGTGCCGCAAGCCGTGGCAAGGAAGCGCCTGACGACGTCATGCTGAGCCGCGTTGGCGGGCTCGCGCAGCAACGTCTTGCGGCGATCGCAGACAAGCAGGTGGTGCAGGGTTTGCCTGCATCCGGCGTGCAGTTTGCGCGCTATCTGAAGCTGGGCGCGTGGAGCAGCATCACGCTGACGCCGGTCAAAGGGCGTCACGGCGTGTACCGGCTCGCGGCTGAATTTCTTTACCCGAGTGTCAGCAGCAACGGCGAGCCGGTGGCCAACACCGGTACCCTGTTGGCAAACGTGCGGTTCTACGGCGCCATCGCGCGGGTGGCCGTTTCGGATCAGCCGCAAGGCGTACCGCTCGAGGGCACCGCGAGAGTGGCCAACCTCGGGGCGTACGACGGACACGCGGACAGGTGCCTTGTCGAGTTCAGGCTCAGCGAGCCGGAGACGCTCGATGTGGCCACGCACGGTTCGGCGGCTGCATGCGGGTTCGGTCCAAAGTTGATCCCCGACGGCCGATATTATCTAAAGACGGGTTCTTAAACCTGTGTTCCAACTTGTCGGGGTGAGAGCGTATGCGGAACGCAATGGACTATCCATTGGTGGTCTTTCTTTCGGCGTTGGTGGCAATGTCTTTCTCGGCGTGGATCGGGGCGAGCGTGCTTAGACGCGTGAAGAGTCTCACGGCGGAATCGCGTGAAGACTTCAATGTGGTCCAGGCGGCTACTTTGACGCTGCTTGCGCTGATGATCGGCTTCAGCTTTTCGATGGCAGTGGGTCGCTACGATCAGCGTAAGAACTACGAAGAAGAAGAGGCCAATGCAATCGGTACGGAATACGTGCGGGCCGATTTGCTGCCGTCCGCGGATGCGCAGCAGGTGCGTGCGCTGCTGACACGCTACATCGAGCAACGCGTGTTGTTCTACGAGACGCGCGATGTGCAGGAGCTCGAACAGATCAACACCAAGACCACGCAACTGCAGACCGGGCTATGGGCCGCGGTGCGTGACGCCGCTGCCGTCCAGCCGAACCCCGTTACCGCGCTGGCGGTGGCCGGCATGAACGATGTGCTGAACTCGCAGGGGTACACGCAGGCCGCGTGGTGGAATCGCATTCCGGTTGCTGCGTGGGGGCTGATGGTGGGGATTGCGGTGTGCTGCAATCTGCTGGTCGGTTATGGCGCGCGCACGACCAAAGTGGGCCTGACGCTGCTGGTGATATTGCCGGTGGTGGTGGCCACTTCGTTTGCGCTGATTGCGGATATCGACAGCCCGCGTGGCGGCATCATTCGTGTGAATCCGATCAACCTGGTCAGCACGGCGCAATCGCTGCGCCCAAGCTGACGACTGCCCGCCGCATGGCGGGCAGTCGCGACGAGCTTAGTGCGAATGCTCGTCCTTATGCTCATCCTCCGGCTTGTGCTCCGGCAGAGCATGTTGCTGCGGCTGAGCATGTTGCGCCGGATGCGGTGCCGGTGCCGGATGTGGCGCCGGGTGCGGAGCGGCATGCTGCTGTTCTGCCGGATGCTCTGCCGGACGCGGGTTCGCATGCGGCGCCGGTGCGGCTTCCTCTGCGTGCTGCTTCGGAGCCGCTTCTTCAGCTTGCTGCGGTTGGCCGCCCCGCGCTTCGCCGCGCGGTGCCTCGGCTGCGTGTTGCGGCTCGGGCTGCGCGTGCTCGCCTTCCGGTGCATGCGGCGGCTGAGCACCGGCCTCGGCCGGCCGCGCGTCATGCGCTTCCGGTTGGGCGTGTTCAGCTTCGCCTTGCGGACGCGGCACAGCGTTCTCGTGCGCTTCGTTCGCCTCGTTTGCGCGCGGCTGCTCCTCGGCTTGCGGCTTCGGCGCTGCGCCATTCGGTGCGTGCGCTTGCTGCTCAGCCGGGTTCGGCGCATGAGCCGCTTGCGCTTCATTGCCGTGTCCTGGCGCGCCTTGCGGACCGACGGGGCGGACCTGCGCCCGGTTGATCACGCGAAAGCCTGCCGGAGCTGCAACCGCACCCGGTTTGCCCGGGTGTGCCGCTGCGGCGAACGCAGCGGGAGCTGCGGTGCGCACCACCGGTTCGCCCGCGCCCGCCACCTTGCCGCCGCCCGCCGCAAAGCGTTGAGCGAGCGTGTCGTGATACGCAGCCGGTACCACGGGTGCACGGGTCGCCACGACCTGGCGTTGCGCGAGCGCCGCCGGTGCGCCGACCTTGGCCGGCCGCAAGGCACCGGCAAAGCTTTGCTGAACCGGCGCGATGGCCGGCGCTCCTGCGCCGATCTGCGCATGGGCGAGCGCCTGGGCATTGAACGGTCGAGCCGCCTGCGCGACCGACTCGCCTCGCACGAAAGCGTTCGCGGGCACGGCGGTGATGGCGCCCGGTGCGTTCTGGTTGATGTATGTGTTGTGGATGTTGGTGACGTTGTTGATGATCGTCGTGTTGTGAACATTGGTGATGTTCACGTTGTTGATGCGGTTGTAGTAGGTCGGGCTGTAGTGATACGCGGGATGCCACGGCTCTCCCGGCCCGAGTGCGAACCACGCTACGCCTGCGCCGATTGCGCCGCCGATGGCGAGATCGACGCCCCAATGCGCGCCGCCACCTCCACCGCCGCCCACAAAGGCCACCAGTGCGGGTGCATACACCGGCGGCTGCGTCACGACCACCGGACCCGGCACCCATGCCCAGGAGCGGTCGATATACGCCCAGCGGCCATAGTGGAAGGGCGCGAAGCCCCACGGCGCATCATCCACCCACGTCCAGCCCCACGGCGCGACCCACGCCCAATGGCCCTCGTGATACGGCGCCCAGCCGGTCGTGACGGTTGTCGGCACCCACACTTCGCCGTAGTTCGGGACGCTGCGCCATGTACCGTTGGCGTCCAGATCTTCGTAGCCGGGGATTTCGCGCGATACGTAGCGTGCGGAGATCGAATTGTCTTCTGCGCGATCGCGGCTGGCGATCCACTGATCGAACGCGTCGAGTGCCGGTGCGGAACCGGCCGCCCGTTGTTGCAGGTTGCTGCCGACAAACTGGATCTGCTGACCCGCGCTCATTTGGAACGAACCACCGTCACCGTAAAGCGTGGCGTTACCGGCGCGCAGCGTGACCATGGTCGAACTGCCGTCGGCCGCCACATCGACGCGGAAGAGGCCAGGGCTCGTGGCCACGAGCGCCACATTCGGGGTGTCGATTTCGAAGTTCTGGCCGGCCGGCAGCGCGCGGACGTGCGCGGACAGCGTGCCTTGAGTGACCTTCAACTGCGTGGTCGTGTCGTTCAGGTTGACGATGTCGAGGGCGGTCTGCTGATCGAGGCGCAACGCGGTGGAACCCGCGTGTAGTTCAGCGCGCGCATTGGCGTCGGCCCACAACTGGTCCCCTGTTGTGAGCGGCCGGTTCAGCACCGCGTACGACCAATCGGTCAGGCCGGCCGGTTCCAGCGTGACGGTGCCGGCGAAATAGTTTAGACGTGCCACGCGATCAGGCGGGTCACCGGCCGCCGCAGCGGCGGGGGCCGTTGGTGACGGAACCTGAGCCAGGCCCGTGAGCGGCATCATGGCAAGAACGGCAGAGACCGAAAGCGCGGTGGCGCGAATGCGGTGGAAGGTTGTTGTCATTATCGGCTGCTCCGAAGGTTTCATTTTGTCAGGCCCGAAGGCGGCCCTTATGCGTACGTTCAACTGGCTAACGTCGCGAGTGTGGCAGCGGATGACATTCGCGTTGTAACCGGGACGCGAGTTTGCAACGAAATGTGAGCGCTGCATAGTGACTGTGAGCACGACGTAAGCACGGGTTTCGCGGCGGCACGTTTCGTTCGTTAGGAGCTATGTCGCGATGCAGGCCGAATTGTAAGGACATGCAATCAACGCGTAATAGGATGAATTCTGGTTGCCGCGCGCGTAACGTATAGCGTGTGACGTCGTGACTCGCGCGAAGCGCTGCGCGATTCGCGCGTGTTGGTGGTATGGTCGATGCCCTGGTCGCATTGGCCAATGCCTAACGACACTGAATGACGCTCATCGAAACACGCAAAGGAAACCGGACATGCTCGATATCGCCAAGGAGATTGCAAGCTTCAATGCAGGACGGGAGCCCGAGCGCTTAGCGATGAAATACCAGCTCATGCGTACCTCGCCGTTCGTCTTCCTGCGCGGTACGTGTCATCTTTTCTATCAGCGCTTGCCGAACAGCAGCGTGCTGGAAGCCGCGCCGCCGGTGTGGATTTGCGGCGACATGCATCTGGAGAATATCGGCAGCTACAAGGCCGACAACCGTCTCGTCTACTTCGACATCAACGACTTCGACGAAGCGTGTCTCGCGCCGAGTCTGTTTGAACTGATTCGCCTGCTGACCAGTGTGCTGGTCGGCGCCGCCGATCTGCGCGTAAGCCGCGCCGAAGCGCTCGCACTCTGCCACACCGCGGTCGATGCGTATGCCACCGCGCTGAGCTTCGGTAAGGCGCGTTGGATCGAGGAGGAAACCTCGCAAGGCATGGTGCGCGATCTGTTCGATGCATTGCGCAAGAGTTCGCGCGTCGACCTGCTGAACCGGCGCACCGAGTTGAAGGGCAAGAAGCGGGTACTGCGTGTGGATGGGAAAAAGGCGTTGCCGGTCAGCGACAAGGCGCGCGCCGAGGTTACTGCGTTCATGAACGAGTTCGCGAGCCATCAGGAGAGCTCGGACTTTTACCGCGTCATCGACGTGGCCCGCCGCATTGCCGGCACGGGCAGTCTGGGCGTCGACCGCTATGTGATGCTGGTGGAGGGCAAGGGCTCGCCCGACGGCAACTATCTGCTCGATCTGAAGCAGGCGTTGCCTTCGTCAGTGACGCCGCGCGTCAAGACGCAGCAGCCCGTATGGGATGCCGAAGCGCAGCGCGTCGTGGCGATCCAACGGCGTAGCCAGGCCGTCTCGCAGGCCTTTCTGCATGCCGTCGAGTTTCATCAGCAGCCGTATGTCTTGCGCAGTCTGCAGCCTTCCGAGGACCGCGTTGCATTGAGCGATTGGGACGGCAAGCTGCCGCGGCTCGAAGCCGTCGTCAATAACATGGCGCAGCTCAGTGCCTGGGCGCAGTTGCGCAGCGGCGGCCGGCAGGGCTCCGCGATTGCCGATGAGCTGATCGAGTTTGGTAGCCGCAAGGACTGGCAGATGCCGCTGGTGGAACTGGCGGTGCAATGCGAGGCGCAGGTGATCGAAGACTGGAAGACGTATAGCGCCGCGTACGACAGCGGCGCGTTTGGCGCGCCTACGAAGACGTAAGTAGGCGTAGAGGATGTAGAGCGCGGGGCAGGAGGCCGCCCCGCGCGGGTGAATCAGTTCGCTGCGTCAGTGGTACCCGGCGCGTAAGCACGCCGGCCGGTCAGGCGCGCGACAATGCGGCCGAACGCCAGCCATTGCTGCGCGAGCAGGCCCTGGCCGTAGGGGCGGCCGTCGCCATGCGGTGCCGGCAACTGGTCGCGAATGCCGGTCGGCTCGAGCGTGCGGTTCCACGAAGCCGTACCTAACATCATGTCCCACCACGGAAACAGCACGCCAAAGTTGCAGCCGTACGATGTGCCTTCATGGCCGTAACCCACTGCGTGGTGACGGCGATGAAAAATCGGGCTGACGATAATGCGCTCGAGCAACCAGCCGTACGGCAAGCGTGCATTGACGTGCTGGATGCTCTGCATGAAGTTGCTGACGGCGATCAGCACCACAAACTGATTGGGCTGCACACCGATAAACAGCGAGATCGCCGCAAAGAACGCAGCCTGAATGATATCGTCGAGAAAGTGGTTGCGGTCATCGTTCCACAACGACATCTGCTGCTGGCTGTGATGCACCGCATGCAGTTCCCACCACACGCCGAACCGATGCTGCCAGCGGTGATACCAGTAGCCGGCGAAATCGAGTATGACCAGGTAGATCAGGAACGAGACGATCGGCTGATCGGTGACACCCGGCCACAGGCTGTCGATATCGATGTTCGGGATGTTGTAGATCGAGATCAGACTCTGCCAGTGATCGAACAGTGGCTGGAGCATGAAAAAGAACGCGATATTGATGACGCCCAGCTTGGCAATCCAGGTGTAGATCACGTCGGCGCGCAGCGCCTTGCGATCCTTCCATTCTTCCACGGGACGCAGTGCTTCGAGCGGCCGCAACGCGAGATACGTGACGACGATCTCGATCGCGCCGATGATCACCCAATAGAGCGCGTCATAGGTGTCTTCATCGTAACCCATCAAGCCGAAACGATAGAAGAACGGTTGCACCACATCGACATACAGCAGCGTCTGCAGCGCCGACACCATGTTGTCGAGTTGCGCGACGATTTCATGGAACATCAGAATCCTCGTGAGTGACTAGTCATGCAAGGCTTGCAACAATCAAGCGGCTTAGTCCGGGTTCGGCGCAATGACCGGCGCGCGATTGTCGAAATAAATGCCGTGCGGCGAGCGTCCCACCGCAATGGTCTCGATCAGCTTGTGCGTGGTCATGTCGATGATGCCGACGTGCTTCGCGAAGCGGAACCCCACCCATAGATAGCGCTTGTCCGGAGTAAGTTCCATGTCATCCGGTCCAGGCATCAAGCCGGTGATGTCGCCGACGTTGGTGAGCGTGGTGTAGTCGATGATGCTGATGGTGCTTTCGACGCGGTTGGAGACTACGACGTGCTTGCCGTCGTCGAGGTTGCGGAAGTTGTGCGCGCCGCGGCCCGTGTGGATCTTCTTGACGATCTGCTGCTTGCGCCAGTCGACCACGGCCACGTCGTCTTCACCGGTCATGCCGACCAGCAGGTACTTGTCGCCAGGCGTCATCCAGAGACCCGCCGGTTCGTTGCCCACGTGCATTTTCCACAGCACGGTTTGCGTGGGCAGGTCGATGGCGGCGAGCTCACCGGAGTCCTGCAGCGTCATGAACACGGTGCGGTTGTCGGAGGCGAAAGTCATGTGACTCGGCGTCTTCGCCAACGGAATATGCTTGACGAGCGTCATGTTCGTGCCGTCATAACGGTAGATGTCGGCGCGGTCCATGCGCAGTGCCGCAGTGACAAACCACTTGTGATCCGGCGAGAAACCGAGTTGGTACGGGTCTTCGATTCCTTCGACGGTGCGCTGCACCTGGCCGGTGTGCGGGTCGACGAACATCAGGTTGTTCGAGATCGAATCGGCGACGATCAGCGATTTGCCGTCCGGCGTGATCATCAGGTGGTGCGGTTCTTTGCCGGTCGGCTCGGTGCCGACCACTTTGTGGGTGGCTTCGTCGATCAGCGAGAGTTCGGACTCGCCCGAATCGAGCACGATCACACGGTCAGCGGCGTAAGCGGTGTTCAGATGGCCGATCAGGGAGAAGACGACCGCGGCGGATAGGGTTGCTCTCGAAAGAAATGTAACCGGCGAGTAAGGCATTCTGTAAAGTATCCGAAGGTGTGAAGCGACACCAAAAAGCTGCGCCTTCATGGAAGTGCAGCGTAGTTGCACTCATTAACGCTTCGCGTGCGGTTTTCGATGACGCACGCTCGCGGCAAATGTGAGAAATTAGCACGCATGGGCCGATTCAAAACGCCCGGATACGTTCTTTTACTGTCCGGGCGAACCGGGCGAGGCACGGATGGACGAACGCGTTCGCGACAAAACCTCTCGCGCGACAATCACAGGGCGTACCGCTCTCGCAATCCGGGAGGTGCTGGAAGGCCGTCGCCGCGGCGCGGGCATGGTGCTGCCGTTCGCCGGGCCGGCGATAGTGGTCTCGGTTGCGTATATGGATCCGGGCAACTTCGCCACCAACATCCAGGCCGGCGCCCGCTACGGCTACGCGTTGCTGTGGGTGGTCCTGCTGGCCAATGTGGTGGCGATGCTGTTTCAGGGCCTCTCCGCCAAACTGGGCATTGTCACGGGACGCAATCTCGCGGAATTGTGCCGCGAAAATTTCCCCGCGCCGCTCGTATTGGCGATGTGGGCAGTGAGCGAAGTCTCCGCCATGGCGACCGATCTGGCCGAGTTTCTGGGCGGCGCAATCGGCCTCGCGCTACTGTTTCACATGCCGTTGATGGCCGGCATGATTGTTACCGCCATCGTCACGTACGGCCTGCTGCTGTTTGAGAAGGCCGGCTTCCGACCCCTCGAACTGGCCATCGGCGCGTTGGTGGGCATCATTGGCCTCTCCTATCTGGCGGAACTCTTCATCACGCCGGTGGCTTGGCCCAGCGTCTTCAGGCACCTTTTTACGCCGCAATTGCCGGATGCGGATGCTGTGACGATTGCCGTCGGCATTATTGGCGCGACCGTTATGCCGCACGCGCTCTTTTTGCATTCGGGCCTGACGCAAAACCGCACGATCGCCAGAAACGAAGGTGAGCGCGTAAAGCTGATTAAATTCTCCAATATCGAAGTAGTAATCGCCCTCACCATTGCGGGTCTGATCAATATGGCCATGGTCATCATGGCGTCGGGCGCGTTTCACGCAGGCCATCCGGAGGTGGCTGAAATCGAAACGGCGTATCACACGCTCGCGCCTCTGCTCGGCATCGGCGCGGCGGGAATTTTTCTGCTGTCGCTGATTGCCTCAGGCATTTCCAGTTCGGTGGTCGGCACCATGGCGGGGCAGATGATCATGCAGGGCTTCGTCGGCTTTCAGATTCCTTTGTGGCTGCGACGCCTCGTCACGATGGTGCCTTCGTTTGTGGTCGTCGGATTGGGGGTCAATGCGACGCATGCGCTCGTGCTCAGCCAGGTGGTACTGAGTTTTGCGCTTCCTGTGCCGATGGCGGCTCTGGTATGGTTCACCTGCCGCGAGAGTGTGATGGGCCAGTATCGCAACCGGTTACTGATGATTGTTGCGGCTTGCGCCTCGGCGATCGCCGTGCTGGTGCTGAATGTCGTGCTCCTGCTGCAAACCTGACATCTGAACCACAATGAAGTTGAACGCAGACGTGATCACACGCGCGGCGACGTCCGCAGATCTCGGTGGTATCACCGATGTATTTCTCAGAGCCCGCAAGGTGTTGATGCCGTTTGCGCCGCTCGCACACACCGATTACGACGTGTGCCGCTGGATCGCGGACTGGTTGATCCCAACCGGCCGCGTTACGGTGGCGGTCGGCGCGCACGGGTTGATCGTCGGCATGGCGGCGACTTCCGAAGCCGATGGCGTGCTGTGGCTCGATCAGCTCTATGTTTTCCCGCCTAGGGTGGGTCAAGGTATCGGCGCGCGCCTGTTGACCGAGGTGTTGTCGAACGCGCGCTTGCCGGTCCATCTGCATTGCTTTGCCGAGAACGCGCGGGCGCGGGCCTTTTACGAGCGCCACGGATTTGTCGCGATTGCCTTCGGCGACGGCAGCGATAACCAGGAAGGATGCCCCGACGTGGTTTATGCGTTGCAGGTGGGGGCGATCCAACCGGCCAATGGAATTGGACTGCCCGGTTGAGACAAGCGTGAGACACGCGCGCGAGCCGTGCGCGACCCGTGCGGCGGCTTTACATATTCCGGAGTCCGAAGCCATCGAGTGCAATGGCCGGTTCGCGGCGCGCGACGAGGTCGCCGATCAGGCGTCCCGAGGCCAGCGCCAATGTGAATCCGAGCGCGCCCTGGCCCAGGTTTAGCCAAAGGTTTGTAAAGCGCGTGCCGTCGATGATTGGCATGCTCTTCGGCGTTGCGGGGCGAAGTCCACACCACACGGCGGCGCTGTCGAAATGGGCCGCACCGGGGAAGGTGGCAGCGGATTGCGCACGCAGCGTCGCTACCCGTTTTGGGTCGATGTCGGCGCGTCGGCCGGTGATATCGGCCATGCCGGCGATCCGCAGTCTGTTGCCCAGCCGTGCGTAGACGATCTTGCGTTCGAAGTCGGTGATGCTGACGCGCGGCGCAGCCGCATCCGCGACGACCGGCGCGGTCAGGCTGTAGCCTTTGAGCGGATAGAGCGGCACGCGAATGTCCAGCGTTCGAAGCAGCGGCACGCTCGGCGCAGCGGTGGCGAGCACGATGTGATCCGCGTCGAGACGTTCGTCGCCCGCGTACGCTGCGACTTTCTGTGCCGCGCTCTCACGCAGTTGCGTCACCGTAGTGCCGAAGCGAAAACTCGCCCCGCGCTCGCGCAGTAGCCGCATCATGCTCACGCAAAACTGGTAACAGTCGCCACTGTCTTCACTGCGGGTAAAGACGCCTCCTTGCAACTGCGTGCCGAGATGGGCGAGTGCGGGTTCTCTCGCGACGCACGCTTTAACATCGAGCGCTTCCTGTTCACAGCCGAGCGAACGTTGATAGTCCAGCAGACGTTGCGCCGCGTCGAAAGCAGCGCTGGTGCGATACACCACGAGCTTGCCCGCGTTGGCGTGTTCGAAGCTTAAGGAGGGTTCATGCACGAGCAGCTCATGCATCAGGTCGCGGCTGAAAAACGATAGCGAAAGCAGCTTGCGGGTGCACGCATCGCTCTGTTCGAGCGTGCAGGCGCGCATGAACTGTAGCAGCCAGCGCCACTGCTCGGGGTCGGCGCGTGGACGAAAGCGGACCGGCGAATCGTCGCGCAGCAGCCAGCCGGGCAGCTTGGCGAGCACGCCTGGGCCGGCAAGTGGGGCGACGTAGCTATAAGAGAGCTGGCCGCCATTAGCGAAGCTGGTTTCGAGCGCGACGTCCTGGTTGCGCTCGACAACGGTGACCTCGTGTCCGTCGGCGCGCAGATACCATGCGGTGGCGAGCCCGATCACGCCGGCTCCGATGACAAGTACGTGCATGGCGATAGATAGATGGGAGACCCAGGTGAAGGAGCACCCATTGTTTCGCAGCGCGCCTGAGGTCGTCCAATACCGTTCAGCAGGTGGGCTATAGCCACGGGTTATAGACGGCCTCGCACGCGTCAGGCATCAACCGCTTCGCTGTCTTCTCGCAGCAATTCGATCAGGCGCTCTGCGGTTTGTGATGGCGGGTGCGCGTGCTGGGTCACCGCGTAGACGGTCAGGCTGGCGTCGATATCGAGGGGCCGCACCTGAATGTCCGCGCCACCGGGCGGATAGTTCGCGGTGAACGAATCGACCAGCGCCACGCCGGCACGGGCTTGCACCAGCGACTTCGCGAGCGGGTAGGTCTGTACCGAGATGGTGCTCGCCGGACTTTGCCCGGCATCGGCCAGCCAGTTGGACAAAATCGCGCCGAGGTAGTCGTTGGTGTCGATCGTGATGGTGGGCTGCTTGGCCAGTTCCTTCGCCTGCAGCGGTCGCGAGAGCAAGTCCTCGGACCACCAACCGGCAGGCGCAATCGCGCACAGGCTGCAGCGGCGCAGCGGCGTGAGCGCAAGGTTTGGGTGTGAAACCGGGCGCATCGTCAGGCCGAGTTCGATTTCGTCGAGCAGCAAGGCCTGTTCGATCTCGCGCGTATGGGAGACGGACAACTCGCAGCGGGATTGCGGAAACGCTTGCGACCAGCGGACCACGGCCTGAGGCAACAGATGATGTGCGAGAGCGGGCGTCGCCGCGACGCGCAACGGACGTACTACGCCTTGCGAAAGACTGGTGACGAGCCGCCGGATGCGCTTCAACTGCTCGTCGAAGGGCATCAGTTCCTGCTGCAGGCGCAACGCTTCCTGAGTCGGCACGAGTTTGCCCTTGCTGCGCAGGAAAAGGGGAAAGCCCACCGTGCGTTCCGCGTGCTGAAGCATCTTGCTGACGGCCGGTTGCGAAATGTGCAGGAGCCGGGCCGCGGCATTGGTGGAGCCGGTCAGCATGATTGCACTGAATACTTCGATATGTCGCAAACGCACCCGAGGCTCCTGTGGAGTGATGCCCAGGCGCGGAACGTGACGCACCTATAGCCCGCGGTTATATTACAGTGGATGTAAAGCGGGAGCGAATTTCCCAGCCATTTGTCACGCTGGCGACTTCTTCATGTGGTCCTCTGCACGGCAGTCCTGAAACAGATGACACTGTCACAAAGCGCCGCCAAAATCGGCTGTCCGCCGTTCCCAAAGGCCGCTTGACTGGGCCGTCCTTCTCCCGCAATACGACGACTACTTCTATGCCATCCAGAGGTCACCGAGTTTCGTGCATCATTTGCGCTTATAACGAAGCCCCGCGTATTGCGGCTGTACTGGCCGTGGCGTCAGTCCATCCGCTGCTAGGCGAAGTTATTGTCGTCGACGACGGTTCGACCGACGGCACCGCTGACATCGTCAGACACTTCCCCTCAGTCAGATTGATCGAATGCCCGGCGAACGGCGGCAAGAGCGCAGCAATGGCGGTTGGCATTGCGGCTGCCGAACATGAATGGCTCATGTTGCTCGATGCCGATCTGAAGGGACTGGCGCCGGACCACATCGCCGCCCTTGCCGCTCCCGTGCTCAACGGCCGCGCCGATGTCAGCATGAGTCTGCGGCAAAACAGTCTATTGATTTTCCGCTTTATCGGCCTCGATTTCGTGTCCGGGGAGCGTGTCGTTCGCAAGCAGTTGTTGGACGAAGCGCTCAAAGAAATTCATGGCTTGCCGCGCTTTGGCATCGAAGTGTTTATGAACCGGCGCATCATCGCGCGCCGGCTTTCCATTGCGGTCACTCACTGGCCGCACGTCACGCAAGCCCGCAAAACCGAAAAGCTCGGCTACTGGAAGGGCCTGCGCGCGGAATGGCGCATGATTGCCGACCTGCTGAAGGTCACGTATCCGCTTGCGCTGATTTCGCAGACGCTGCAGTTATTCGCGCTGCGGGTCGATCATCCGGGGCGTGCGCGGCTTTCGGTACGGATGAGGAAACCGCGCGATACGGCCGCATGATGTGCGGCGGGGCCTCACTGCGCAACAGTCGAGGCGGAGCGCCGCCGCCAGGCCAGTGCAATAAATCCCGCAGCGCCGAGCAGCAACGGGCAATAGAGCGTCGCAAAGCGCCATAGCACCAACGCGGTTGCCATCGCCGCGCGGGGAACCCACGGCGCGAATGCGGCTGCTAACGCCAGATCGCCGCCGCCTCCGCCGGCCGGCACACCTGTCCAGAGCGCGGCGTGCAAGACCACGGCTTGCACGGCCAGCACGAACCCGAGCGGCAGCCTGTAGCCGAGTTCATGCAGGATGAACCACAGCGCGCTATAGCGAAGCAGCCATTGCAAGGTGGTCAACACGAGCAGGGCGGCGAGGCGCCAGCGCGGTCCTGTCAGCAACAGCACCCATTGCCGGCCCACGCTTTGGCGAAACCTGTTCCAGCGTGCCCGTCGCGCCCGCAGCCAGACAATGCGGCGCCCGGCTGCGTCGAGCGCTGCTGCGGCGGGACGACGGCAGAGCCACAGCACACCTGCGAGGATCGCGAGACCTGCCAGCGTGCCGACGATGGCCGGCAAGGGAAAATTCGGCGTCACCTGCGTCAGTGGACCGAGTGCGAGCAGAAACGAAATCGGCACAGCGGCGGCGAAGAACGTGAGGTCGAGCGCCTGATCGGCGCCGACCACGGTCGTGGCGAGCGCCCAAGACGCCCCCGCTCGCTGCAGCAAGCCCATATTGACGCCGTAACCCGCAGCGCCAAGCGGCGAGACAAGAAAAGCGAAATCGGTGACAACGGTCAGCGTGAAGGTACGGACGAAGCGCAGCTTGAGCCCGAGCGCCGTTTGCATCAGATGCAGCTTGCCCGCCTTCGCTGCGGCGCTCAAGGCGGCGCTTGCAGCCAGCACGGCGAAGATCTGCAAGGAGACACTGCGCAACCCGGCCAGCACTGCATGCGCCCCGAGGATAAAGGGCGCACCCATCGCCAGCCCCACGCCAAGCACCGCCAGCAGCGTCGCCGCATGGCGCACGTGCAGCCGCGTCATAAGTTTCGCCCAGAGACCCGCGCAGGGCTGGCCAGGTTGCGCGGAGCCGGCGCCGCGCGCGCTCTCGTCGTCAGAAATTGGGGTTCGCAAGGACGTAGAATAAGCATGCGGAAAGCAGGATTGTGACAGGCAAGGTGACTACCCATGTGAGCGCGATGCGCCACAGCATGGCGCCTTGCACACCCTGGCCGCCCGCTACCATCGTGCCTGCAATTCCCGACGTAATGATGTGAGTTGTACTGACCGGTAATCCGGTAAATCCAGCCGTACCCGTCAGCGCCGAGCCGACCAGTTCCGCGCTGGCCCCCTGGCCCGGCGTCATGTGCTGCTTGCATGCTGGCCGGCTGCTCCATGAATGCGAACGTCTCATGCTAGGTCGCCCCGATGAACCTTTTAAGTCAGCGACGGCGGCCTGCTGTTGCTGCTGCGCCGTGCGCCGACTGCAGCAGGGCGCATGCCCGATGCGTTTGCGCCGGATGGATTCAATGTTGGCGATCGAACCACTCCGTAATATTCTGGTGACAAACTTTGTTGAGAATCCTGTTTGTGTCCGCTATCACGCAGCACGACACGTTCATATAAAAATCATCGTCTGAGGGCCGTTTGAATCACTCTGCCAAATCGATCTCAGTGCATTCGCCGATGCATCGAAGTGTAGAAGAACTGTCATTTGCGTTTGTGGTTCTGCTGAACCAGCCGCTCGCCAGAGTGGAGGCTGCGAACCGTTTCGAGCGTTTGTGGAACGAAACGAACGAAGCCGCGAGCGCAAGCCTCGGCACGGAGCGTGCCGTGAGCTATATCGCGCTGTTGAAAGACATGGATGCACGATGGCGCCGCTTAAGGGTACTGAACTAGCTCACGACCCGGGGCGCGCGCAGAGGGCTACGGTTAACGGCAGGAACTTGGAGAACTTTAGGAAAATCTTTAGAGAAATATCGCGCATTTGGAATGCGCAACAATGACATATCGTTTCTTGCGCATTCCTCAGTGGATTCAATCGGGGCTCTATCTTTAGTCATCGATCGGTCACATACCATCCACGATAATCGTGGCGCTCGACAAATCGTCCACACCACAAGATCGAGCAGCTCTCATGAAGAGCAGGCCACGCACGTTACACCCGGGGAATTTGCAGAAATGACTATCCGTCATCGCATCACGCTATTGGTAATTCTGATGTTCGTCGCGTTGTCCGCTATTGGCGGCTATGCGGTCTACCAGACCCGGCACAGTGCCGCCGAGGTCAAGCAGGTGACGGAAGGTGTGGTGCCTAGCGCGCTCGCGTCAGCTGATCTGGTTTCGCAGGTCAAGGACGTGCAGCTTGCGATCATGACGCTAGTCTATGCGCCGGACGGCAATGTCGTCGCGCAGGCACAGGACGAACTCAAGGCCAAGAAGGCCGCCTTGCAACAGGCGCTGGCGCTGCAGGCGCGTGATGCCGCAAGCCACGCGCAAAAGGGTCTGGTCTCCCAGGCTGCCGACAGCCTCGAAAACTATTTCTCTGCTATCGACGACACGGCCAAGATGAAGGCCGCCGGCAAGAACGAACTCGCGCAAGCCTATCTGTTCGCGAACGTGGCGCAGTATCGCGACGAACTCGAAGGCATCGTTGAGACGCTGCGCATCGAAAAGAATCGCGAGAAGGATGAAGCGATTACGACGCTGAACGGCACGCTCGCGACGACCACCACGGCGATTGGAATTGTCACGGGCATTGCGATCATTCTGCTGACCTCGATTGGTTCGCTGCTCTATCGCCAGATCACGCGTCCGCTGACACGTATGCAGGCCATGATGAGCGAGATCGCGTCCAGCCAGGACTTCACGCGCCGGGTGCCGGTTGGCCGCATGGACGAAATCGGCCATTCGATTGTGGCGTTCAACGGCATGATCGAGAAGATTCAGGAAAGCTCGCTCCAGCTCAAGCAGAAGACCGCTGATATTCAGGCGATGTTGCAGAACATGCAGCAGGGCATCCTGACGGTCGTCGAAGGGGCGGTGATTCATTCCGAGTACTCGGCGTACCTTGAAGCCATCTTCGAGACCAACGACATTGCAGGCCGCAGCCTGATGGATCTGGTTTTTGCCGATACGGATCTCGGTGCCGATGTTCTGTCGCAAGTCGACGCAGCGAGCTATGCATGTCTCGGCGAAGACGCCATCAACTTCGCGTTCAACGAACATCTGCTGGTCACGGAAATCTCAAAGCGTATGCCAGATGGACGCGTGAAGATTCTCGACCTGAACTGGTCGGCGATTACCGACGATAGCGACACGATCGTGCGCCTGATGCTGTGCGTGCGCGACGTTACCGAACTGCGCAAGCTGGCAGCCGAAGCGGGCGAACAGAAGCGCAGGCTCGAAATGATCGGGGAGATTCTCGCGGTCAGCGAAGAGAAGTTCCACCACTTCATTGAGAGTTCGGCGGGCTTTATCAACGAGAACGAGCGCATCATCCGCCAGCATTCGCAAGCTGACCGCGAAGCGATTGCCGAACTGTTCCGCAACATGCACACCATCAAGGGCAATGCCCGGACCTATAACCTGCAGCACCTGACCGACATCGTGCACGAGACGGAGCAGCGTTATCACGAGCTGCGTCACGCCGAGGCCGATGAAGCGTGGGATCAGGACAGCCTGATGCAGGAACTGGCGCGCGTGCGGGCTGCTGTCGAAAGCTACGCGACGATCAACGAAGTCAGCCTCGGTCGCAGGGGCGCGAGCCGCCGCGACAGCGCGGACCGCTACCTGATGGTCGACATCGCGCATATCCAGGAAAGTCTGCGTCTGATCGAAGCGGCCAAGTCCGACGATCTGCACGCGTTGCAGTCGATGCGCGAGAACGTGCGCAAAACCTTGCGCGTGCTGGGCACGGAAACCTTGGGCGAAGCCCTGTCCGGCGTGCTCGAATCGCTGCCGTCGCTTGCTCAGGAATTGGGTAAGGAAGCGCCGGTTGTGCGCATCGACGATAACGGTTACCGCTTGCGTCGCGAGGCAGGCAGCGCGTTGAAGAACGTGTTTATGCATCTGCTGCGCAATTCCGTCGATCACGGGCTCGAGGCCGCCGACCTGCGCAGCGCACAAGGCAAGCCGGCCCCGGGTGCCATCCATATCGAAGTGGACGTCGACGAAGGCGCGCTGCAGATCACGCTTAGCGATGATGGCCGAGGTCTCGCGCTGCACCGGATCCGCGCCTTGGCGATCGAGAAGGGCTGGATTGAAGCAGACCAGCACCTGAGCGACGAAGAAATCGCCGAGCTGATCTTCCGTCCGGGCTTCTCCACAGCCGATAAGGTTACCGAAGTATCGGGACGCGGCGTGGGCATGGACGCGGTACGCGACTTCCTCAAGCGCGAGCATGGCAGCATCGCGCTGCGTTTTACCGACGACCACAAGGGCGCGGATTTCCGTCAGTTCCAGACGGTGGTGAACCTGCCGGAAAGGCTCGCGGTGGACACGGCCGGCACGCCCGCGCGCGGGGACGCGAGCGAACTGGAACTCGATACGATGGCTGATTAACGCCCAAATGTGCGGCCAAAAGAGTGGCCAACTGAGCGGCGTAACTCTACGCCCATCGCTGTGATGGGCACTCGGAAGGATGGGTTGTGATTCAACAGTATCTTTTAGGCGCACTGGCGGGCGGTGTCGTTACCGCCCTCGTGGCGCTGGCGGCGCATCGGTTGGCAAACGCGAAGACGACGCGTCGGCTGCGTTTCGAAGCGGATCGGCAGGTGGAAACGCTTACGCAGGCGAATGCCGCGCAAAGCGAACTAATTGGTTTGCATGAGCAGCAGAAGCAGGAACTGGATGCCTCGGTCGCGCAGCTGCGCGATGAGCTGCAACGGCAGTCGGAGAGCGCCGACGAGGTGCGTGCAGGACTGAAAGCGGCCCTGGAGGGTAAGGACCAGTTGGCCCATAAGGCCGCCCAGCTTGCTGCCGAGGCAGCACGTTTGAAAGGCCTTGCGAGCACGTTCGAGCGTTGGCATGAACAGATGATCTCATTGATGACGCAGAACCAGGACATGCACGCGAAGAACCGTGAGCTGTCTTCGATTGTCCGGCATGTGGTCATCGTCTCGCTGAATGCCTCGATCGAGGCGGCTCGAGCCGGCACGGCGGGCCGTGGCTTTGCGGTCGTGGCGAGCGAGGTTCGGGCACTTGCGGCACGCTCCGAAGAGCTCTCGAAAAGCTACCGCGATAGTCTGCATCGCAACGATCTGACGACTACGGCGACCTTCCAGGACATTCAGGCAGGCGGCAAGATGATTACCGCCTCGCTCTCCAGTGTCGAGTCGCTTGCTAATCAGTTTCAATCCACGCTTCATTAGGCATCGACGTGATCAGTGCGCATGCGAAGGACAGCATCGAACGCATCTTTTTCAAGGCGACGAAGTCGCGCCTGACGATGGATGCGGGCGACGTCTGCGAGATTGTGCCGGCCGGCGCGCACGGCGCGAGCAGCATGCCCGACGCAAACCTGGTCGTGCTGACGATTTCGGGCATTGCGTTCCGGCTTCTGTTGGTCCTTCATTTCGATGAAAAGGACGAACGTACTCATCAGTACTTCATCAAGGAGGAGTCGGAGCAGGCATTCCTGGAAGTCTTTCTGGAGATTTGCAATCTGTGCTGTGGAGTGGTGAATCAGGAACTGCTCCACTATTTCCCGGATCTGGGAATGTCGACGCCGTATGTGCTGAGCGCGCGTTGCATGCCCTATCTGGAGGCACTCAAGCCGGAGTTTTTGGCGTCGTATGCGGTCACGATCAACGATGCAATCAGTTTGGGGGCAACGATCTGCATGTGTGCGCATGCGCCGATCGATTTTGTCGCCGAAGTAAGCGCAGTCGAAGAAACCAGTGGTGAACTCGAGCTGTTTTGAATGTTGCAGTAAGCAGGGAAGCAAGATGAACGAGAACAAGCCGGTCAGCAAGGTGCTAGTCCTTGAGGATTGTCCGGCGCACGTGGAAGCGATAAGGAATTTCTGCGACGAGAACAACCTGATTGGCGTGAAGGTGGCCAAGAGCCGGCTGGCGTCGGCGTTGCGCACGAATTTCGATCTGGGCGCGATTTTCCTCGCCGAAAGCTATGGCGGATCGACCGAAGAGAGTGCCGGGATTGCGCGCAAAATTCACGGGGCGCGGCCCGAATTGCCGATCATCATGCGACGGCAAACCCATACCATGCCCGATGATTTGCCGCCGGGTCTGGATGCCGTGGTGTGCGGCACCTACGCGGCGAGCGATATGGCGTCTCTGCGCGAGGTGATCGACGAATATATTTTCAACCGCGAGTATCCGAACGCGCTGGTGCGCGGCATTTCGGAGCTGACCAGCTGGGTGCTGGGTAGCGTGTTCAGCGATATGGACGTCGCGGTGGATGCGCCCTGTATCGTTCGCGACCGCATTATCTTCGGCGAAGTGTTCAGCCTGATTCCGCTGGAAAGCACCTGGTGCCGCGGCTACATGATGATTCAGGCAGAAGAGCAACCGATTCTCGATCTGCTCAACCGGCGTGAGACGTCCCAGGTTGCGGCGGATTTCCGTGACCTGAACAGTCTGCTCGGCGAGTTGACCAATATGATCTGGGGCGGCTTCAAGAATCGCTACGTGGGCGACGCGGATGCGTTATCGCGTAGTCAGGTGCAGGTGCCGCTGTTGATCAACCATAAGCAGAAGTACATTTCATTCGGTTCGGAGAGCCCGCATTTGTGCTTTACGTACCGGTTAAAAGATGAACAGTCGGGGCGGACGGTGAAGCTGCATCAGCGTTTTGCATTTAGTCTGAGCTGGTCGCCGGAAGACTTTCAGGAATTCGAACAAGATGCCAGCGCCACAGTAGGCGCGGGCGAACTCGAACTATTTTGATTGATGCTATAGGAACAGACATGTCGAAAATTCTGGTTGTAGATGACTCGAGCACGGTGCGTGACGAGGTGGCTGGCTTCCTGAGAAAGAACGGGCTGGACGTCGATACGGCAGTGGACGGCAAAGACGGCCTCACCAAGCTCAAGGGCAGCCCGGGCATCAAGCTCGTGATCAGCGACGTCAACATGCCTAATATGGACGGCTTGACGATGGTCGAGAAGATTCGCGGTGAACTGGGCAACAGCACCGTCAATGTGATCATGCTGACCACCGAAAGCAGCCCGGCAATGAAGGAGCGCGGCAAGGCCGCGGGCGTGAAGGGCTGGATCGTCAAGCCGTTCAAGGGCGATGCCGTGCTCGAAACATTCCGCAAGCTGGCGAGCTGATTGAGGTGAAACGGCGCGGCGCTCGCTGCGCCGGACAGCAACGCGGGTAGCATCTCCCAGACTTTGTTCATACCAGCGCGTGCCGGACGCGGACACCACATTGTGCGCCACGAACGCATCATGCCGGACGGTCGTAAGCGAAATTCCGTGCGCTTCAGTATCATTGACGCCGAGTGGCCCGAGGTGCGCGCCGGATTGGAGCAGAAAATAGCGCGCCCGGAGGGCTGAGGAGCCAACGCGAGCCATAACCCGCCACACCCTGAGCCGGGCATCGGGAAGCGGGGATTAGCAGCGGTGGGCCGCGATAAAAACCGGAGAATCGATTTGACATCCGAGCAAATGCTGGAGACATGGCTGGCCGAGGAGGCGGAGGTGCGCAGCCGGCTGGAGGCGGGGCCCGGGCCCGGGCCTGGGCTCGCGAGCCCTGAACAACTGGCCGGCAAGACGGGCCTCGAAGTGTTGCAGGCCATGGTGCGTGGCGAGATACCCTTTGCTGAGATCGCGAAGACCCTCGACTTCACGCTCATAGAGGTCAGCGAAGGCCGGGCCGTGTTTCAGGGCACGCCGCGCACGCAGCATCTGAACCCGCTCGGCACGATTCATGGCGGCTGGTTCGCAACGCTGCTCGATTCGGCGCTCGGCTGTTCCGTGCACACGATGATGCCGCCGGGCCGCGGCTACACCACGGCCGAGCTCAGCGTAAACTATGTGAAGGGACTCACGCCCCGCGTGGCGCGCGTGCGCGCGGAGGGCAAGGTGATTCATTGCGGCCGCCAACTGGCGACGGCCGAGGCGCGTCTGGTCGGTCCCGATGGCACTTTATATGCACACGCCACGACCACCTGTCTCGTGTTCGAGATTCCCCAGCGATAACCTGATCCGCTGCGAGGCGCAGTTGCCTGCTGACGGCAGGGTCGATGCGCCCGGTTACGGCGCTGCCCGTGCGGTCAGCCATTTCCATTTACATTGCGAGAGTCATCATCGATTCTGGATCACCTCCCCGGGCTGAGGCCCGGCATACTCAACCGGTATCGGCGTCCGCACCCGTGTCCTCCGTGCAGCCTATCGTCTCCGTCACCAATCTCTCCAAAACCTACGCTTCCGGCTTTCACGCGCTGAAAAACATCAATCTGGCGATTCGCCGCGGCGAGATTTTCGCGCTGCTGGGACCGAACGGAGCCGGCAAGACGACGCTGATCAGCATCATCTGCGGGATTGTAAAAGCGACTGAAGGCGCGGTGCTGGTGGACGGTCGCGACATTGGCACCGACTACCGGGCAGCGCGCTCGCTGATCGGACTCGTGCCGCAGGAACTGACCACTGACGCTTTCGAAACGGTCTGGGCCACGGTGTCGTTTAGCCGCGGACTATTCGGCAAGCCGGCGAATCCCGCCTACATTGAAAAGGTCCTCAAGGACCTGTCGCTGTGGGACAAGCGCAACAACAAGATCATCACGCTCTCAGGCGGCATGAAACGGCGGGTACTGATTGCCAAGGCGCTCTCGCACGAGCCGCGCGTGTTGTTTCTCGACGAGCCGACTGCAGGCGTCGACGTCGAACTGCGGCGTGACATGTGGAAACTGGTGCGCTCGCTGAGCGAGAGTGGCGTGACGATCATCCTCACCACGCACTATATCGACGAAGCCGAAGAGATGGCCGACCGGATCGGCGTGATCAACGGCGGCGAGATCATGCTGGTCGAGGAGAAAGCGGAGTTGATGCGCAAGCTCGGCAAGAAGCAATTGACGCTGCAACTCGAAAGCCCGCTGCAAGAGGTGCCGGCCGAACTCGCGGACTATCGTCTCACGCTATCGGGCGATGGCAACGAGTTGATCTATACCTACGACACGGAGCGAGAGCGCAACAGCATCATTGCCTTGCTGAAGGCGCTCGATGACGCAGGCATTCGCTTCAAGGATCTGCAGACCACGCAGAGTTCGCTCGAAGACATCTTTGTCAGCCTGCTAAGAGGTGATCAATGAACATTCACGCTATCAAGGCAATCTACAAGTTCGAGATGGCGCGGACCTGGCGCACGCTGATGCAGAGCATCATCGCGCCGGTGATTTCAACCTCGCTTTACTTCGTGGTGTTCGGTGCAGCAATCGGCTCGCGCATCAAGGAAGTGGATGGCATTAGCTATGGCGCGTTCATCGTGCCGGGCCTGATCATGCTGTCGCTGTTGTCGCAAAGCATTTCGAACGCGTCGTTTGGGATCTACTTTCCAAGGTTCACCGGCACGATCTACGAGTTGTTGTCTGCGCCTGTCTCCTACCTTGAGATCGTGGTGAGTTATGTCGGCGCGGCCGCGACCAAGTCAATCCTGCTCGGGCTGATCATTCTTGCGACTGCTGGCCTCTTCGTGCCGCTGCAGGTGCAGCACCCATTCTGGATGGTGCTGTTCCTGGTGCTCACAGCTGTGACCTTCAGTCTGTTCGGTTTCATCATCGGCATATGGGCAGACAGTTTCGAAAAGCTGCAACTCGTGCCGCTGCTGATCATTACGCCGCTGACGTTCCTCGGTGGGAGCTTTTACGCCGTCAACATGCTGCCGCCGTTCTGGAAGATCGTCACCTTGTTCAATCCGATCGTGTATCTGGTGAGCGGGTTTCGCTGGAGCTTTTACGGCTTGGCGGATGTGAATGTCGCCGTGAGCCTCGGCATGACCGCGCTGTTTCTGGCGATCTTTCTGGCCATTGTGGCGTGGATCTTCAAGACGGGGTACCGGTTGAAGACGTAGCGTACGGAATACGCGTTCGGCATCTACGTGGGCGATTCGAGCGCGTGCAGGTCAGGCCGCCGCGCGTGAGACGCTGTCTTGCGTGACGGCGTGCAGGGACGGGTTACACGTTCGGTCGAACGCGGCCCGCGCTGTTTCGTCCGCGATGCCGCTTTCGATATCGGCTTCGCCCAGCGGGATAAACGCCATGATCTCAAGATCGTGGCCGGACAGCGCCGGTAGCCGGAACGGACTCGACAACACATTCAGGCGGCGCAAACCGAGTTCGCGCAGGATCTGCGAGCCGATTCCTGTGTGTCGTCCATCCCTGCGAGCAGCGGGGCTTTGGCCGGGTACTGCGTCGGCACGCGTGTCGCAGTCGAGCAGCACCGCGACACCGCAGCCCGCTGCATCGATCTTCTGCAAGGCCGCATGCAACGGCCACGAATGTGCGGACGGTTCGGCATCGAGCAGATCGAGAATCGACGAGCACTCATGAACCCGCGTGAGCACCGGCACATCCGCTGATGGCGTGCCACGCACCAGCGCCAGATGCGACGACGCGCGCACCGTATCGCGGTACTGAATCGCGCGAAACGGTCCCCACGGCGTGTGCAGCGGCCGCTCGCCGATCCGTTCGATCAGCGACTCGTTGATGCTGCGATAGTGGATCAGATCGGCGATCGTGCCGACCTTCAGTCCATGCCGCCCGGCAAATTCAATCAATTGCGGCAGGCGCGCCATGGTGCCGTCGTCGTTCATGATCTCGCAGATCACGGCGGCGGGTGTCATGCCTGCCAGCGCCGTGAGATCGCAACCCGCTTCGGTATGCCCCGCGCGCACCAGGACGCCGCCGTCGCGCGCAGCGATCGGAAACACGTGGCCCGGTTGCACCAGATGCTCGGCGCGGGCATCCGGTTGAATCGCAGTACGGATCGTATGCGCGCGGTCGGCCGCGGAAATGCCGGTGGTCACGCCGTGCGCCGCTTCGATGCTGACCGTGAAGGCGGTGCCGTACTGCGTGCCGTTGCGTTCGGTCATCAACGGCAGGTTCAGATGCGCGCAGCGCGCGGCCGTCAAGGTCAGGCAGACGAGCCCGCGTCCGAAACGCGCCATGAAGTTGATCGCGTCGGGCGTGACGCAATCGGCGGCGATCAGCAGATCGCCTTCGTTCTCGCGGTCTTCCTCGTCGACAAGAATGATCATCCTGCCGGCCTTCAGTTCAGTAACGATTTCAGCCGTGGTGGCGAGCTTCATGATTGTGCACCTGTGAACGCCGGCACTCGTTTGTCGAAGAACGCGTCGATGCCTTCGCGGAAATCGTCGCCTGCTGCACATTGCAGGAAGCTGCGCTGCTCTGCGTACAGATGCTCGGCAAAGCTGCGATGCTGTGCATTGAACAGCAGATCCTTGGTCTGCGCGAAAGCCCTGGGCGACACTGCGCCGATACGCTGCAGCAGCCTGCGCGTTTCGGCATCAAGCGCCTCATCGGCTACGACCCAGTTGATCATGCCGGCGCGCAAGGCTTCCTCGGCCGTATGCCGCTCGTTCAGATACATCCATTGCGCGGCCTGTTTCATGCCGAGTGCGCGCGGCAGTGTGAAGGTTGCACCGCCGTCGGGCGACGTCCCCACATGGCCGTAGGCCGCCGTGAAGGTGGCGCGTTGCGCGGCAATCGCGAGATCGCATGCAGCGACGAGGCTCAGGCCAAAGCCCGCCACAGCGCCGTTGACGCTGGCGATCACCGGCTTGCGCGAGCGCGTGAGGGTTTCGACAACCGTTTGCGCCAGCCTGACCAGCTTGCAGATCGAGCGGTCGCGCACCGCGGGTGCCGTGTCGAGCGCGGCGCGCATCGCATGCAGGTCGCCGCCAGCCATGAAAGTGTCGCCCGCGCCGGTCAGGACGATCGCGCGTACGGCGTCGTGTTGCACGAGACGTGTGAGCTTGGCGTTGAACTCTACGGCCAGCGCCTCGTTGAACGCATTGAGCGCATTGGGGCGGTCGAACGTGAGAGTCGCGATGCCATCTTCGGCCGCGAGACGAATCAGTGCAGTCATGTCATTCCAGCTAGCAGAGCGAAGAAGAGGAGCGGCTCAGGTGGGCAATTCCTGGAGGCACGCCTGGTGTCAGTCCCGGTGTCCGCCCTGATGCAAGGCTTGCCGCAGTGCCCGCGCCCCCACGGTGACCGCGTGTTCCGCAGCGTCGAGAAAGCCCAGCGCACTGGCGAAACCATGCATTTGCCCCGGCCAGCGCACGTGTGTGGTCAACACCCCGGCTTGCGCGAGCCGCGCCGCATAGTGCTCCGCCTCGTCGCGCAGCGGATCGTAAGCGGCGCTGATGATCGTGGCGCTGGCGAGGCCCGTCAGGTCCGCCGCAAGGAGCGGGCTGGCGAGTGGATCGGCGCGCTCCGCACGGGCATCGAAATACTGGTCCTTGAACCAGCGCATCATCGCGGACGTGAGGAAATAGCCGTCGCCACAGGATTCGTATGAAGGATGCTCGTTTGCGCAATCGAGCACGGGGTAGAACAGCAGTTGATGCGCGATACGCACGTTGCTGCCGCGTAGTTGCTGAGCAGTGACCGCCGCGAGGTTGCCACCGGCGCTGTCGCCTGCGACGGCGATCGGGCCTGACCGCGCACGCAGATCGCGGGCGTTTGCCGCAGCCCAGCGGACTGCATCGCAGGCATCGTGGGCGGCGGCGGGAAAGCGTGCTTCGGGAGCCAGCCGGTAGTCGACCGACAGCACCGGGGTTTGCGCGCGCTGCGCCAGCGAGCGGCACAGGTTCGCGTGCGTATCGAGGCTACAGGCGACGAAGCCGCCGCCGTGGAAGAACACCGTAAGGGGAAAAGAACCTTCGCCAGATGGCCGGTAAAGCCGTGCGGCAAGTGCGCCACCGCTCGCGGGAATGCTCAGGTCCTCTTCCGCGGCGACCTGATCGCCAGGGGCGAAGCCGCCGCCTGCCGCGATCATGGCGCGATAAGCCGGCGCCGTGAGTTGGGTGAAATCGATGGCAGGCGTGCCTGCGAAGGCGGCGAGCAAAGCCTCAGCCTGGGGATCGAGCGCCATCGGGTCTCCTGTGCGATCGGGCAGCGGATAGTGGAGGCCACCGTGGTGCGGGGTGCACGCACGGTAGCCATGGGCTGATTGTTCAGCGCTGAATGAATTGGAGCGCAGCGGCTCTATGCCGACATCGTCCGATTGGACGAGGGCTCATTTGTGCGGAAAGCGAAAGTTGCCCACGCTAAGTAGTTTTCCCGATGCCGGCAGCAAGATCGGTCCGTAAGCTTGGCGTCGCGACGGAGAGTCGCATGGAGGACGGAGCGTGTTGATGGAGACAAAATGGGCCCCTGAAGAGGGCCATACCGCGAGCGAACTCGCGGATTTGAGTGTTGCGCAGTTCAGCGAACTGCTGGCGCGCGTGTACCAGGGGCCACTGGAGTCGTTGCCATGGGCCGGTGCACTTGAGCTGATTCGGACCTTTCTCGGCGCGAACTACGCGACGCTGATCTTGCGCTCGCCGTCGAGCGACCGGCGCGGACTGATGGTGCATGCCTCGGAGAGCGGCCCAGGCGTGCCGGGCGAGGCGTCGTACAACAACTACTATTATTCGCTCGACCCGTTCGTCGGCCTGCCCGCGGACCGCGTCGTGACGGTGGACGAAGTATTCGGTGACACCGGCTGGCTCACGAGCGAGCTGTACAAGCAGTTTCTCAAGCCGGCCGACATCCGCTACATCATGGGCGCGGATCTGCGCACCGAATCGGGCGTCGAATGCCGCTTCAGGGTCTGCCGCAATCACGAGTCGAGAAATTTTGCGGCACGCGACAAGGCATTTTGCGCGTTGCTGTTGCCGCATCTGAGGCGAGCGGTCGAACTGCATTCGCGGCTAGATATCGTGGAGTCGGAGCGTACGCTCTATGCGAGCGCGATCGATCGCATGCTGGTCGGCACCGTGACGCTCGACGAGAGCGGCGCCATCATGCGCACCAACAGCGTGGCCGATGAAATTCTCGCGGAGTCCAACGGACTGCGTATCGCACACGGTACGGTCGAAGCCACCGACGCGCAGGAAAACCGCAACCTGCAACGGCTCGTGCGGCACGCGCTGATGGGTCACTTCGGCACCGCCGCGCCGATCGTCGAAGCGATGCCGATCACGCGCGGCTGCGATAAGGCGAAGCTCGGCGTACTAGTGCGCACGATTCCGCTTTCCGACTGGTCGGAAGACAACAAGCGGCGGCCCGCAACCGTGCTGTTCCTGCGCGATCCGGACCGCAAGTCGCAAGGCTCGCAGGAGATCGTGCGCAAGCTGTTCGATCTGACGCCCGCCGAGACGTCGCTCGCGATGCTGCTGACCAATGGGCTTACGCTCGAAGAGGCGGCGGAAGAACTGGGTATCAGCAAAAACACAGCGCGCGCGCATTTGCGGGCGATCTTCTCGAAGACGGGTGTCACCCGGCAGGCGACGCTGGTGCGGATTCTGCTGGGCAGTGTGGTGCCGTTGGGTTAAGCACCCACCGCCCGCTTCTGCGACAACACCAGTAGCGCGCCGTTCGCGTCTTCCAGCACGGCGCGCAATTCGTGCGGCCCCTGCTGCACTGGCACGCGCACCGACGCTCCCGCTGCCACGACTCGCGCCATCGCTGCATACAGGTCATCGTTTTCGTCCACGCGCAACGCGAGCGTGGTGCGCTCGACGATCCTTTCCTCGCCGGCAATCAGCGCAATCGTCAGGCCGGCGCCATCCAGCGCACAGTAGCGCTCGCCGTCGCGAAACTTCACGGTCAAACCCAGTCCGTCGACAAAGAGCGGCAACGCCGCATCGATCGTGTCGACCGGGTACAGCATCATCGAAGCTTTCATCGCATCTCACTCCCGTTGGTTAGCGTCACTAAAGAACGAACCGATGCTAGCGCCCGAGTACCGGGCTGCACGAGGTCCAATCGGACTATCCGTTGAGCGCTCACCCCTCGGCAAACCCTTCTACGACAAAGCACGCCGCGTTAATCCAAACAGACGATGCCGGCAAGCACGCGCGATCTGAAACTCCATTCCGTGGGCCGTCACGATCATCGACTGGTCGCGGGCGGACCGCCCGACTCAGCACAGTCCAAAATTCATGGAGACGCACGCAATGAAGTTTTCTCTGATTTACGAAGCCCAGACCACGGACGCTTCGCGGGAAGGCGATCACCGGGTATTCAAGGAGACCGTCGAGCAGGCGCTGCTCGCCGAAGAGATGGGCTTCGATACCGTCTGGTGCGTCGAACACACTTCGCTCACGAATTACGCGCACATGAGCGCGCCGGAGACCTTCCTTGCCTATCTGGCTGGACGTACGACGCGCATCGGTCTCGGTCACGGTGTGATCTGCCTGCCGCCTGCAATGAACCATCCGATCAAGGTGGCCGAGCGCGTCGCGATGCTCGACATCCTCTCGCAGGGGCGCGTGCATTTCGGCGTCGGCAAGGGCGGCAGCCAGCAGGAGGCTGGCGCGTTCGGCTACGACCTCGCCGAACTGCAGCCGATGATCGACGAATCCATGTACCTGGTGCCGAAGATGTTCGTGCAGGACGAGATCGAGCACGACGGCAAGTACATCAAGATCCCGAAGCGGCCGATTCACCCAAAACCGTACCAGGACCCGCATCCGCCAATGTACATGGCCTGCACCAACAACGACGGCCTGCTGCGCGCCGGACAGCGCGGTCTCGGCGCGCTGGTGCTAGGTTTTGGCGGCCCGGACGAAGTGGCGAAAAAGAACACGCTGTATCGCGAAGCCTGGCGCACCCGCAAGGCTGAGGATCAGGTGGGCTTCCGCCCAACCCAGCATCTCGCGGCACTGTGCCCGACGGTGGTGGTGAGCGACGGCCAGCAGGCCCGCAAGATCGGCATTCGCGGCCAGCGTTACTTCATGGAGTCGCTCGCGTACTGGTACACGGGCGGCGAGCGGCCGAACCCCGATAGCTGGGGCGACGATCTGGTGAAGGCCGACACCGGCGAAATGGTGATCCGCTCGCGCTTTGCATCGGAAGAGGTGGTGGTCAATTTCAGCGATCCGGCGCTCTCGATGATGAACCCGAATCACGCCTACGGCACGGTCGATGACTGCATCGGCTATGTAGGCCGTCTGATGGAGGCGGGCGTCGATGAAGTGCTGTTCCTGTGCCAGATGGGCACGGTGCCGCAAGCCGCTCAGCTCGAGACGATCCGCAATATTGGCGAGCACGTCATTCCGTACTTCAATCGCGAGAAAACGCGCGTTTACGCCTGAGCGGCGGTCCACGGGGCCGCGGTTTCGCTAGTCCCTTCGGACGATGCGACGCCGCGCCCCGGGCTCGAAGATGAACCCTACAGAAAAAGCGCGGCGAGCGTCGCGCGCCATCCCAGGAGACAGCCGTGCATCGCGACAACGATTCGAACGCCCTTGCAGCCGAACTGATTGCCCGCGCCGAAGTGCTCGCGCCGGTGCTGGCGCAGCGTGCGGCAGAGGCCGAAGCAAACGGGCGCATTCCCGCCGAAACGCTCGCCGACTTTCAGGCAGCCGGTTTTTTCAAGGTGTTGCAGCCGAAACGTTACGGCGGCTACGAACTCGATCCGCAGACCTTCTTCGAGATCCAGATGGCCGTGGCGCGAGGTTGCATGTCGACGGCATGGGTCTACGGCGTGATCGGCGTGCATAACTGGCAGTTGGCGTTGTTCGACGAGCGCGCTCAGCAGGACGTGTGGGGCAAGGACGCGAGCACGCTGATTGCTTCCACTTACATGCCGGTGGGTCGCGTGACGCCGGTTGAAGGTGGTTTCCGGCTCTCGGGTCACTGGAAGTTCTCGAGCGGCAGTGAGCTATGCGAATGGATTTTCCTCGGTGCGCTGGTGCCGCCCGCCAATCAAGGTGAGCCGCCGGAATATCGCACTTTCCTGCTGCCCAAGAGCGATTACACCATCGTCCAGGACTGGGATGTGCTGGGTCTGCGCGCAACCGGCAGTCACGACATTGTGGTCGACGATGCCTTCGTGCCGGACTACCGCACGCACAAGGCCATTGACGGCATGATGGGCACGAGTCCCGGCCTCGCCGTCAACGATGCGCCGCTGTTTCAACTGCCTTTCGCGCAGATTTTCGTGCGCGCTGTGTGCACCGCCTGTATCGGTGCACTGCAGGGCGCACTGGACGATTTCACGTCGTACGCGGCGACCCGTGTGAGCGCCAACAGCGGCGCGAAAACCACCGATGACACCGGTGCGCAGACCGCTTGCGCGAACGCCGCGGTCGCCATCGACGAAATGAAAGTGCTGCTGATGCGCAATTTCGCCGAGCTGCTGGCGGCAGTAAATGGCGGGCCTGCCGTATCGATCGAACGGCGCGTGCATTTCCGCTATCAGTCGGCACAAGTCGCTGAGCGTTGCGCGCAGGCAGCCAATGTGCTGCTGCGCTATGCGGGCGGCAATGGTATTTATCACCGCAATCCGCTGGTGCGGCGCTTTCTCGATCTGCATGCGGCGCGCGCGCACTACGCGAACAACGTGGACCGCTTCGGCCAGAATCTCGGTGCCGTGATGCTCGGCCGTCCGAACACCGACTTCTTCGTCTGACGGGCGGCGGCCATGACTGAACAGCACGTGCAGACCTTTCGTTTCGACGTGGTGGTGGTCGGCTCAGGCGCCGGCGGCATGCTGGCGGCCTGCCGTGCTGCCGACAACGGCCTGTCCGTCATCGTGCTCGAAAAGAGCGAGGTGTACGGCGGCACCTCGGCGGTGTCCGGCGGCGGAATCTGGATTCCCTGCAATCACCATATCGCCGAACTTGGCGCCACCGATACGCGCGAGGCGGCCCGCACCTATATCGAGGCCTGCACGCAAGGTGTCACCGCTGCGGGAAAAGTCGATGCCTACCTCGATATCGCGCCGCAGATGCTGCGCTATCTCGAGGCCAATACGCCGGTGCGTTATGAATCGCTGCCGAAATACGCGGACTATTTCCAGCATCTGCCGGGGTCGATGCCGGGCTATCGTGCGCTCGATCCGTTACCGGTGGACGGCGCAAGCCTCGGCGAGGAATTCGCGCGGCTGCGGTTGCCGTCGCCGGGCACCTTGATTGGCGGACGGGTTGCAGTGACGTCGAAAGAGGCCCATATGCTGCTCTCGAAGGCGCCTGGTTATGTGAGCCTTGCGTTGCGGCAGTTCGGCCGTTACTGGTTCGACTGGCGCGCCCGCAGCCGTTCGCGCCGCGACCGCAGGCTGACGCTTGGCAATGCGCTGGCAGGCGGGCTGCGCCGGGCGTTGCTGGATCGCGATGTGCCGCTGTGGCTTGATGCGCCGATGCGCGATCTGATCGAAGACGACGGCCGCGTGAGCGGCGTGCTGGTGGAGCACGCGGGAGAGTCAGTGCGTGTGCTCGCCGGGCGAGGCGTGATCCTCGCCGCGGGTGGTTTCGAACGCAATCAGGCGATGCGCGAGCGCTACTTGTCGCGTCCCACGCAGGCGCAATGGAGTGCAACACCGCCGAACAACATCGGCGACGGCATTGCCGCGGGCATGCGTTGCGGCGCGGCAATCGCGCTGATGGAACACGTGTGGGGCGCACCGACTGTCCACGTCGAGCAGGAGGAAAAGCAGCGAGCGCTGTTCGTCGAGCGCAATCTGCCGGGCTGTGTGGTGGTGAATGGACTTGGCAGACGCTTCGTCAACGAGGCTGCGCCGTATTCCGAATTTGTTCCCGCGATGTACCGGGATCACGCCCAGACCGGGGCGAGCGTGCCGGCATGGATGGTATTCGACGCGCAGTTTCGCAAGAAGTATCCGTGCGGACCGATCATGCCGGGTTCGATGATGCCGGACGCGCGCATTCCTGCTGCATTTCGCTCATTGCTGCAGCGTGCGGATTCGCTCGAAGCGCTGGCAGCAGAAATCGGCGTCGACGCCGAGGGCCTCTGCGACACGGTTGCGAATATGAACCGTTACGCGGCAAGCGGCATTGACGAGGAATTCGGCAAGGGCAACAACGCGTTCGACACCTATTACGGCGATCCCCACGTGAAGCCGAACCCGTGTCTCGCGCCCATCGAACAGGGACCGTTCTACGCCGTGCGCATTGACGCGGGCGATATCGGCACCAAAGGCGGCCTCGTCACCGACGAATTCGCCCGCGTGCTACGCGACGATTCGACGCCTATTCCCGGTCTCTACGCGATCGGCAACACCAGTGCCTCGATGATGGGCGCGAGCTATCCGGGTGCGGGCTCGACGCTCGGACCGGCAATGACATTCGGCTTCATCGCCGCGAATCATCTGGCTGCAGGCGGTGCGCCTTCCGGATCGTCGGAAACGTTACGAACGTTCGGCGTGCATGCACAGCAGCACTCAACCACCGCACTTCGTGGAGTCACGTCATGACCGATCTTTCTTCCCATCCGCTGCGTGCCGACATGTTGCTGGCGATGCGGCGCCTCGCCCGCTCGGTCACGGTCATCAGTTGTTGCGACGGCGAGCGGCGCTATTCGATGTCGGCCACCGCGGTCGATTCGCTGTCGACCGAGCCGCCGTCGCTGCTGATCTGTATCAATCGCACCGCATCGATCTTTCCGCCGCTCGATGCGGGCGCCGACTTCTGCATCAACGTGCTCGCGGCACAGCACCAGGACATTGCGATCGACTGCAGCGGGCGTTTAAAAGGCGAGGCGCGCTTTACCACCGGCAACTGGCAGACATCGGGCCATGGCGTGCCCTATCTGCACGATGCGCAGGCGAGCCTCATCTGCCGGCAGGATGGCCGCTTCGAGTACGGGACGCACACGGTTTTTATCGGCCAGTTGCAGCAGGTTCTGATGAGCGGCGAGGTGGATCCTCTGGTGTACGTCGATGGCATGTACACCACCGCTGCAGCGCCTGTGCGCTGCGCAGCGGCCTGAGGCGCAGCGTATGCCCGGTGCTTCTGCCGTCATGGACTCCGGCTCGGCGACGCCTGTCGACGCGCCGCTCGTGGTCGACGATCCCGCTCGCGTGCGCTGGGATGAGGTATGCGACGTACTGGTCGTCGGCTTCGGCGCGGCCGGTGCATGCGCTGCGCTCGAAGCCGCCGCGGCAGGCGCGCGGGTGCGGATCGTCGAGCGTTTCGACGGTGGCGGCGCGAGTGCGAAGAGCGGTGGCGTGATCTACGCGGGAGGCGGCACGCGTTATCAACAGGAAGCGGGTTATACCGACACGCCCGAAGCGATGTTCGCCTATCTGCAGCGGGAAGTCGGCGACGCCGTTTCCGCTGCGGCGCTCAGTCGCTTCTGCGCGGGCAGCGTCAGCATGCTGAGCTGGCTCGAGCGGCTTGGCGTGCGCTTCGCGGCATCGGTGCCGCCGCGCAAGACCTCGTATCCGCAGGATCGTTACTACCTGTACTACTCGGGCAATGAGGCTGTCGGCGATGCATCGCGCGAATATCCGCCGGCGCCACGCGGGCATCGCGTGGTGGGGCACGGGATGTCGGGGCGGGTGCTGTACGACACGTTGCGCCGGGCGGTTGACGCACAACCGCTGGTTGACACGTTGTGCAACGCTGCCGTGCGCAGGCTGGTCGTGGATAAAGCGGGGCGAGTAATCGGCGCCCAGGTCTGGCAGGTCGCGCCCGGACGCGCGCAGCGTCAACATCGGCGTCTTGCGCGCTGGGCGGAGCGGCTGCATAACGGTCTGCCTGCGCTCGCCGATCGGTTGCGCGCCGCGCTGCATCGCATCGAGATGCGCGAGAGCCGGCCGCTGACCATCAAGGCCGATGCCGTCGTCCTCACGACCGGTGGTTTCATTTTCAACCGCACGATGGTGGCGCAGCACGCGCCACGCTATCTACGCAACTGGCGGCTTGGCACGACCGCTTGCGATGGTTCAGGCATTCGCCTCGGCGTCTCGGCAGGCGGCGAGGCGCTGCGGCTTGAACGTGTCTCGGCATGGCGCTTCATCAACCCGCCCTATGCCTGGGCCCAAGGCTGCGTGGTCGATCGGCACGGCGAGCGCTTTTGCAATGAAGAGGTGTACGGGGCGGCGCTCGGCCATGCGATGTGCGAAACCCGCGAGGGCCGGGCCTGGCTGATTCTCGATGCGCGCCTGGTTGGCCTCGCGTTGACCGAATGCCTGCGCGGTGGCCTGTGGGCGTTTCAGAGCGTTCCAGCTTTGCTGTTGATGCTATTCGGCCGCAAGCGCGCGAACTCGCTTGCCGAACTGGCGGCACGCATTGCCGTCGACTCCGCCGTGCTGCAGCGGACCGTCGACACCTATAACGCCGCAGCGCATAACGCTTGCGATCCCGCGTTCGGCAAGTCGGCCGCGATGCTGCAGCCGCTCGCTCACGGGCCGTATTACGCAATCGATATCTCGTCGGATAGCCGCGTCTTTCCATGCCCGTCCATCACGCTTGGCGGCTTGCGGGTCGACGAAACCACGAATGCCGTGTTGTCCGAGGAGGGCAAGCCGGTGACGGGTCTCTTTGCGGCCGGCCGCGCCGCCTGCGGGCTCGCATCGAATCATTACGTGAGCGGCCTCTCGCTCGCGGACTGTATCTGGTCGGGCCGCCAGGCGGGCCGGGCCGCAGCGGGCGCGGTTCTCGCGAACTCCGCCCATTCCCTGACTGAAGCTGAATCAAGCTGATCAACACTGAAGAAGAGAGAACGAAGATGGGAGACAGACTCAAAGGCAAGATCGCCGTCGTGACCGGTGCTGCAAGCGGCGTGGGCAAGCAGGACGCGCTGCTGTTTGCACGTGAAGGCGCGCGCGTCGTGCTGACCGATGTGAACGAGGAAGCCGGTCATGAAGTCGCCGCGCAGATCGGGGATGCGGCGGTGTTCGTGCGTCACGACATCACCTCCGAAGCGGGTTGGAACGACGTATTCGGCACGGCGCAAACACGCTTCGGTACGCCCGACGTGCTCGTCAACAATGCCGCGGTGCTGCTGCTCGGCAGTATCGAGGACACCTCGCTCGAACAATGGCAGCGTGTGCTGCGCATCAACGCCGAAGGCTATTTCCTCGGTTGCCGCGCGGCAGTCAAGGCGATGAAGGAGACGGGTGGTTCGATCGTCAACATGTCGTCGGTCGCGGCGCTGGGCGGTTTGGGCATGTTCTGCGCGTATTCGGCCAGCAAGGGCGCAGTGACGGCGCTGACGCGCGCGATTGCGGCGCATTGCAAGCAGCAAGGCTACAAGATTCGCTGCAATACGATCCACCCGGACGGCATTCTCACGCCTATGACCGCGCCGTTCTTCGGTTCTGCTGAGGAAACGCGCGATGCGCTCACGCAATCGGTCGATCCGCACGGGCGTATGTGCTTGCCGGAAGATATCGCCAACCTTGTGCTGTTCCTTGCCTCCGACGACTCGCGTTTTATCAACGGCAGCGAGTACCGGATCGATAATGCGCAGCTCATCATGGGCATCGCCTGAGTTCGCCCGCCATGGCCGATTCGCGTTTTCACCGGCTGAAGGTGGCGGACGTGATCGCGGAGAGCGCCGATGCGCGCTCGTTCGTGTTCGATCTGCCGCAGAGCTTGCGCGATGCATTTCGCTATCGCCCGGGGCAATTCCTCACGCTCAGGGTGCCGTGCGAGAAGGCGACCGTGCAGCGCTGCTATTCGCTTTCGAGCGCGCCGGGTATCGACGCCGCGCCGAAGATTACCGTCAAGCGCGTGCGCGAGGGGCGCGCGTCGAACTGGATGTGCGACTACGTTCAACCCGGCGACGAACTCGAGGTGATGGCGCCGGCAGGTGTCTTCAGTCCACGCTCGCTCGACGACGATCTGCTGTTGTTCGCGGGCGGCAGCGGCATTACGCCGGTGCTGTCGATCCTGAAGTCGGCGTTGGTGAGCGGGCGCGGCATGCTCACGCTGATCTACGCGAACCGTGACGAGCGTTCGGTGATCTTCGGCGACGAGCTGCGTCAACTCGCGCAACGCCATCCTGGCCGCCTGCGCGTGATTCACTGGCTCGATAGCGTGCAGGGCGTGCCGCAGCAACGTCATCTGGAAGAGCTGGCGCGGCCGTGGAGCACGCAAGAGTGCTTTATCTGCGGGCCCACGCCGTTCATGGAGAGTGCGCTCGCTGCCGTGCTGGCACTTGGGCTCGCGCGTGCGCGGGTTCATGTGGAGCGGTTTGCTTCGTTGACCGAACTGCCGGCGAGCGCGGGGGCTACCCGCGGTGCCATCGCTGCGCAGGCGCATCTGGATGCGCCGCTTGCTGAGGTGACCGCCGAAGCTACTGCCTGCGACCTGGTCGCTGGCGCGGGCACAACCGGGCCCGTCGCGGCCACTCCCACTACCGTCGAAACCGTGCTGGACGGTCAAACCTTCAACTTCGTCTGTGAGCCCGGCGAGAACCTGCTCGATGCGATGTTGCGCGCCGAGGTTCCCGCGCCGAATTCCTGCCGCAGCGGCCTGTGCGGCGCCTGCATGTGCCGCGTTGAAACCGGTAGCGTGACCCTGAATGCGAACCACGTGCTCGACGCAGCCGATCTGGCCGACGGCTGGACGCTGGCCTGCAGCGCGCTGCCAGCCAGCGCGGCGCTGCGCGTGGCTTTCCCCGACTAGGTCCAGAGGGTTCGGAACGCCGACCTGTTCCGAACCCTCTGGACCGCTTCCCTCGAATCTCATCATGACGCTGAACGACACTTTGACGACGCCCGCGCTGATAGCGCGCGGCGCCGCGCGCTATGGCGCACGCATTGCCGTTGAAACGGAACATGGCCGCTATAGCTATGCGCAACTCGATGCCGCACGCATCGAAGCGGCGCGAGCGCTGATGAGTTGCGGTATCGCCCCGGGCGACCGCGTGGCGGTCTGGGCACCGAACGTCGCGGCATGGATCATCGCTGCTCTCGCGATTCACAGCACGGGCGCGGCGCTCGTGCCCATCAATACGCGCATGAAAGGCATGGAGGCGGGTGCCATCCTCGAGGACAGCGGTGCGCGGCTGCTGTTCTGCTGTGGTACGTTCCTCGGCGATTCTTATCCGGAGATGCTTGCCGCACACCGTCCTGCTGCGCTAGAACGGATGGTGGTGTTCGACGGCACGCCGTCCGCTGCAAGAAGCGGACGCGACGAACGCTGGGACGCGTTCCTGTTGCGCGCGGCCGGCACGACACTAGAAGCGTTTCGCGCACGTGAAGCGACGGTACGTCCTGATACGCTGATGGACATCATGTTTACGTCGGGTACCACCGGCCGTCCCAAGGGGGTGATGACGACGCATGGGCAGAACCTGCGCGGGGTCCACGATTGGGCCAGCATCGCGACCGTGCGCGAAGGCGATCGCTACCTGATCGTCAATCCGTTCTTTCATGCTTTCGGCTACAAGGCGGGTTGGCTGGCGGCACTGGCGTGCGGTGCCACCGTGCTGCCCCATCTTGTGTTCAATCCGGACCAGGTGCTGGAACGGGTCGTTAAAGAGAGGGTTTCGGTATTGCCTGGACCGCCGACGCTTTACCACGCACTCCTCAATACGCCGGGTCTGGCCGAACGCGATCTATCGTCGCTACGCGTGGCCGTGACGGGCGCGGCAGCGATTGCGCCGAGCCTCGTCGAGCGAATGCGCGCCGAACTGGGGTTTGAGACCGTGCTGACCGGCTACGGTCTCACGGAATCGTGCGGCTTCGCCACGCTGTGCCGCGGCGGCGACGACGCGCAGACGGTCGCGCAGACCTCGGGCCGTGCGATGCCCGGTGTCGAGATCCGCATTGCCGGGCCCGGCGGCGCAGCGCTCGCAGCAGGCGAGACGGGTGAGGTACTGATTCGCGGCTACAACGTGATGCAAGGTTATTTTCGCCAGCCCGACGATGCGTTTGACACGGTCGACAGGGACGGCTGGCTGCACACCGGCGACCTCGGCAGTCTCGACGAGCGCGGTTATCTGCGCATCACGGACCGTATCAAGGACATGTTCATCGTCGGCGGCTTCAACTGCTATCCGGCGGAAATCGAGCGCCTTTTCAGCGCGCATCCGGCGGTGGCGCAAGTGGCGCTAGTCGGCGTGCCCGACGAACGTCTCGGCGAAGTGGGCCATGCCTACGTCGTCCTGCGTGCCGGAAGCGACGCAAGCGCTGGCCAGCTCAGCGACTGGGCGCGGCAAAACATGGCGAACTATAAAGTCCCACGCCTCATTACCTTCGTCGAACGGTTGCCGACTAGCGCCGCCGGCAAGGTCCTCAAATACCGCCTGCGCGCAGCCGCAGCGGCCGCTTCCGACGCGGCATACGACGCGCAAAGCTAGTCCCAACAGACGATGTTACGGGCCTCCAGGGCCGCCAGAATAAGCCTGACAACAACAGGTCTGGAGGAGTCGGAGATGATCGATGTACGGGCATTAGGCTACGTCGTCGTGCAGTCGGCGAACGTCGAAACATGGCGCGGCTACGCGGAAAACGTGCTGGGCATGCAGGCTCACGATGCGGCGCACGGTGCGCTGTATCTGAAGATGGACGAGCGCGATTTCCGCTACCTGGTTGTGCCGGGCGACGCGGATCGCTACTTCGCCTCCGGCTGGGAGCTGCCCGATGCGGTGGCACTCGAAGACGCCGTGCGGGCGCTGGAGCGGGCCGGCGTCGAGCCGGTGCGCGCCAGTGCGCAAGACGCCGCACTGCGCCGCGTGCAGGCGATGGTCTGGTGTGTCGATCCGTCCGGCAACCGCCACGAATTCTACTGGGGTGTGCGGGCCGAATTCCGGCGCTTCGTGTCGCCGCTCGGCGTATCGGGTTTCGTGACCGGACAAATGGGCCTCGGCCACACCGTTCTGCCCGCACCGCAGTTCGATCTCACCGACACCTTCGTGCGCGAGGTGCTCGGTTTCGAGCTCTCGGACATCTTTCGCGTGAAGTTCACCGATGACCCCGCCGAACCGGAAAAGCGCATCCACTTCATGCATTGCAAGAACGCGCGCCATCACAGCCTCGCCATCATGGAGATGGCGGTGCCGTCCGGCTGCATTCATGTGATGGCCGAGGTGGACTCGATGGATGAGGTGGGCCGTGCGCTCGACCGGATGGCAGCGCAGGGCGTGAAGCTCTCCGCCACGCTCGGGCGCCACTGCAATGACCACATGATCTCGTTCTACATGAAGACGCCTGGCGGCTTCGACCTCGAGTACGGCTACGGCGGACTCACGGTCGACTGGGCGCAGCACACCGTCTTCGAGGCGACTCGCGTGAGTCTGTGGGGCCACGATTTCAGCGTGGGATACCGCTAGAGCGAACCGGAAAAACTCGTATGAAGATACTCGATAAACAACTGGGCGCGCGCGACGTGGTCGCGCAACTCGCCGACGGCATGACGATCGGCATCGGCGGCTGGGGACCGCGTCGCAAGCCGATGGTCCTCGTGCGCGAAATCGTCCGCTCGAATCTCAAGGACCTGACGGTAGTCGCCTATGGCGGTCCCGACGTCGGTCTGCTGTGCGCAGCAGGCAAGGTCAGGAAAGTGGTGTTCGGCTTCGTGTCGCTTGATGTGATTCCGCTCGAACCGCATTTCCGCCGTGCCCGGGAAAGCGGCGCGATCGATGTGTGGGAGCTTGACGAAGGTCTGTTGCAACTGGGCCTGCGCGCCGCGGCGGCGCGTCTGCCATTCCTGCCCACGCGGGTGGGTCTCGGCACCGATCTGCTGAAGCACGCGCCGCATATGCGCACGGTGCAATCGCCATATGACGGCGAGACGCTGCTGGCAATGCCCGCCATCAAACTCGACGCCGCGCTCCTGCACGTGAATGCGGCGGACCGGATGGGCAATACACGTATCGACGGTCCCGATCCGTTCTTCGACGCGTGGTTCGCCCGCGCGGCGGCAAAGTGTTTCGTCAGTAGCGAAACCCTGGTCGAAACGCTCGCGACCGAGGACCTCGATCTTGCGCGCCGTAACACCTTTGAGCGTTCGCTCGTGAGCGGCGTGGTTCATGCGCCGGCGGGCGCTCATCCCACCTCGTGCGCGCCGGCCTATGGCTGGGATCTGCCGCACCTGAAAGCGTATTGCGCGAGCGCGGAAGAGCCAACTCACACGGCGGCTTATCTGCGCGACGTGGTGGGCGCGAACGAGCGGGACTATCTGCAAGGCGCAGGCGGTCCGTCCCATGTGGCGGCGTTGCCGTTGCCGATTCTGTAAAGGAGCGCGTATGAGCGACTCTCTCGATTATTCCCTTGCCGAATTGATGATCGTCGCCGCGGCGCGTTTGTGGCGCGACGATGGCGAAGTACTGGCGACCGGTATCGGTACCGGCCCGCGCCTCGCGGCGGGTCTTGCGCGGCTTGCCTACAACGCGGGACTGATGCTGACCGATGGCGAAGCGTATCTGGTCGAAAGCCCAGTGCCGCTCGGGCCGCGCGAAGCGGGCTATCGCGTGCAGGCATCCGGCTTGATGACTTACGAGCGCGTGTTCGACTGCGTGTGGCACGGCCGCCGGCATGCACTGGTGATGCCGACGCAGATCGACCGCTTCGGGCAAGCCAATATCTCGTGGCTCGGCGACGACTACTCGAAGCCGAAGACACAATTGCTAGGCGCGCGCGGTTTTCCGGGTAACAGCATCAATCATGCGAATTCGTTCTTCGTGAGCGGTCATGGCAAACGCACCTTCGTCGCGGGCGAAGTCGATATGGTGTGCAGTGTCGGTTATAACCCGGCGCGCGAGATTCCCGGCATGCGTACGTTCACCGATCTACGCAGCATCGTCACCGATCTGTGCGTGATGGACTTCGGCGGCCCGGCGCATGCGGTTCAGGTGCGTTCGCTGCATCCGGGAGTGAGCTTCGACGAAGTTCAGGAGGCGACGGGCTTCAAATTGCTGGCGCATTCGCAGATGACGGTCACCCCTGCGCCCACTGCGGACGATCTGCGCATTGTCCGTGCACTCGATCCGCACAACCTGCGTGCGAGCGTCGTACGCAACAACCCCGCGCCGCGGCGCGCATGAGGTCTGTCATGCAAGCCACATTGTCTTCCGTGGGTGAACCCGTGGTCGAGTACGAGGTTGCCGACGGCATCGCCACCATCACGATAAATCGTCCTGAGTATCACAACGCGCAAAACTCGAAGATGACCTACGCGCTCGACGACGCGTTCCGGCGCGCGTCGCACGACGACGCCGTCAAGGTCATCGTGCTGGCAGGCGCGGGCAAGCATTTTTCGGCGGGCCACGATATCGGCACGCCGGGCCGCGATATCGACCAATCGTTCGAGCGCACGTCGCTGTGGTACGACCACACCAACAAGGAAGGCGGCGAATTTCTCTACGCGCGGGAGCAGGAGGTATATCTCGGCATGTGCCGCCGCTGGCGCGATCTGCCGAAACCGACCGTCGCAATGGTCCAGGGCGCCTGCATTGCTGGCGGGTTGATGCTGGCGTGGGTGTGCGATCTGATCGTCGCCTCGGAAGATGCGTTCTTTTCCGATCCCGTGGTACGGATGGGCATTCCGGGCGTCGAATATTTTGCTCACGCCTATGAGTTGAATCCGCGTATCGCCAAGGAGTTTCTGTTTCTCGGCGAGCGGATGGATGCGGCGCGTGCGTATCAGATGGGCATGGTCAATCGCGTTGTGTCCCGCGAACGCTTGCGCGACGTCACGTTCGAGATGGCCGCGAAGATCGCCCGCATGCCACGCCTTGGACTCGCGTTGACGAAGCAGGCGGTCAATCACGTCGAGGAATTGCAAGGAAAACGCGCCGCGATGGATGCGGCGTTCGCATGGCATCACTTCGCCCATGCGCATAACGAACTGGTCAGCGGCGACAAGCTGGGTGGGTACGACGCTCGCAGGATGGCGCAGTCGCAGCGGCCGGTGGCGGAGTCGGCAAACGCCGAGGCCGCGACGCCCGCCGCGGCCCCAGTCGCGCAAGCCCAGCCCGATGGAGAAGCGGCATGACGGCGGCAGCGCATTCTGCATTGCACACGCCGCTGTGCGACCTGCTCGGCTGTCGTTATCCGATCGTGCAGACAGCCATGGGCTGGGTCGCCGACGCGCGGCTCGTCGCCGCGACCTGCAATGCAGGTGGCTTCGGCTTTCTCGCTGGGGCGACGCTGGAAGCTGAGCATGTCGAAGCGGAAATCCTGCGCGTGAAGGAGCTGACGGACCGTCCGTTCGGCATCAACTTCCACATGTTTCAGAGCAACGCCACGCAGGTGGTCGATCTCGCGATCAAACACCGCCTGCGCGCGGTCAGCTATGGACGCGGCCCCGACGCGCAGACGATCCGCCGTTTCAAGGATGCGGGCGTGCTGTGCATTCCCACGGTCGGCGCACCGAAACATGCGGCCAAGGCGGTTGAACTCGGCGCCGACGCCGTGACCGTGCAGGGCGCCGAGGGCGGCGGCCACACCGGCTCGATGCCCACCACCTTGCTGCTGCCGCGCGTGCTGGATGCAGTGGACGTGCCGGTGATCGCCGCGGGCGGCTTCTTCGATGGACGCGGCCTCGCGGCTGCGCTCGGCTACGGCGCAACCGGTATCGCAATGGGTACGCGCTTTCTGATGGCTGAGGAATCGCCGGTGCCGCGCAGCACGCTCGAGCGCTACGTCGCCGTCGCGGACCCGGCGCAGATCCGCGTCTCGGCCGCGCTCGACGGGTTGCCGCAGCGCATGATCGATAACCCGTATCTGCTGCGCCTCGAAGCGTTTGGTCCGCTGCGCCGCACGCTGTTTGCGCTGCGCGCCGCAGAAGCCTGGCGCCGCCAGAGCGGCATGAGCTTCGCGCAGATGCTTGCGCTCGGCCTGAAGGCGCTGCGCCAGCACGACTACACCGCGAGCCAGACGCTGATGGCGGCGAACGCGCCGTTTCTGATCCAGCGCGCGATTGTCGACGGTATGCCCGACGAAGGCGTGTTGCCTAGCGGACAGGTCGCCGCGGTGATTGGCGCGATCGAACCGTGCGAGACGCTGATCGCGCGCATCGTCGATGAGGCCGTGGCGCGGCTCGACGCGCTCGCGGCACTGCGCGGCGCCCAGGCGCAACTTCAAGCACAAGCGTCTGCCGTGCTCGATGCATAACTGAATTCATCCACGAGGGACGGGGAACATGACAGAACCACTTGGCAGCGTCCGCTCGCTGCCGTTCAGGATCGAACGCGCAGACGGGATAGGCGAACTGGTGATCGACCAGCCGCCGGTGAACGCACTCGACTCGCGCGGCTGGCATGAACTGGCCGAGGCAATCGATGCGCTGGGCCGCGACGATACCGTCAACGTGATTGTGTTGCGCGGCGAAGGGCGCGGCTTTTGCGCGGGCGTCGATATCAAGGAACTGGCGGCGCATCCGGAACGTATCGTCACGGTCAACGCGGGAAACTACGCGACGTTTCGTGCGGTGCACCGCAATCCGAAGCCGGTGATTGTCGCGGTGCATGGCTTTGTGCTCGGGGGTGGCATTGGCATCTGCGGCGCTGCGGACGTGATCATTGCATCTGAGTGTGTGCGTTTCGGCGTACCCGAAATCGACCGTGGTGCGATGGGCGGCGGCGCGCATCTGCAACGCATGTTCGGTGTGCAGAAGGTTCGCGCGATGTATTTCACCGGCGACATGGTGGACGCAACGGAAGCCTGGCGGCTCGGCGCGGTTGAACGCGTGGTGCCCCGTGCGCAGTTGCGCGACGCGGCCGTGGAGATGGCGCGCAAGATTGCCGCGAAGAGCCCAGCCATGCTGCAACTCGCGAAGGAAGCGCTGAATGGCGTCGAAGACGGTGACCTCGAAGACAAGTACCGCTGGGAACAGGGCTTCACGTTGCAAGCATATATGACGAACGATTCGGCCGAAGCACGCTCGGCCTTCGTCGAAAAGCGCGACGCTCAATTTGGCACACCGTCAAGCGAAGTGGCGCAGACCGCCGGGGAGCACGCATGAAGCTCGACTACACGCCGCAGCAGCGTGCGTTTCGTGCCGAGATCCGCGCGTGGCTCGCAGAACACGTGCCACGGGAACCGTTGCCGAGTTTCGACACGGAAGAAGGCTTCGCTGCGCATCGTGCGTGGGAGCGCACGCTGCACTCGGGCCGCTGGAGCATGGTGACATGGCCGCGCGAACTGGGTGGACGCGGCTGCGATCTGATCGAGTGGCTGATCTTCGAAGAAGAGTACTGGCGTGCGGACGCACCGATGCGCGTCAACCAGAACGGCATCTTCCTGCTCGGTCCGACGCTGATGGATTTCGGCACCGACGCGCAGAAGGCCCGTTTCCTGCCGGCAATGGCCGCGGGCGAGCATGTCTGGGCGCAGGGCTGGTCGGAGCCCAATGCCGGTTCGGACATGGCGGCGATTCGCGCGAGTGCCATTCGTAGTAACGGCAGTAGCAACGGAACCGGCAATGACGGTGGCGACGAATACATCCTCAATGGCCAGAAGATCTGGTCGACCCGCGCGGTGTGGGCGGACTGGCTCTTTGGCCTGTTTCGCAGCGATCCGCAATCGGCTCGTCATCACGGTTTGACCTTCCTGATGGTGCCTTTGTCGACGCCTGGCATTACGGTGCGCCCGATCCGTCAGTTGAACGGTCACACCGGTTTCGCCGAAATTTTCTTCGACGACGTACGCGTTCCCGTTGAAAACCGCCTCGCGGGCGAGGGCATGGGCTGGCAGGTGGCGATGGCGACTGCGGGCTTCGAACGCGGCTTGATGTTGCGCTCGCCCGCCCGCTTCCAGCGCACTGCTGAGGCGCTGCGCGACCTGTACCTCGCGCATCGAGCCGGTGCCGACCGCGATCCGACGCTGCGCGAACGGGTCACCAGTGCATGGATGGATGCGCAGGCCTACGCGCTGGCCACCTACGCCACCGCGAGCCGGCTGCAGAAGGGCGGTCACATTGGTGCGGAATCGAGCACGAACAAGGTGTTCTGGTCCGAACTGGATCTGCGCATGCACCACACCGCGCTGGAGATTCTCGGCGCGCACTCGGAAGTCGTGCCGCGCACGACAGGACAACACGCCGCGCTCGGCAACTGGCTCGACGGCTTCCTGTTTGCACAGGCCGGTCCGATCTACGCAGGCACCAACGAGATTCAGCGAAACATCGTTGCCGAACGGATGCTCGGCATGCCGCGCTCGTGATGCGTCCGTGCAGGTGTGTCTTGAATCGTGCAGACAAGCTGTCAAAGGATTGAGCGAGAAATTATGGATTTCGTATTCAACGAAGACCAGGAAGCGCTGGCGAGCACGGTCAAGCGGTTCCTGATGACCGAGATGACCCCGGAGTTGATCCGCGAGCTGTGGGCCACGCCGACCGGACGCTCGGACCGGCTGTGGGATCTGTTTGCTTCGCAAGGGTTGATGGCCGTGTCGGTGCCCGAAAGTTATGACGGCATGGGGCTCTCGGAAGTCGAGTGGGCATTGCTCGCGCAAACGTATGGTTATTTTGCCGGGCCCGAGCCGCTGCTCGATACCTCGCTGGTCGCGGTAGGCATGCTCAATGGTTTGCCTTCCGGCGCTTGGCGCGACGAACTGCTGCGCGACATTGCAGCGGGGGCTGCACGCGTGGCGGTTACGCATCCGGTGAATCCGTATGTCAGCGACGCGCACGTCGCCCAGGTGCTGTTTTGCGAACACGAAGGCGAACTGCATCGCGTTATGCCGGATGCGTGTTCGTGGCAGGCAGTGGAAAGCGTCGATCCATCGCGCCGGCTTTTTGAACTCGACTGGAAACCAGATGCGAGCACACGCATTGCATCCGCGGATGAAGCGGCGCCGCTGTTAGCGGCCTCGCTCGATCGTGGCGCATTTGCAGTCGCGGCGCAACTGCTCGGTCTGACACAACGCGTGCTCGATGTCGCGATCGATTACAGCGCACAGCGCAAGCAGTTCGGCAAGCCGATCGGTTCCTATCAGGCGCTCAAACATTTGCTGGCCGATGTGGCGATCCGTTACGAGTTTGCACGACCGGTCGTGTATCGGGCCGCCTACGCGATTGCGCATAACGACCCGCAGCGCGCTCTCTATGTCTCGCACGCAAAACTGGCCGCGACTGCCGCAGCCCAGCTGGCCGCCCGCCACGCGATGCAGGTGCACGGCGCGATGGGTTACACGTGGGAACTTGACTTGCAGATTTTCATGAAACGCATCTGGGCGCTCGCGGGCAGTTGGGGCGACACGACGTTTCACAAGGCACGCGTGGCCGACACGCTGATCGGGGCGCGTGCGCCGATCGGGCCGGCCCGGACTTTCGAACTGGAATCGTGATGAAACAAGCCTATATCGTCGATGCATTGCGCACGCCGACCGGACGTCGCAAGGGGGGGCTCGCGCAGGTGCACGCTGCGGACCTCGGCGGCTTCGTGTTGAAACAACTGGTGGCGCGCAACGCTATTCCCGCTGATGACTATGACGACGTGATCTTCGGTTGCGTCGATACCATCGGCCCGCTTGCGGGCAACATCGCCCGTACTTGCTGGCTTGCGGCCGGCCTGCCTCTCACTGTGCCTGGCGTAACGGTGGACCGGCAGTGCGGATCGTCGCAACAGGCAGTGCATTTTGCCGCGCAGGCGGTGATGAGCGGCACGCAGGACGTGGTGATCGCCGGTGGCGTGCAGACCATGACGCAGATTCCGATTTCTTCGGCGATGACTGCGGCGCAGCCGCTTGGCTTTACAGACCCGTTTTCCGGCAGCAGTGGCTGGCGCGAGTGTTTCGGCGACGCACCCGTATCGCAGTTCCACGCGGCGCAACGAATCGCGGACCACTGGAACCTGTCGCGCGAAGCGATGGAAGCTTATGGGCTGGAAAGTCACCGGCGCGCGCTCGCCGCTATCGAAGGCGGTCACTTTGCGCGGGAAATCGTGCCGTTCGCCGGTATCGCGCACGATGAAACGCCGCGTAAGGACACGACGCTGGCGAAGATGGCCTCGCTCGAACCGCTGCTGCCGGGCGGCGCGTTGACCGCGGCGGTATCGAGCCAGACCTGCGATGCGGCCGCCGCCCTGCTGATCGTCTCGGAGGATGCCTTGCATCGCTATGACCTCAAGCCGCGCGCCCGTATCCATCATCTGAGCGTGCTCGGTGACGATCCGTTGTGGATGCTGACCGCGCCGATTCCTGCGACACGGCATGCGCTGCGCAAAGCAGGCCTGAGCCTTGCCGACATCGATGTGGTGGAACTCAACGAAGCGTTCGCTTCGGTCGCGATGGCGTGGCTCGCCGAAACGCATTACCCGCACGAGAAGACCAACCCGAACGGGGGAGCGATAGCGTTGGGCCATCCGCTGGGCGCCACGGGCGCGCGTCTGATGACTACGCTACTGCACGAACTGGAGCGCACGCAAGGGCGCTACGGTTTGCAGACGATGTGCGAAGGCGGCGGGCTTGCAAACGTCACGATCATCGAGAGGCTCTGAGCGCCCCTGAGAGCCCCTGAGCGTCTCCGGGCGTCTCATCCGAATCACACCTATCACTCGCATCACCCTTCACGAGGTAAAGCATGGGAATCTGCAAAGACCGCACCGTGATCATCACCGGCGCGGGCGGCGGGCTGGGCCGCGAATACGCGTTCGCCTTTGCCGCCGAGGGCGCCGCCGTGGTGGTCAACGATATCCGCCCTGAGGCCGCGCAAGCGGTCTGCGACGGGATCATTCGCGCAGGTGGACGTGCGCTCGCCAATGCCGACGACATCACCCGCCTTGGCACGGCGCAACGCATCGTCGATGCCGCGCATGCCGCATTCGGCGAGATCCATGTGCTGGTGAACAACGCCGGTATCTGTCGTGACCGGATGTTCACGAGCATGACCGAGCGCGACTGGGACGACGTGATGCGCGTGCATTTGCGTGGACATTTCTGTTTGTCGCAATTGCTTGCGTGTGAATGGCGCGAGGCGTCGAAGGCGGGGCAGACGGTGGATGCCCGTATCATCAATACGAGTTCTGGAGCGGGACTGCAAGGCTCGATTGGTCAGGCGAACTACGGCGCTGCTAAAGCAGGTATTGCTGCGCTGACGTTAATGCAGGCAGCCGAACTGGCTCGTTACGGCGTGCGTGTGAATGCGTTGGCACCGGCGGCACGCACCTCGATGACCGAGGGCGTGTTCGCGGAGATGATGAAAAAGCCCGCGAACGGTGCCTTCGACTACTTCGATCCGGCCAATATCGCACCGCTCGTGGTGTGGCTGGGAAGTACGCTATCCGCTGAGGTGACGGGCCAGGTGTTTGAAGCGGCCGGTGGCATGATCGCGGTCGCCGAAGGCTGGCGTACCGGGCCGCGTGTCGACAAGGGCGGGCGCTGGAATGCGGCCGAGGTCGGCGCTGCGGTGGCGCAACTGGTCGCGCAAGCGCGCCCCGCGCAACAGGTCTACGGAAGCTGACGCGATGAACCTCGCACTTTCCGAAGAACAGACCATGATTCGCGAGGCCGCGGCGGATGTGCTGACGGAGCGCAGTGCGTCGGCGGCGGTCAGGCATGCGCTTGAGCACAGCGGCGGGCGCGACGAGGCGTTGTGGCGCACGCTTGCCGGCGAACTCGGCTGGTGCGCACTTGCGGTGCCGGAGGCAGCGGGTGGCGCGGGGCTCGGTGCGATGGAACTGGTCCTGCTGATGGAGCAGATGGGGCGGCGTCTTGCCTGCGTACCGTACTTCAGCACGGCATGTCTGGCGGCGACGGCGCTTGCACAATGTGACTCCGCACAGGCCGACGTGTGGCTTGAGCGAATCGCGAGCGGCGAGGTGAGTGCCACGCTGGCGCTGCCGATGACGGCGCCCCTCGGTGTGAGCGAGCTTCGCGTGCACGCTGAGGGAACGGCGCAGGGGTATCGGCTGTACGGCACGGTCGAGCAGGTGTTCGACGGCGCGGCAACTGACCTTCTGCTGGTGCCCGCGCGCATCGCCAACGAAGCGCAGGCGGTGGCGCTGTTTGAGATCGACCCCGATGCGTGCGGACTCACCCGCACGCCGCTTGTCATGCTCGACGCGACGCGGCCCTTGGCGCGAGTGGAACTGCAATCCGTGGAAGTGCCGCGGACGGCAGTGCTTGCTGAGGGGCGCTCTGCTGAATGGGCGCTCTCACGCACCGCATGGTTCGCGGCATTGGCGCTGGCCGCCGAGCAACTCGGCGGCGCGCAGCAGTGTCTCGATCTGACCGTGGCCTACACCTCAGAGCGCGTGCAGTTTGGCCGCGCGATCGCTTCATTCCAGGCGGTCAAGCATCGCTGTGCGCAGATGATGGTCGAGGTCGAAGCAACCCGGTCTGCCGTGCTCGGCGCGGCGAAAGTGTGGGATGCCGCAGGCATCACGCATGGCACGCGCGGCACGCTCGCGGCTGAGGTACTCGCCGATATCGCCACTGCCAAAGCCACCGCGAATGACGCATTCCGTTTCTGCGCGCAGGAAGCGATCCAGTTGCATGGTGGTGTCGGCTTCACGTGGGAATACGACCCGCAGTTCTATTTCAAACGGGCCTATGCATCGAGCGCGCAGTTCGGCACGACGCAGCAATTGCTCGCATATGTCGCACAACAACTGATCGATCAGCGCGAGTCGTTCGCCTCGACGACTGCGTTCGTGGACGCCGTTGTGTCCCGTCATGCGTCGCCGTCGGCCCAGGTGCTGGCAGGAGTTACGCCATGAACCACGAAACAGATCAAGCAACCCGGCACGAGACGCTGCGCGCCGAAGTGGCCGCCTGGATGCGCGTTCATCTCGTCGGCGAGTTCGCCTGCCTCAGGTATCGCGGCGGTCCAGGCGACGAAGAAGCCTGGCCGGCCCTGCGCAAGGCATGGGAGCGCGAACTCGCAGCAGGCGGATGGACGGGGCTCGGCTGGCCGAAGGAAGCCGGTGGCCGCGGGTTGTCGGTGGCCGAACAGGTGATCTTTCACGAGGAGTACGCGCGAGCGGGTGGCCCCGGCCGCATGGGGCATATCGGTGAAGGTCTGCTGGGCCCGACGCTGATCGCGTGCGGCACCGAGGACCAGCGCGCCCGCTTCCTGCCGGGCATTCTTGCAGGCACACAGTTCTGGTGCCAGGGCTATTCGGAACCCGGCGCGGGTTCGGATCTCGCGAACGTCCGCACGCGTGCCGTGCTGGATGCAGACGGCTCATGGCGTGTGACTGGCCAGAAGGTCTGGACTTCGCTCGCGCACGACTCCGACTGGATCTTCGTGCTCGCACGCACCGATCCGGAATCGCGTGGCAACCGCGGGCTGTCGTTCTTTTTGATACCGCTCACGCAACCCGGCATCGAGATTCGTCCCATCAAGCAATTGAATGGCGGGGCGGAATTCAACGAAGTGTTTTTCGACGGGGCCATCGCGGCAGCTGGCGATCTGGTCGGCGCGCCCGGCGACGGCTGGCGCATTGCGATGACCTTGCTCGGTTTCGAACGCGGCATGTCGACGCTCGGTCAGCAGATGCAGTTCATACGCGAGCTGGACTGGGTGATCGATGCGGCGCGCGATGCAGGCCTCGTCCACGACCCGGTGGTCCGCCAGCGAATCGCACGCGCGTGGACCGGCTTGCGCGTGATGCGCTACAACGCGCTGCGCATGCTAGCCGGCGCGGAACCCAAAAGCGGCGGCGCAAATGGAACGAGCAGCGGCGCATTGGGCCGCGAGGCGCTGATCTACAAATACTACTGGTCGAACTGGCACCGCGAGCTCGGCCAACTGGCAATGGACGTACTCGGTCCGAACGCCAACCTGGTCAGCGCTGAGGACGAAAAGCGCACGCGCCTGCAGGGCATGTTCCTGTTTTCGCGAGCCGACACAATCTACGCCGGCACCAACGAAATTCAACTCAACATCATGGCCGAGCGCGGGCTCGGCATGCCCAGGGAACCCCGAGGAACGTCATGAATGAATCCCACGCAGTCAGGGCCGCGCCGGCCTACGTGCCGGGCCATCGCCTGCTTGCCGGCAAAGCGGTGCTGATCACGGCCGCAGCGGGCGCCGGCATCGGCTTTGCCGCCGCGAAGCGTTGTGCGGAAGAAGGCTGCCGCGCGCTGTTCATCTCCGACATCCACGAGAAGCGGCTTGCCCAGGCCGTTGAGACGTTGCGTGAGGAGACCGGCCTGAAGGAAGTCTATGGCCGCCTGTGCAACGTATCGGTCGAGGAAGAGGTCCGCGCCCTGATCGCCGATGCCGAAGCGCGGATGGCAGGCGTCGATGTGCTGATCAACAACGCGGGTCTCGGCGGCGCACGCCGCATCGTCGAAATGGACGATGCCGAATGGTCGCGGGTGATCGACATTAGCCTTACCGGCACCTTCCGCATGACGCGCGCGATGCTACCGCACATGCAGGCACGTGGCCGTGGCGTGATCGTCAACAACGCGTCGGTGCTGGGCTGGCGGGCGCAGGCGGAACAGGCCCACTACGCCGCGGCGAAGGCCGGCGTGATGGCCCTGACGCGCTGCGCAGCACTGGAAGCGGCGCCCTATGGCGTGCGTATCAACGCGGTGGCGCCAAGTATTGCACTGCACGATTTTCTGAAGAAAGCGGCTTCGGCCGAACTGCTCGATCAACTGGCGTCGCGCGAAGCCTTCGGGCGCGCCGCCGAAGTCTGGGAGGTGGCGAACGTGATGGTCTTTCTGGCAAGCGATTACGCATCGTATATGACAGGCGAAGTCCTGTCGGTCAGCAGTCAGCACGCGTGATGGACAGCGCACTCGCTCCTGTGGTGCAAAACACACTGCACGCTCGCGTGTTTGCCCATCCGGATGAACTCGCGGCGGCGGTCGGCAAGCGCCTGGGCGAAAGCGCCTGGCTCACCATCGAGCAGTCGCGCATCGATGGCTTCGCCGACGCGACGCTCGATCATCAATGGGTCCACGTCGACCCCGAACGCGCGCAGCACGGTCCATTTGGCGCGTGCATCGCGCACGGTTTCCTGACACTGTCGCTCGTCAATTTCTTTTTGCCGCAGATTGTACGCATCGATGGCGCGCGCCTCGGCGTCAACTATGGCTGCGACAAGATCCGCTTTCCGGCACCGGTGCGCGTCGGCGCGCGCTTGCGTGGCGTGGGCGAGTTGCTGCGTGTCGAAGCGATTGAAGGCGGTGTGCAGGCCTGGATTCGCGTGACGGTTGAAATCGAAGGCGAGCGCAAGCCTGCTTGCGTCGCTGACACCATTAGCCGCTATTACCTGTAGAACCCGTAGAGGAATATTTCATGAACGAAGCGGTCATCGTCTCGGTTGCGCGCACACCGATCGGCAAAGCGTACCGGGGCGTGTTCAACGATACCGAAGCGCCCGCACTGGGTGGACATGTGGTGCGGGCGGCCGTGGAGCGCGCCCAGCTCGACCCTGCAGAGATCGACGATGTCCTGATGGGATGCGCCGCGCAGCAGGGCACCCAGGGCTACAACGTCGGCCGCCTGTCGGCGATTGCAGCGGGTTTGCCCGCCTCGGTGGCGGGCATGGCGATGGACCGGATGTGTTCGTCCGGCCTGATGACGATTGCGAGCGCAGCCCAAAGCGTGATGTGCGGCGATGCGCGCGTCGTGGTAGCCGGCGGCGTCGAGTCGATCACGCTCACGCAGAACAAGCACAAGAACGCGTATCGGGCCCGTTCCGAGGCGGTGCTCGCGCGGCAGCCGGCAGCGTATATGGCGATGATCGAGACGGCGGAGGTGGTCTCGCGCCGCTACGGCATCAGTCGCGCGGCCCAGGACGACTATGCGCTGCTCAGTCAGCAGCGCACGGCGGCGGCGCAGGCAGCGGGCCGCTTCGACGCTGAAATCGTGCCGTTCGATGCGCAGAGGGCGTTGTTCGACAAGGAAGGCAAACCGGCCGGCAGCGAGAGCGTGCGGGCCACGCGTGACGAATGCAATCGCGCGGACACCACCGCAGAAAGTCTCGCGGCGCTCAAACCAGTATGGAGCGGCGGCGAAGCGGTCGCCCAGGGCGAATTCATCACCGCAGGCAACGCGTCGCAACTATCGGACGGCGCGGCGGCGGTCGTGGTGATGAGCGCCGCTGAGGCGCGTGCGCGAGGACTCGCGCCGCTGGGAATCTATCGCGGCATGGCGGTGGCGGGTTGCGAAGCAGATGAAATGGGTATTGGTCCAGCGCTTGCCGTGCCGAAGCTGCTCGCACGGCATCGCCTGACGGTGGGCGACATCGGTCTATGGGAGATGAACGAGGCATTTGCGTGCCAGGTCATCTATTGCCGCGATCAGCTCGGCATTCCCGCAGAACGGCTTAACGTTGACGGCGGCGCCATTGCGGTCGGCCACCCGTTCGGCATGTCGGGCACGCGCATGACGATGCATGGTTTGCTCGAGGCGCGACGGCGCGGCGTGCGTTATGTCGTCGTGACAATGTGTATCGGTGGCGGCATGGGTGCCGCCGCACTCTTCGAAATAGCGGCATAGACCGCAATCGGAGGAGACAAACATGAAAACAACCTTTCCTGGTTTGCTGCTGTCGGCAGCGGTGTTGGGCGCGGCGCTGTTTGCGTTCTCGCCGCGTCCGTTGCCGGCTTTCCCGGCGACCACGATTCAGGCGAACCATCTGCAGATCAACGGTCTGGCCTTCGCGGGTACACGGCTTGTCGCGGTCGGCGAGCGTGGCGTGATCCTGCTGAGCGATGACGCGGGCAGTTCGTGGCATCGCGCGGCGGTTGCGCCGGATGAGGCTTCGACGCTCACCCAGGTATTCTTCATCTCGCCGCGCATTGGCATTGCGGTGGGTCATGACGGCTGGATTGTGCGCAGCGTCGACGGCGGCGAGCATTGGAACGAAGTGCATTTCGATCACAAGCGCTCGGATCCGTTGCTGTCTGTCTGGGGCAATGCGGACGGCCATGTGTTCGTAACCGGTAGCTTCGGCCAGTTTTTCGTCTCGCACGATGCGGGCGCAACGTGGAATGAAGAGAAGACACCCGCCGGCGACCGCCATTTGAATGCGATTGCAGGCGATGATCACGGCCATCTCGTCATTGCAGGCGAAACCGGCACGCTATTGCGCTCCGACGACGCCGGCGCGAGCTGGGAAAAACGTCCGGTGCCATATCAAGGGTCGCTGTTCGGCGTAATGAGTCTCGCCGACGGCGACTGGCTCGCCTATGGGATGCGCGGCAACGTGCTGCGTAGCACGGATGAGGGCGACACGTGGACCCACGTCGATAGCGGCGTGGGTACTTCGTATTTCGGGGCGACGCAGCTCAAGGACGGACAGCTTGTGCTGGTCGGGCAGGGCGGCGCGATTGTTACATCGCGCGACGACGGGCAAACCTTTGCAGTGCGCAAGGTGGGCGGGGTGCAGAGCCTGGCGGCGGTCGTCGATGCGGGGCACGGGGAACTCGTCCTCGGCGGCGAGGCTGGCATGGCGCTATTGCCGGCCGTTGCGCGGTCGCAGTCTTCGGCATCTTCATCGACACCCTCGTCGGCGCATTCGCCGCCGTCTTCGCCAGCGTCACCCGCGCGCAGCGTCGCGCCTTCCCGAGCGTGCGCGATTCAACTCACCTACTGCTGCGCGGCCCTTCGCTGCCAAAGTGCCTTGATTCCTGCGCTTCCCGTTGCCTTGCCGTGAGACGTCCATGAAAGCCTCATCCCGTCCTTCCCCCTTGCCGTCTTCTTCGCGCCTGTCACGTTTCGTGGAGCGTTGCGCGGACGCCATCATGCGCTACCGGCGTGTGCTGCTCGTCCTGTGCCTCGCGCTCACCGTCGCGCTAGGCTGCTCCGCCACGCGGCTGCGGCTCGATCCCGGGTTCAACAAGATGATCCCGATGCAGCATCCGTACATGCAGGTGTTCAACCGCTACGCGAGCGCATTCCCCGGTGCCAATACCATCCTCGTCAGTCTGCGCTGGAAGGGCCACGGCGATATCTACAACCAGGCGTTCATGGACGACCTGCGCCACGCCACCGACGACGTGTTCTTCATTCCGGGCGTGAACCGTTCGCGGGTGTTTTCGCTCTTTACACCGAACGTCCGCTATACCGAGGTGACCGAAGCCGGTTTTCGCGGCGACGTGGTGGTGCCCGGCCAGTTCAGCAGTGCCAATCCCGACGATCTCGCCAAAGTACGTCGTAACGTGGCGCGCTCGGGGCAGATCGGGCGCCTCGTCGGCAACGATCTGAAGTCGGCGTTGATCCGCGCCGAGTTGCGGGAAACAGATCCGGCTACTGGCAAACGTCTCGACTACGGGGCCGTGGCGCGACAACTGGAGCAGATTCGCGCGCGCTATTCGAATCAGGATGTCGAAGTCGAGATCATCGGCTTTGCGAAGCTCGTCGGCGATGTCGAGGCCGGCATCAGTGGCGTAGTGGGTTTCTTTGCGCTGGCGTTCCTGATTACCGCCGCGCTGCTGTTTGCCTATACGCGTTCGGCGAAAACCACGGTGCTTGCACTCTTCGTGGCGCTGCTGCCGGTGGTGTGGCTGCTCGGCGCCTTGCCGATTCTCGGTCTCGGCATTGATCCGATGTCGATCCTCGTGCCGTTCCTGATCTTTTCGATCGGTGTATCGCATGCGGTCCAGATGACCAACGCGTGGAAGCAGGCGCTGGTCGCGGGCATGTCGTCCACTGACGCGGCGCGCGACGCGTTTCGCAAGCTGTTCGCGCCGGGCACCGTGGCGCTGCTGACCAACGCGCTGGGTTTCATGGTGATCATGCGCATCCAGATCGATATCGTGCGCGAATTGGGCGTCACGGCGTGCCTGGGCGTGCTGCTGATGATCGTCACGAACAAGGTGTTTCTGCCGATCCTGCTGTCTTACACCCGGCTCGAAGCGCGGACCCTGGCGCGCGCGCAACGCAAGGCGGCTGCGGGCGGCAGCCGGCTGTGGACGCGTTTTGCGACGTTTTCCCGCCCTGTTCCCGCCCTGGGCGTATTCGCCATTGCACTGGTGCTGCTGGCGTTTGGCGCGAAGGAATCGCGCCGGCTGCAGATCGGCGACATCGGTTCGGGCGCGCCTGAGTTGCGCAGCGCGTCGCGCTACAACCTCGACAATGCCCGCATCACGAGCGAGTACAACATTGGCGTCGACGCGCTGGCGGTGATCGTCGAGACGCACGGCTTCGACGATGCCTGTCTGCACTATCCGGTGATGAGTGCAATCGAACGCTTCGAGATGGAGATGCGTGGCGTGGCGGGTGTGCAGTCGGTGGTGAGCGTGCCGTCGCTGGCGAAGGTTTCGATTGCCGCCTTCAATGAAGGCAATCCGCGCTGGGGCGCGCTGCCGCGTTCGAGCGATGGCCTCACGCAAGGCGCCAGTGCCTTCGATCCCGACAACGGCATGAACACTGAGAACTGCCAGGCGATTCAGGTACTGATCTATACGGCGAATCACGAAGGCAAGACCATCGCGCATATCGTCGACGAGATCAAGCGCTTGTCGGCGGCCAACCGCACGCCGGATATCCAGTTTCTCCTTGCTGGCGGTAACGTCGGCGTGATGGCGGCAACCAACGAAGCGGTCGGCGACGCCGAGGTGGCCATGCTGCTGTCGATCTTCGGTGCGATCACGCTGCTGTGCTTCGTGACGTTTTGCTCGTGGCGCGCGGTGCTGTGCATCATCGTGCCGCTCACGGTCGTGTCGATTCTGTGCAATGCCGTGATGGCGTCGCTCGGCATTGGCCTGAAAGTGGCGACGCTGCCCGTCATTACGCTCGGCGTGGGCGTCGGGGTCGACTACGGCATCTATCTTTACGAGCGTTTACAGCACGAGGTGCGTGCGGGTGCGAGCCTGCCTGACGCGTTTGCCGCGGCGATGCGTCAGCGTGGCACCGCGGCGCTGTTTACCGCAGTGACGATGTTTATCGGCGTGGGAACGTGGGCCTTCTCTGCGTTGAAGTTCCAGGTCGATATGGGCGTGCTGCTCGCGTTCATGTTTCTGGTCAATCTGTTCGGCGCGGTGTTTTTGCTGCCCGCGCTGGCTGCGTGGCTAGGTGTCGAACAGGCCGAGCGGCGTGCGGGCCGCTCCGTGCCCGGGGCGGCAACGTCCGCTCCTGCGCGCGGTACAGCTGCTCACGACGCTGAGCCCGCTGCGCTGGAGCATGGCAATTCGCTGCGCCTCTAGTCCATCGGGACGATGAACGCGGCGCGGGCCGCGTCTATCGTCAGGCATGAAGTCATGCAACACCCATAGCAACACCGACAGCGGCGGCCACCACGAAGAGCCGCCGTTTTTCAATTGGAGGAGAGAAGACATGTCCGCACGTCCCTACAAGATCGAATCGCAGCCGCTCGTGCAGCGTTACGCACGCGGCTGGCATTGCCTCGGACTCGCCAGCGATTTCAAGGATGGCAACCCGCACACGCTGAATATCTTCGGGCGACGGCTCGCTGCTTTTATGGATTCGCAGGGACACGTCAATGTGGTGGACGGTTATTGCCCGCACATGGGCGCGGATCTGAGCACCGGCCGGGTGGAGGGCGATACGCTGGTGTGTCCGTTCCACGGCTGGCAGTGGGACGGCGCCGGCAATTGCCAGTCGATCCCGTATTGCAAACGGATTCCACCGAAAGCGAAAATCGGCACGTGGCAAACCTGCGAGCAGAATCAGTTACTGTTTGTGTGGCATGACCCTGAAGGCAACGCGCCGTGTGAGGATGTGGCGATTCCGCGCATCGAGGCCTGCTTTAGCGGCGAATGGTCGGATTGGGTCGTCGACAGGATGGTGATCGGGACCAATTGCCGTGAGCTCGTCGACAACATCTCGGACATGGCGCACTTCGCCACCGTGCATGGTGCACCGGTCGATTACTTTGCGAATCTGTTCGAAGCGCATAAAGCGACCCAACTGCTGGTTGGACGTAGCGAACGCCTGGGTGGTGACGAACTTATCGCCTTGTCCACGTATTTCGGACCGGCGTACCACATCACCGAAATGACGGGGCAGAGCGGCGGTCATCCGATTCACTCGATCCTGTTGAACTGTCATGTACCTATTGATATGAACAGCTTCGAGCTTCGCTATGGCGTGATGGTCAAGAAGATTCCCGGGCTCTCGGACGAACAGAACCTGGAAATCGCGCGGGCGTATTCGAAGCAGGCGCAGGCGGCGTTCTATGAAGATGTTGCTATCTGGGACACCAAGACGCGTATCGACAACCCGTTGCTGTGCGAAGGCGATGGTCCGTTGTATCAGATGCGCGACTGGTATTCGCAGTTCTATCTGGACACGGCGGATGTGCGGCCGGCCAGCATCGCGCGGAAGGTGTTCGAGATCAAGGTGCGCGATTCGGGCACGCCGCCGCCGTTGCATCACGTGTTTGAAGAATAAGCGCGCAAGTCACCCGGCGCGAGTTGCAGCGTGCTGGGTGAACATGCTTGTTGCATGGTTCTACCGCACCATGTCCTGGGTTGGCGGCGGCCGTACATTGAAAACATTAATCGGAGATACTAAAGTTATCCAGTCAGTCTCTGACGAAGTCGCCCGGACGCGCCGGTGAGCCAGGGCGAAGCAAAGGCGCGTCGACGCGCGAAGCCCCCGGGAGTCGCAGACGATGGAATACAAGCACGAGAAATACCAGCGCCTGATTGCCAGGTGTCAGACTCTCGAACCGATGCAATGTGGCGTGGTTCATCCTTGCGATGAGAGCGCCTTGCGTGGCGCGGTGGATGCGGCAAGGCAGAGCCTGCTCACCCCTGTCCTCATTGGCCCCGAGCAGAAAATCCGCGCCGTTGCCGCGCATTGCGAACTCGACATCTCGGGCTACTCGATCGTCGACGCCGCGCACAGTCACGCGTCGGCCGAGATAGCGGTGCGTCTTGCCGGCGAGGGTGCGGTCGACGCGTTGATGAAGGGCAGTCTGCATACCGACGAATTGATGGGCGCCGTGGTCAAGCGCGAGACAGGGCTGCGCACCGAACGGCGCATCAGTCACTGTTTCGTCATGGACGTGCCGGCGCTGGAGCAGCCGCTGATCATCAGCGATGCGGCCGTCAATATCTTCCCAACCTTGCAGGACAAGGTACATATCATCCAGAACGCGATCGATCTGGCTCATGCGCTTGGCCGCACGTTGCCGAAGGTGGCGATACTTTCAGCAATCGAAACGGTCAACCCCAGTATGCCCACAACGGTTGAAGCTGGCGCGCTGTGCAAGATGGCAGATCGTGGCCAGATAACCGGGGGACGGCGCGCCTCGCATCATGCGCGGTGGCTGCTCTGTTCGCTCGCTGGAGGCGGGAACAGCCTGCAAAGGCACTCATATGACGCGCGACGCGATCCTCGTGCTGAATAAGAGCGCCGCCAGCACCACGGGATTTACGGCACTCGACGGCTTGCCGATGGGCACGCGCTGCACCCTCTATTGAACCGAGACGAGAGGCCACCATGGAGTTCGTCAAGACGTTGCTTGAGCAGCAGCCGATGTTCGCATTGTTCCTCACGATCGCGATCGGTTATGGGGTGGGAGAAATCAACATCAAGGGATTTTCTCTCGGCGTCGGAGCGGTCCTGTTTGTCGCGCTGGCGATTGGCTGGTTCGCGCCCAGGTCGGCACCCGCGGCCATGGTCGGTACGTTGGGGCTCGCGCTCTTCCTGTATGCAGTGGGTGCACAGTACGGCAAGCAGTTCTTTCTCGGCTTCACTAGCGCCTATGGACGAAGGGCGAATCTCATCGCGCTGGTTGGTGTGCTGCTATCCGGCGTGGCGAGCCTTGTGTGCATGAAGATCTATCAACTCAATCTGGGCCACGCATTCGGGCTCTTCGCGGGCTCGGGCACGAGCACGGCCACCCTGCAGGCGGCCATTGCCGGGCTTGGCAACGACGATCCGGCGGTGGGTTATTCGGTCTCTTATCCATTCGGGGTGGCGGGGCCGATCGTGTTGCTGTACATCACTTTCGCGCTGCTCAAGCCGAAGGTCGCCGTGCCCTCAGGCAGCGGCATGGAGATACTGGAAGTCTCGCTAGGCAATCCGCAGTTTGCGGGCAAGACGGTGGCCGAACTGATGGGCGGTCTGCCCGGCGATGTGCAGATCGTGGCGCGCCGCCGGGCGCATCACAACGAACCGGCCACGCCCGATGTGGTGCTTGCAGAGCATGACGTGCTGCTGATGGTCGGACCGAACCGGCAGACGCTCGACCTTGCCGGGAAGAGTCTGGGCGAGGCAGAGCCGGGCCGGATGCTCAAGGATCGCAAGCATCTCGACTATCTGCGCGTGTTTGCCTCCCGTCCCGCAGTTGTAGGCAAGACGCTAGGCGAACTCGGTTTGCCGGGCAACAACGCCACGGTCATCGCGCATGTTCGCCGCGGTGACACCGATCTGCTGCCAACCCCGGACCTCGTGCTCGAGTTTGGCGATCGGGTGGGGCTGCTCGCGAGCCCCGCGGATTTCGCGGCGTTGCGCAAGTTCTTCGGTAATTCGATCAAGGGGACCGCGGAATTCAGCTATATCTCCATCGGCATAGGGATGGCGCTCGGCTTCCTGGTCGGCGCAGTCAACATTCCTCTGCCGGGGATCGGCAAGATTGGCCTGGGACTCTCAGGGGTGCTGATCGTCGCGTTGATCCTCGGCAAATTGCGCCGCACCGCTGGCCTGAACTGGACCATCCCGCTCTCGGCCAATCTTGTGCTGCGCAATTTGGGGCTGACGCTGTTTCTCGCGCAGGTGGGCATGACGTCGGGCCCGCGCTTTGCCGCGACCGTCTCGGAGACGGGGTTGCTGATGCTGGGACTCGGTGCCGTGGTGCTGCTCGCGCTTGCTGTCCCAGTCATTCTGTTGGGGATGTTCGTCTGCAGCATGTCGTTTGACCAGGTCGCGGGCATTGTTGCCGGGGCCTGCGGCAATCCGGCCATCCTTGCATACGCCAACAAACTGGCGCCGACGGATGAGCCGGATATCGGCTACGCGATGATTTTTCCGGGGATGACGATCATCAAGATCCTGTTCGTCGACATCGTTCCGGCATTGCTTGGGCACTGAAGCGGCGGCCCGAGCTCGACCGGCGTAAAGCCGCTCAAGGCTGTCCGGTGGCACCCACCACGGTCGCTGGCCCAAGATAGTTCTGGCGGATCCGCTGGATATCGACATGCAGCACGTCGACGAGATAGTGCTGCATCCCGCCGTAGCGTTGATCGATGACTTCCATCGCCGCGCCGATGTAGTCCGGATCCACTGCAAGCAGCGGCGCGACCACCTCGGGTGCCACACCCATTTTCTGCAACTGCGCGGTAGCCTGAGCGTTGCCCGCTGCGTTATAGCGGTTCGACTCGAGGTAATTCGCAATCACCGTCGCACGATCGACGCCCAGTGCCGACAACAGCAGCACCGTCGCGAAACCCGTGCGATCCTTGCCCGCCGTGCAGTGATACAGCATGGTCTTGTCTTCTTCGGCGAGCTTCAGGAAACGCGCGAACTGCGGCTGATAGTCGATGGGGAACTGCTGATAGAGCCCCACCATGAACCGGTGCATCTGCGCGGGCGTCGAGCGCTTGAGCATCGGCACGATCGCAGCCGGCGACAGATTCCCCGCAAGCACCGGATCGGCCTGCCACGGAAATTGCGCGGCGAAAGCCTGTTCGGCAGGTGTCTTTTCGCTGACGGCGCGAAAATCCAGCACAACGTCCAGGTGCATGGCCTTCAGACGCGCGATATCCGACGGCGTAGCGAATGCGGGATTGCCGCCGCGATACAGGCGCCCTGGCAAAATGCGCCGGCCGTCTTCAGTCGCGAGGCCGCCAAGGTCGCGCGTATTCTGCACGCGTTCGAGCGGGATGTATTGGTCCGTGTCGGGTGCGGCGCTGCTTTGTGCCTGGGCTGTCAAGCTCGCGACGCCCAGCAGCGCGGCAGCGGTCAGGTTACGGGTTCGGTTGAGAGAAATGGGCACGACGGATCGATCCTCCTGCATCAAACATTCGATAGTCAAACAAACGGCATAGCGGGCGTGACTCGCGCCGCGCCCGCTGCTTCTTTCTACAAAAGCCACTGTGGCGCGTTCAGGTGGCGATACCGCGGGCCCGCGCCAGCGTCAACGCCGTATCCTCGATCATGTCTTCCTGCCCGCCCACGAGGCGCTGGCGCCCGAGCTCAACAAGAATGTCGCGCGCCGCAATCTTGTACTTCGCTTCCGCGCGTTTGGCAAACAGCAGAAACGACGAGTAGACACCTGCATAGCCGAGCGTCAGCGCGTCGCGGTCGATGCGGATCGGCGCGTCCATGATCGGCAACACGAGGTCTTCGGCAACATCGGAAATCTTGAACACATCGACACCGGTGTGAATGCCCATGCGTTCGCACACGGCCACGAATACTTCCATCGGCGTATTGCCCGCGCCTGCGCCGAGGCCCGCGGCCGCGGCGTCGATGCGATTCGCTCCGGCGGCAACCGCCGCCACCGAATTGGCAACCCCCATCGCAAGATTGTGATGCCCATGAAAGCCGAGTTCGGTTTCCGGTTTGAGCGCGTCTCGGACTAGCGAGAGCCGGGCGGTGACGTCGTCGGGCAGCATATGGCCGGCCGAATCAGTGATGTAGATGCAATTGGCGCCGTACGATTCCATCAGCCTCGCTTGCGCGACGAGCTGCTCGGGCGGCGCCATATGTGCCATCATCAGGAAGCCCACCGTATCCATGTCCAGTTTGCGGGCGAGGCCGATGTGCTGCTCGGACACGTCCGCTTCGGTGCAATGGGTGGCGACGCGGATCGTATGCACGCCCAGTTCGTGCGCCATGCGCAGATGATCGACGGTGCCGATGCCGGGCAGCAGCAGCGCGGACACTTTCGCCTGCTTGAGTTCGGAGATCACCGCCTGGAGGTACGCTTCGTCCGTATGCGCCGGAAAGCCGTAATTGACCGACGCACCGCCAAGGCCATCGCCGTGCGTGACTTCGATGAGCGGCACGCCCGCGGCGTCGAGTCCGCGGGCAATCGAGCGCATCTGCTCGAGCGAGATCTGGTGACGCTTCGGGTGCATACCATCGCGCAATGTCATGTCGTGCACGGTAATGCGCTTGCCTGCCAGAGACATGGTTGACATGGTCGGCTCCTTTACACGGTGGCTGCCGCTGCGGCGGCCAGCATCTGTTGAGCGAAGACCTCGGCGGTGCGCGCAGCGGCCGCGGTCATGATGTCCAGATTGCCGGCGTATTTCGGCAGATAGTCGCCGAGTCCTTCGACTTCCATGAACACCGACACCCGCCGCCCATCGAACACCGGGCCGTTTTTCAGCGTATAGCCGGGCACGTATTGACGCACCTCTTCGACCATCGCGTGAACCGATGCAGTAATCGCGACGACATCCGGCTCGTCCTCGGTGAGGCAGTGGATCGTGTCGCGCATGATGAGCGGCGGCTCGGCCGGATTGATCACGATGATCGCCTTGCCGACTGTGGCGCCGCCGATCTGCTCGATGGCACGCGCCGTGGTGCGTGTGAACTCGTCGATGTTCTTACGTGTGCCGGGGCCGACCGAGCGCGACGAGACCGTTGCGACGATCTCGCCATAGGCCACTTTCTGCACGCGAGAGACAGCATGGACCATCGGGATGGTGGCCTGGCCGCCGCACGTGACCATGTTGACGTTCATCGCATCCTGGCCGATTTGCGCGCCGAGATTCACAGGCGGCACGCAGAATGGACCAATGGCCGCGGGTGTGAGGTCGATCATGCGCACGCCGCGGGCAGTGAGCTTATCGGAGTGCTCGCGATGCACGTAGGCCGAGGTTGCGTCGAAGGCGATGCGGATACCGTCGGCTTCGATATGCGGCAGCAAGCCGTCGACGCCGTCCGAGGTGGTCTTCAGGCCGAATTCTCGGGCCCGCGCAAGGCCGTCGGAGGCCGGGTCGACGCCGACCATCCAGACCGGTTCGAGCACCGCACTGCGGCGCAGTTTGTACAGCAGATCGGTGCCGATATTGCCGGGTCCGATCAACGCGCATTTGATCTTGCTCATTCAATGCTTCCTGATGGTCAGATGAAGGTGGTCAGATGGGAGTCCGTTGAAAAGGCGCGCACAAGTCATGCACAGGTCACACGAAGCGTACGGCACAACTGCCGATGCCTTCGATGCGCATCTGCAAGTGGTCGCCGCCGGTGACGGGAATCAATGCCGCAAGCGAACCCGACAGGACGATTTCCCCAGCCAGCAGCGGCACGTCCAGTTCACCGAGCGTATTCGCGAGCCACGCGACTGCGTCGGCAGGGTGGCCGAGCGCCGCGGCGCCGATACCTTCGGCCACGCGCGCGCCGTTCTTGTCGATCGTCATGCGGCAGGCGGCAAGATCGAGCGTGTGCGGTGCGACGCGCGCTTCGCCGAGCACATACACGCCGCACGAGGCGTTGTCGGCTACCGTGTCGCCAATGCGGATAGCCCAGTCGCGGATGCGTGAATCGACAATCTCGAAGCAGGCGCCCACCGCTTCGGTCGCTGCCAGCACGTCCATGCGGTCGATACCCGGTCCACGCAAATCGTGCTTCAGGTAGAACGCAATTTCGCCCTCCGCGCGCGGCTGGATCAGCGTCGAGATGTCGATGTCATCGTCCGCGCGGTAGTGCATGCCCGAGAGCAGCACGCCGAAATCAGGCTGACGGACATCGAGCATGTCCTGCACCGCCTGGCTTGTCACGCCGATCTTCTTGCCGACAATCGTCTCCCCGGCAGCGATACGCCGCGCAACGAAGCGCTGCTGGACACGATAGGCATCGTCAAGCGACAGCCCACCCGTTCGGGCGGAGAAAGGTGCAACCGGCGTGCGGTCGCGCCAGGCGTGGTACAGCTCGTCGCCGAGCGTGGCATGAAGGGTTGAGGACATAGATGCGGTAGTGAGTTGAGAGAGAGTCCGACACTCCGGTCATGCAGCGTGTTGTCAAACGCATGACCAGAGAGACGCGCGAACCTGGGCGCGACGCCGGGACTCAGTTGCCGTCGCCGCGAATCGCATCAGGCGAGAAGTACGCCTCCGTCATCTGCGACGAGGGCGTGAGCACCGGCATCGGTTCCTGATTGGACAGGCGGTCCGCGTAATAGGCGCCGGAAATCAGGTCGTGATAGAACACCGAGGTGGAGTAGAAGGTCTTCGCGTCATACGCGTAGAGCGTCGGAGCCAGGTTGGTGCGCCACAGCGTGCCGCGTGCATCGTAGTTGTCGGCAGCCACGGCGTTCCACGTATCCTCGTCGAGGTACAGCACGCGTTTCGCGTATTGATGGCGGTAGCCGGACTTGAGCGTTGCCTGCAGCACCCACACGCGATGCAATTCGAAGCGCATGTACTGGGTGTTTTCGTGGCCCTTGGTCAGCAGATCGGTGTATTTGATCGACGGGTCCATCAACTTGTAGTTGTCGTACGGCACATACAGTTCGCGCTTGCCCACGATCTTCCAGTCATAGCGCTCGCCGGAACCGTTAAAGAGCCGGTCGTCGTCCACCGTCCGGAACCCGCCCGGACCCTCAGGCTGATCGAAGCCGAATTCGGGCGCTTGCCGCACCCGCCGCGTGCCCGGGTTGTACGACCAGGTCCGCCGTGTGTCGGACCCCTCCTGGTCCCACATCTCGTAGCCCGTGATGATGGTGCCGCGATCCGACAACGGCAACATGGTGGTCTGGCGGAAGAAGCTCTTCGAGTTCAGATCGTTCTTCGCGTCGAACGGCACAGCGCCGCGCGGCCCATAGATGGCGTAGAGCACCTTGCCCCACGCAATATTGCCGTCGGGATAGACGACAGCCTGGTCGTAGGTCGCGCTCTCCGCTTCGATGGCCGATGCGAAGCGCAGATCCCACATCGCCTCGACGCCGGTCTTCGGTACCGGGAAAGGGGCGACTGGCGGGAAGTCTTTCAGGCCGTTCTGGTCCTTCGTCATGGCCGTGTTGGCCGCGTAGAGGCGAATGTCTTTATAGACGTCCTCCGCATAGCGGAAATCGCGATGGCTCGGGTAAACGGGGATCTTGAACGTGTCCGGGTACTTCTTCAGCAGCGCCTTTTCACCGTCGCTCAAGTGCGCGTCGTACTGCTGCATGTTTTGCGCCGTGATCACGAAGAGCGGCTTCTCGCTTGCGTAGGGGTCCGGGAAACGCTGGCCGGGCTTGTAGTCGACCCCCGGCGGGGTACCGAACCACTTGCCGCTCCACGCGGGGATCGTACCGTCGGCGTTGCCCGCGCGCTCGGCGCCCATCGGCGTGAGCGGGCCGTCGAGTTTCGCAAGGTCTTCGGGGCTCGTCTTGGCGAACGAGGCAACGGCGAGCGCCGTGCCCGCGGCGAGAACGCAGACACGCAACGTGGGATGGAAAATTCGACTCATGACCAAATCCTCTTGCAGTAAAAGACGACTGATTCAAAGGGTGTTGCGGCGACGCGCACAGCGTCAGAACGAATAAGTTGCGGTCCCGAGCACGTAATCGCGGTCTGCCAGCGGCGTGTTGACCGGATTCGGAGTCCCGAGGAATTTCGCGTACACGAGGCCGAGCTTCAGGTTGCTTAGGTGCGTAAAGGTCACGCCTACCGTCACCCGGTGATCGCCCACGCCGGTGAGCGAGCCGAGCGCACCGTCGAGCGCGGACTTGCCGGTGAAGTCGTCCGCGTAGGTCAGCGGTACGTCGAGGTCCCAGCCGTTGAATACGTTCATGTAGCTGAGCGTCCACGCGACTTCATAGGCGGCAGAATTGCGTGTGTTGGTCAACTGCGAGGACCCCATCACTGGTGTGATATTGCCTGCGTGCACATACGACACTTCGGCGACGATGGTTTGCGAAGCGGCGAGGAAAGTCGGCCCGATCGAGTAGATCGCGGACAGGTTCGATTGCCACACGTCGCCGCGCGTCGCGGTTGCACCGGCAGGCGTATTCACCAGCACCGCGGCGCCTTGCCGATATGAGGTTTCGCCCGCCACGTTCACGCCCGACAGATCGGTCGAAAAGCTCAGGCCGGTGAGCTTGATGTGGTCGAAGTATTTTTCCTGGTACTGCAGCGTGGGGTAGTAGCTCGTTACGACACTCGGGTTCATGTCGTTGTAGTGCAGGTAGTACGCGCCGATTTCCGTGTCGCCGAAGACGCGCCAGCGTGCGCCCAGGCCCCACTGGTCGTCACCGTTCGGCCGGATATCATTGCCGCGCGGAATGCGGATGCCGCCTGGGCCGATGATGTATTGCGCGCCGGGACCGACGACGTCCGAGTAGCTCCAGTAAGCACCCGGCGGCACCAGCTGGTTGGGCTCGAAGGCAAACTGGTAGTAGCCGAGCAGGCTGAAGTTTGGCGCCAGTTGCCATTGCGTCGAAATCTGCGGCACCGGCAGCAGGATGTCCTTGACCTCCGCACCGGCCACATACGAGGCGGTGGCATTCGCAGGCCCCTGGGCACCCGCGATGTTCGGAAAGAACACGCTTTCGCCCCATGCGACGACCTGGTCCCCAACCTTGACGTTCAGGCTCGTGCCGCCCAGGTGGATCGTGTCGTACGCGTAGGCGGCGAGCAACTGCGGATAGCCGCCGGCGAAATAGCTCGTGTCGCTGGTGAACTGGTTGTACGTGCCGCCGTGGTTGACGGTATATGGCGCGTCGTTGTCGTTCGGATGGTGGTACGCCTGATCGTAGAACACGTTCGCGCGCACGAAGACCCCCCAGTCGTCGTGCTTGAGGTTCACTTCGCCAAGCAGGCTCACCTGGTTTTCCATCAGCTTGTCTTTTGCGAAGTTGCGGTCACCGTCGTCGCCGTTGATGTTGGCGGGCGTCAGCAGATCGCCGCTTGGCGTACGGGTGCGCATGCCGAGACCATAACCGAGCGTGAAGGTGTAATCGAGCGTGGTGTCGGTGCCCAGATTGATGGTGTCGCCGGCCCAGGCCGGTGCGGCCAGCGTGGCCACCGAAATGGCCAGCACGGCAAGCCTGCAAGCCGCGCACACTGAACGCATTGTTGGTGCGCGCTCTTGTGTTCCCTTGATCTGCATCCTGTCTCCTCTGTAGTCACGTCTGAAATTTGTTGTGATCAGAGGTTAGGGGGCGCGTGCCAACGGAGAATCGTCAAAACGGACTAGTCGCTTGCCCCAGGGCGTCCCAGGGTGCGATGGTGAGTGCGCATGGTTTAGGACTGCACGGCGAATGATTGCTGGCCGGTTGCTGCAAGAAACGCCGGGATTTCGCCGCCGCCTTCGAGTATCAGATTGCTGCCTGATGCATAGGCCGCGTGGGGCGATGCGAGGAAGAGACAGGCGGAGGCTATGTCTCCTGGGGTTGCAAGGCGGCCTGCCGGAATCGTGGCGTTTACGCTGTGCAGCGCGCTGACGTTGTTATGGTTGCCGAGGTGTCCGCTGGTGGCCGCTTCGGTCTGCACGAGACTCGGACTCACTGCACACACGCGCACCTTCGGCGCCCACTCCACCGCAAGCGAGCGGACTGCGTTCAGGATGCCCGCCTTCGCTGCGCCGTACGCGGCTGTGCCCGGTGATGCGCGCAGGCCGCTGACGCTACCGATAAACAGCAACACGCCGCCCGTTGCCTGGCGTTGCATCAGTGCGTTGGCTCGCTGCGCGAGTTGCAGCGGCGCCAGCAGATTGAGACGGATCACCGCTTCGGTAAAGCGCGGCGAAGCCTGCGCGGCGAGTGCGAACGGCGCACCGCCGGCGTTATTGATAAGCACGTCGAGCCGTCCGGCTTCGCGTTCGATCTGCGCGAGCAGGGCATCCAGTGAGTCGATGTCGCGCACGTCCGCGCCGATAAAACGAGCTGTGCCGCGGGCGGCCTGCGGAACGACCTCTGGCGCGGTGCGCCCGCAGACATAGACCGTTGCGCCTGCATCGAGAAACGCTTGGGCGATACCGGCGCCGATACCCTTCGTGCCGCCTGTCACCAGCACCACCTTGCCGCTGAAATCGAATGCTGCCGTCGCATTTCCCGCGGTCGCTCTCGTTACCATGTTTGCTGTCTCCGTCTGATCGAGTTGGCCCGATGGTAGGAGAAATGCCCGCTGGCCTCGTAGTCTGAAAAGACGATGCGCCACCGGGCGGCCACGCAGATGATGGTCTCGCTGGCGAACCTCACACCCACTGCTGCGCTGCTGCTGGCGCGGCGCGAGATCAGGAGACACGCGCGCATGACCGCTACGCCCACCGAGTTCAAAGCGCCGCAGGCGCTCAATGTGCCGGAAATTCCAAAGTCGTCGAATTTGCCTATCGGGATTTTCACTGAGGCACCCGGCGGCTTGAGGTTGCATCATTTCGAAGCAGGCAGTGGCGCGCCGGTCGTGTTCATTCACGGCAGCGGGCCCGGCGCGAGCGGCTACAGCAATTTCAAGCACAACTACCCGCAGTTCGCGGCAGCCGGCTACCGGGCAATTGTGGTCGATCTGCCGGGCTATGGCGCGTCGTCCAAGCCGTCTGACGTCGCCTATACGCTCGATTTCTTCGTGGCCGCCCTACGCGCCCAGTTGAGCGCGCTGGGTATCGGCCGCGCGACGCTGCTAGGCAATTCGCTCGGCGGCGCGATCGCGTTGCAGTACGCGCTCGATTATCCCGATGATGTGGACAGCCTGATCATGATGGCGCCCGGTGGTGTCGAGGAACGCGAGACTTACTTCCGGATGGAGGGCATCCAGAAGATGGTGTCGCTCTTCACCAACCGGCAGATGAACCGCGGCACGATGCGGCAACTGCTCGAATTGCTGGTGTTTGACCGCAGCCTCGTGACGGATGCGCTCGTCGACGAACGGATGCAGGTGTGCGAACAGCAACCCCCCGAAGTGCTATCAACCATGCGGGTCCCGAATCTCACCTCACGCCTCGCCGAAGTGCGCTGTCCGGTGCTCGGCTTCTGGGGCACGGACGACCGCTTCAATCCGGCCGGCGGCGCGTCGCGTTTCCTGGAGCATTGCGCCGACGCGCGCTTCGTTCTGATGAATCGCTGCGGCCATTGGGTGATGGTCGAGCATCGGGACTATTTCAATCGCGAATGTCTGGAATTTCTCGCGGAGCGGCGCGCCAGTTGAGGCATGCTTCGGTTGGCGGCACAACGATGGTCGCTCGAGCGGCAAACATAACTATCACGGAGACGGTATGACATTTCCCCAGCAGCTGTTTGACATGAGCGGCAAGGTGACCGCGATCACCGGCGCGGCACGCGGCATCGGTGCGCAGACGGCGCGCACGCTCGCGGCCGCGGGTTCGGCGGTCGTCGTGCTCGACCTGCTCACCGAAAACGGCGAGCAACTTGTCGCCGAGATCAACGAGGCAGGCGGCAAGGCGGCGTTCTGGCACATGGATGTGACGCAGGAGACCGAGGTGGCGCGCGTGTTCGGTGAAATCGCCACGCGCTTTGGACGGCTCGATGCGCTCGTGAATAACGCGGGCATCGAAGGTGCCAATCTGCCTACCCACGAGATGACGCTGCAGCAATGGCAGAAAGTGATCGACGTGAACGTGACGGGGGTGTTCCTGTGCACGAAGTACGCGATTCCGCATCTGTTGGCAGCGGGCGGCGGTTCGATCGTGAATCTGTCTTCCATGTACGGCCTCGTCGGTGGTCCGGATGTGCCGGCCTATCACGCCTCAAAGGGGGCGGTGCGTCTGATGGCGAAGACCGAAGCCATGCTGTACGCGGCACAGAATATTCGCGCCAACTCGGTACACCCTGGGTTCATCCGCACGCCGCTGCTCGAAGAAGCGTTTGCGAAACTCGGCGACCCCGAGCAGATCTTCGCGCACATGAAGACGCTCGTGCCGCTCGCGAAAATCGGCGATCCGCAGGATATTGCCGCGGGCATCCTGTACCTGGTGTCGCCAGCCGGTCGCTATGTGACCGGCACGGAACTGGTGATCGACGGCGGCTATACCGCACGCTAGGAACCAGCATGAATACCAGTGAAAATATGAAAGCGCGCCTTCTTGAGTACATAGAAGCGTTCAACGCGGACGACGCGCAGCGCGTCGTCGCACTGTTTGCCGATGAGGCGAGCATTGAAGACCCGGTTGGCACGCCGGTGAAGCAGGGCAAGAGCGAGATCGCGCAGTTTTACGGCTATGCGACCTCGCTGGGCGCGCGCCTCGAACTGGTGGCGCCGCCGCGTGGCTCGCACGGCAGTAGCGCGACCATCAGCTTTCGCGTGCATACGGTCATGGAAGGACAGCCGGCGCATATCGACGTCACCGACGTGATGGATTTCGACGCAGCCGGCAAGATCGTGCGCATGCGTGCGTATTGGGGACGCGACGACTATCACGTCGCGGGCGGCGCAGCCTGAGCGAGGGACTCGGGCAATGACCCTGTATGCGTTCAAGGGTGTGAGGCCGCGCATCGATCCGCTCGCCTATGTGCATCCGAGCGCGGTGCTGATTGGGGACGTCTCGATTGGCCCGCATTGTTATATCGGCCCGCATGCGAGCTTGCGCGGCGATTTTGGCCCGATCGTGGTGGAGCGCGGCAGCAACGTGCAGGATGGCTGCGTGCTGCATACAGGTATCGGCAACGCTTGTCGGCTCGGTGCGGATAGTCATATCGGACACGGCGCGATTGTCCACGGTGCGACGCTCGAGCCCGGCACGATGGTGGGGATGAACGCTGTGGTGATGGACGGCGTCGTGCTCGGTGCGGCCTCTATTGTGGCCGCCTGCGCGTTCGTCAAGGTGGGCTGGCACGTGCCACCGCGCGTACTCGTAGCAGGTGTGCCCGGTCGCGTGATCCGGGCACTTAGTGACGATGAAATCGCCGCGAAAGCTAGCGGAACGCGAATTTACCAGCAGCTGGCGCATGATTGCTTGCAGACACTGCGCAGAGCCTGATTGAGCGTGGCGTGCCGTGCCGTAACTTGACTTGATGTGCGGTCTCCATGCAGCGCAGCGGGGCGCCCCCGCGGCGGCACCGCAGCACCGCGCATTTGGCACGTCGCGCGCCGCCGTTGCCAATGCCGTTTAAGCCTGTCAGGATGGTCCGCGAATGCCTGGGCGCGGCGCGTGTCCAGGGCTTCCTCCGGCTTGCGCTGCCAACAATTGGCCTGACCGGCGCCGCCGAAACTGTATCTGTCGGCGAGCGGCCTTCGCCCACAAAATAACGGCCGGCCGACCATCCCTTCAACCTGACCAAGCGGACAGACTGCAATGACGCGACTTCGAATCACCTCCTGCGGCCACGAATTTCTCGCCGAGACCCACCCGGACGCGCCGCAGACGGTGGCGGCCTTCCTGAAGCTTCTGCCGTATCGCCAGAAGCTGATCCACGTTCGCTGGAGCGGTGAAGGCTGCTGGGTGCCGCTCGGCGACTTCAAGCTGGAGAACGACGGCAAGGCCGTGGGCTTCGAAAATCACACGAGCCATCCGTCGGTGGGCGACATCCTGTTTTACCCCGGTGGCTATAGCGAAACCGAGATCATCCTCGCCTATGGCTCGTGCTGCTTTGCCAGCAAGATGGGGCAACTGGCCGGTAATCATTTCCTGGCTGTCGTCGAAGGCAAGGAACGTCTGCGCGAACTCGGCACCAAGGTGCTGTGGGAAGGCGCACAAGACGTGTTGTTCGAACGGGTCTAGTCGCGGCTTGCCTGCGAGCGTCCGCTAGACCGAGGGCGATATCGCAGGCCGCCTCCCACGCATGGTTGAGGTGGGTCGAATCGAAGAAGGAGAAGGCGGCCTGCGCGGTCGCCGTGATGGATTCGTCCGGTCCGCTCCTCGTCCGCTGTTTTGCGCGGATAAACTAGCGGTGCAGGCGGCGAAATCCATTTGAAAGCCAGTCGTGCGCGGGCAAAATTGATGTTTGCCGCTGAGATCGCGCATACTGAGGCGTGACCGGTCGTGCGGAAAGGAAATGGACCTTGCCCTCGACATGCCTCCGGCCATGTGTCACCCATTCTCCTTCTTCGTGGCGGCAGGCCCTGATTCATGCCCGATACTCAACTCCGTCCGCTCCGCGCATTTGCCGAGAGCCTTCGCCTGGAACAGGTCAACCTGACCGAGCGCTGGATGAGGGCTGTGTTCCATGACATCGAGCTGAGCGACGCCGACCGGCTGACGTATGAGCAACTCTCCGACCACATTCCGGCCATTCTCGAGGAAATCTGCAGCGCGCTGGAAGACCAGGATCTCGATCAGGTCGAGCCGGCTATCGAGCGCAACGCGCGCAAGCACGGCAAGCTGCGCTGGCGGCAGGGCTATCGGATCGACGAACTGGTACGCGAACTCGATCTGTTCCGGCAGATGCTGGCCGGTCAGATTGTCCAGTTCAGCGAATCGCGGCCATTTTTTACACGCCGTCATGAGGAGCGTGCACGGCACTTCATCGACGAGGCAGTCAGCTTCGTCACCCTCACTTCGATTCGCGAAGTGCTCACCGAACGCGACCGGAAAATCGACGAATACACCGGACAGCTGGAACGGGCGAATCACGAACTCACCTTGAAGCAGAAGCTGGTAGGCGATCTGTACGAGTCGCGCATGCAAATCACACGTAGCGTCGTACATGATCTGCGTAATTTCCTGAATGTCTTTTCGATGGCGCTGCAGCTGATGTCGCGCGCGCCTGCAAAGGTCGAAGCGGCGCTTGCGCTCGCTAACCGCCAGGCGGTCGACATGAAGGCGTTGGTGGACGAACTGGTCGAATATTCGGTCGTGCTCGGCGATAGTCATCAACCAGCTGTGGAACGTTTCGAATTGCGCGGTCTGTTCGACGAACTGGTGGCCTCGTGCAGTCCTGCGATTGAAGCCAAAGGCTTGCGTTTGAGTCCTTCGTTCGATGACGCTTTGAGCACGATCGTGTCGAACCGGCTCAAGCTGAAACAGGTGGCGCTCAACCTGCTGACCAACGCCGCGAAGTACACCAAGGTGGGCCAGGTCGAACTGGCGATGACGGCGGACGGCGACCATCAATGGCGCTTGCGGGTCTCGGATACCGGCGTAGGGATCGGGGCATCGGATCGCGAGCGGGTGTTCAAGGAATTCGAGCGGGCGACGGAAGACGATATCCCCGGCGCGGGCCTTGGACTTGCGATTGTCCGCGAGTTGACCCGAGTGCTGGGCGGGCAGATCCGCTTCGACTCGAACGAGGGCGAGGGGACGAGTTTTGAGATTACGTTTCCGGTGGGGCTCGATGCGCGCGAGGGAGGCGAGGGGGAGCTTGCGTGAGTTGTTTGGTATCCATAGTAAGTTGTCGTGTTGTTGAATTGTCGTCTTTGGTTGCTGGCTGGTTGCGTGTCATAGAAACCCTACATCTTTGCCGATGTGGGGTTTTTTCTTTGGTCGACCCGGTATGAAGCGACCTGGCGGGTAGTACAGGGGTACCACCTCATGGCCTTCCCTTTTGACGATGATGTTGGCTGTGGGATGTGTGCTGTGTGACACGCGTTGGCCGTTTGGCCAGGCTGAACTCCCGGGTCGCTCCCGATAGACTGGAATCAGACGGAATAGCGCACGTCACCTCGAGCTGGTACCGACCTTGTCCGCACCCGCATCGCACCGGGCGGCTGGACCTGTGAGTTCATGCGCTTGCCCACGACTGCGCTGTTCGAATCTAGTTTAAGAGTTTTCGTATATCTCATTTCGCTTGATTGGGATAAAAATGGGTGTGTTTGCCTGAATGGGATGAAGAGCCGGTTCAGGTTTCGGTGTGAGTGAGGAGGCGCTTCGTTGCGCGGCAGAATTTCGGATGTTCGCGGGGTAAGGGAGTCTTAAATATTTTTCCATTTCAGTTGTTCGTTTAGGAATCCATAAGAAATATCGGTCCCGTCTGGGATGAGTTGATCGTATGAGAGGAAGGGATAAATCTTGAATCAGTCTTATAAAACTGTATGGAATGCGTCAGCCGGCACATTTGTGGCTGTCGCAGAGAACGCGAAGGGACGCGGGAAGAAATCGTCTGGGCGCAAGGCTCGGAATGTCACGCTGCTGGCGGCTGTAGCGGCATCGGGCAGGGCGCTGCAAGTCATGGCTCTTTCGTCATTGACGGCCGCGGCGGCGATGTTCCCAACGCAGGCGTTTGCAACTGCCAGCGGCAGTTCTCTTCCCGACGCGGTGCTTCTTTCTGCGAACGGCGATACGCAGCAAACGGATCGGGTGACGTCGCCGTTGCTCTCCTCAACTCCGGCCAGCTACGTCGCCGTAACCGGCATGAACGACGGCACGGATCAGGCACCGGTTGCAGCCGCTCAAGGGGCCATTGCCATCGGGTCAAACGCCGTCGCAACGGTTGGCGCGGGCGGCGGTATCGACCCAATCGCGATTGGGCGCGGCGCCCAGGCGGGTAGCCAGGGCTGGACTGGCGCCATTGCACTGGGCGGTGTTTCGTCGGCGTCGAATGACGGCATTGCGATCGGCGAGGGCGCTTCGGCAACAGCGGCTGGAACCGCAGCGGTCGGCCGCGGCGCTGTAGCCAGCGCGAGCAACGCCATGGCTCTGGGCAAGTATTCGACTGCCAGCGCGAACAACGCCGTTGCTTTGGGTCAGGGGACGGTGGCGAGGCGCGCCAATACGGTTGATGTGGGTTTGCGCCAGATTACGAGCGTGGCGGCGGCGACGCAGAATACCGACGCGGTCAATCTGGCCCAGCTCAAGGCAATGGGTGCGAACGTGGACAGCAGCGGCAACGTATGGAGCAACTTTGTCGCGTACGACGACATGACAATGAATACGCTCACGCTGAAGGGCGCGAACGGTACGAAGATCACGCGTCTTGCCGCCGGCACCGTAGCGGCGGGCAGCACGGATGCAGTGAACGGCGGGCAAGTGTACAGCGTGGCCAACAGCGTGGCCGCCGCGCTGGGTGCCGGCACGGTGGTGAACCAGAACGGCACGGTCGGGACGTCGGGTTATGTGATCGGCGGCATGACATACAGCAACGTGGGCGGCGCGCTGGCGGCGCTCAACGCGGCCGTTGGGGATCCGTCTAGCGGCTCGAAGTACGTCAAGGTGCTCTCGACCGCGAGCGGGTCGATGGCGACCGGCGCCGAAGCGATCGCAATTGGCGGCAGTGCCTTTGCCGCCAGCAACGACGCGATCGCGCTCGGTTCGGGCGCGCGTTCCATGTACGCGGACTCGACGGCCATCGGCGCGAACTCGTCGACTACTGCAGCCAACACGGTGTCGGTGGGCAGCAGGGGGGCGGAGCGTCGCATCACCAATGTGGCAAGCGGTACCAATATGACCGATGCGGCGACGGTCGGCCAGGTGTATGACATTCTGAACGCTACAGATTCATCGACGGCCAGCCAGCTCAAAGCACTGCAGACGCAAGTCGCGCAGGACGTGTCGCAAACGGGCAATGTGAAGTCGACGCTGCTGGGTGCGGCCCCGGTGACGAGCTATATCGCCGTGAGCCCGAATGTTGTTCAAGGCACTGCGACGACGGCGTCGAACGATCTGAACGCCATGGCGATCGGCCCGGCCGCCGCAGCGGCCGGCATCAACGCGCTAGCGGTGGGCGCGGGTTCGGCCGCGGGCAGTTCCGGTTCGACTGCAGTGGGTTCCGGGGCAGGCGCACTCTCTCCGAATGCGACGGCAATTGGTACGGGCGCGTCCGTTGCCGTAGCGTCGGATGGCTCCGTTTCGATCGGTTACAACGCGCGTTCAGCTGCGATCAACGCGCTGTCGCTCGGCACCACCGCCAGCGCCGGTGCGACCAGTTCGATTGCTATTGGCTACAACGCGTTCGTCAACACGGGCGCCACGAATTCAATGGCGCTGGGTACCAATGCGTCGGCTAGTGCAGGCGGTTCGCTCGCTTTGGGCAACGGCTCGATAGCGGATCGCGTCAACGTGGTCTCGGTGGGCAGCAGCACGCAGCAGCGCCAGATCGTCAATGTGGCAGCCGGTACGCGAAATACGGACGTCGTGAACGTCGGTCAGCTCGTTGGTGTGATCTCCGCCATCGGCGCCGGCGCCACTGTGAATCCGGATGGCACGATCCAGCAACCTTCGTTCAACGTCAATGGACAGACCTACACGGACATTGCTTCGGCCATTTCGGCTGCGGCTGCCGGTTCAGTTGACGCCGTAACGTACAACACGTCCTCGCATAGTACGGTGACGCTCGGCGGCGCGGGCTCAACTACGCCGGTGCTGCTCACCAACGTGGCAGCGGGTGCGCAGAACACCGATGCGGCTAACGTCGGCCAGTTGAAGAATCTGGGTGCCAACATCGACACGGGTGGCAATGTGACGAACAGCTTTGCCGCCTATGACGACGTGTCGCAAGACATGATCACGCTCAAGGGTGCAGGTGGTACGAAGGTCACCGGTCTGGCAGCGGGGAGTTTGTCGGCATCGAGCACAGATGCGGTGAACGGTTCACAGCTGTACCAGACGAACCAGGACGCTGCAAACCTCGCGGCTAGCGTAGCGAACGTTACAACGAACGTGACGAACATGAGCAACACGGTCAACAACGTTGTCAACGGAGGTGGTATCAAATACTTCCACACTAATTCGACGCTGGCTGATTCGTCAGCAACTGGCATGAACGCGGTTGCAATCGGCGGTAACGCCAGCGCAACGGCTATCGGGTCGGTCGCGCTGGGCAGCGGCACGGTTGCGGATCGTACAAATACCGTCTCGGTAGGCAGTAGCACGCAGCAACGCCAGATCGTCAATGTGGCAGCAGGTACGCAGGATACCGATGCAGTAAACGTGATTCAGTTGAAGACCCTTGGGGCCAAAATGGACTCCAGCGGCAACCTGCTCAATAGCTTTGTCGCATACGACGATTTGTCAAAGAGTAAAGTGAGCTTCGGTGGCGTTGGTGCAGGAGTGCCAGTCACGCTCACGAATGTGGCCTCCGGCGCGGTGAACGCGGGCAGCTCTGACGTGGTGAACGGCTCGCAGTTGTACGCACATGCGGCCAGCACGGCGGCAGCATTGGGCGGCGGGTCGAAAGTCAATGGGGACGGCACAGTAAGCGCGCCGGCTTACACCATTGGCGGCAACACCTATAACGACGTGGGCGCAGCGCTGGCTGCTGCGGTCACGTCGGGCACAGCCGCGAGTGCGGATGCGGTGATGTACGACTCGAGCGCGCATGACAGCGTGACGCTAGGCAATGCCGGCGCGCCCGTGCGGATTACCAATGTCGCAGCAGGGAGGCTGGCTGCCGACAGTTCCGATGCGGTCAATGGCGCGCAGTTGTACGCCACCAACCAGAATGTCGCGCAGAACACGAGCGACATCGCGCAAAACACAGGTGCTATTGCGCAAAACACCGGCGACATCGTGCAGAACACCACCGACATTGCCCAGAACACCACCGACATTGCCCAGAACACCACCGACATTGCCCAGAACACCAGCGACATTGCCCAGAACACCACCGACATTGCCCAGAACACCAGCGACATCGCAAAGAACACTGGCGATATCACCAACCTCGACACGCGTGTCACGACGGTCGAAGGTTCGATCACGAACCTGACCAACGAGATCAACACTGGGACAGTGGGTCTTGTGCAACAGGATCCCACCTCGCGCGATCTGACCGTCGGCAAGGACACGGACGGCACGCAAGTCGACTTCACGGGTACAGCCGGCGCGCGTGAATTGCTAGGCGTCGCGGCCGGCACGACCGACGGTTCCGCGGTCAACGTGGGCCAGCTCAAGCCTCTTGTCTCGGCGTTGGGCGGCGGCGCGCAGATCAACGCTGACGGCTCGGTGACGGCGCCCACCTACCACGTGCAGGGCGGCACGCAGACCACGGTGGGCGATGCGCTTGGTTCGCTCGACAACGGTTTGACGACTCTGCAGCAGGACATCGCCACGGGCAATATCGGTCTCGTCACGCAAGACGCGGCAAGCCGTACCATCAACATAGGTGGAGCGACGGACGGCACGCTGATCAATCTGGCCGGCACGGCGGGCAATCGTGTCGTGACCGGTGTCGCGGCCGGGGCGATCAATGCCACCAGCGCGGACGCCGTCAACGGCTCGCAACTGTATGCGCATGCCGCGAGCACGGCGGTGGCGCTCGGTGGCAGCTCGACCGTGAACGCCGATGGCACGATCACGGCGCCGAGCTATAGCGTCGGCGGCACGGTTGTAAATAGTGTCGGTGGCGCAATCAGCAATCTCGACGGCCGCGTGACGCAGAACACCAACGACATTGCAAACCTGCAAACCACGGTCGGCTCGATCAGCGGAACCGTGGCCAACGCGGTGCAGTACGACAGTTCCGCTCATAACTCGGTCACGCTGGGTGGCTCGTCCAGCGCGCCGCCGGTGAAGTTGACCAACCTGCAGGCCGGGACCCTATCGGCGACCAGCACCGATGCTGTTACCGGCGCGCAACTCTGGACCACTAACCAGCAGGTCAGCGATCTCACGCAGGCCGTGCAGAACGTGCAAACGACCGGCACCATCGGTATCGCGACCAATACCGGCGGAGTCCCGGCGGCGGCAACCGGTACGAGCTCTGCCGCGATCGGCGGTGGTGCAACCGCGAGCGCAGCGAACTCGGTCGCCTTCGGCCAGGGTTCGCTGGCCGACCAGCCCAATACGATATCCGTCGGATCAGCGGGCAACGAGCGGCGCATCACCAACGTCGCAGACGGTCTCGCGCCAACAGACGCTGTCAACATGCGCCAGTTCGAGTCGGGCATGAGCGATATCGCACGCAACGCCTATAGCGGGACGGCATCGGCGATTGCGCTGACAATGATCCCGGACGTCGATGCGAACAAGAACCTCGCCATCGGTGTGGGTACGTCGGGTTACAAGGGCTATCAGGCGGTGGCGGTGGGTCTGTCGGCTCGCGTGACCCAAAGCCTGAAGGTCAAACTTGGCGCCGGTATCAGTTCAGCCACGACGACGGTCGGTGCCGGCGCGGCGTACCAGTGGTAGGGCGGTGCTAGCGCGTTGAGCGAAACGTCAGGCGCAAGCCGGTGCGCCTGACGCTGAGTGACCAAGGCTGAATCCCCCCACGCGTCCTTTACGTGGGGTGGCTCTTCCTGGTCGCTGCAATCAGCCAAACAGCTTCACCGCTTGCAGCAGCGTATTGACGACGCCCCATGCAAGCGGAATCAGCACATACAGCCAGAAGACGGCGAGCTTGACCGTAGAGGTGGACTGGGTAGTTTGAATCGTGCTCATATCAGTTTCCTTTATTGGCCGCTCTTGAGTTGCGCATCGCTCATGTGATGCTTGTCGTCCACGCGTTTGACCAGCAGGTTGCAAACAAAACCGACGACCAGCAGGACCGCCATGATGTGCACTGTCATCGTGTACGCGTCTGCCTTGGCGACGCCATGTGCCACTTCATAGGCGCGGATGTAATTCACCAGCACCGGTCCGGCCACGCCCGCCGCTGCCCATGCCGTCAACAGTCGGCCATGAATACCGCCGACGAAAGCCGTGCCGAACATATCCGCCAGATAGGCGGGTACCGTCGCGAAGCCCCCGCCGTACATCGACAGGATCACGCAGTAGGCAAGCACAAATAGCGCGATTTGCCCCGACGCGGCAAACCCCGGAACGAAGTAGTACAGCACGGCACCTAGCACGAAGAAGATGAAGTAGGTGTTCTTGCGGCCAATCCAGTCGGACGCAGAAGCCCACACAAAGCGTCCGCCCATGTTGAAGAGCGACAGCAGTCCGACGAAGCCCGCCGCCGACGCGGCCGTCACCGTGTTCTTGAAACTCTCCTGAATCATCACCGACGCCTGGCCGAGAATGCCGATGCCCGCCGTCACGTTCAGAAACAGCACAAGCCAGATGAGATAGAACTGCGGCGTCTTCAACGCCTGATCGATGTGCACGTGATTGCGAGAGATCATCTTGTTCTGGTTGCCGACGGGCGGCGTCCAGCCGGCCGGCTTCCAGTCGGCGGGCGGCACGCGGATCGCGAGCGCGCCGATCGACATCGAAATGAAGTACGCAATGCCCAGCACTACGAAGGTTTCCGCAACACCGTTGCCGGTTGCACTGCGGAAGTGATTCATCAGCGCTACCGACAGCGGGGCGGCAATCATCGCGCCGCCGCCGAAGCCCATGATCGCCATGCCGGTTGCCATGCCGCGACGGTCGGGGAACCAGCGGATCAGCGTGGAGACTGGGGACACATAGCCGAGCCCAAGGCCGATGCCGCCGATCACGCCATAGCCGAGATAGAGCAACACGATCTGGTGCATCCAGACCCCGAGCGCCGAAACCAGAAAGCCGCCGCCGAAACAGCACGCGGCGGTAAACATCGTGCGGCGCGGACCCACCCGCTCGAGCCATTTGCCGGCGAACGCCGCTGACAAACCGAGGCATACGATCGCCAGCGAAAAGATCCAGCCGAGCGTCGTGAGCGACCAGTCGTCCGGCGCGGATTGCGTGATGCCGATCACCTTCGTGAGCGGTCCGTTGAACACCGAGAACGCGTACGCCTGGCCAATACACAGATGCACGGCGAGGGCGGCGGGCGGCACCATCCAGCGTGAAAAGCCCGGGCCTGCGACGGTAGCCTGTTTGGAAAAGAAGGGGGCAGAGCCTGACTTCCCCCTAGGCTCGGTAATGCTGCTCATGGTGCGTCTCCGTTTGCGTGTCTTGTTTGTTATCGGCACTTACCTGCCAAGGCTTGAAAGCCTTGGCGTGACAGGGCACGTTGACCCCGTCGCCCCATATATGCTCTCCAATTTCATATTGATTAGAGATGCATATAACGCTTATGTCGTCAGTCACACGATAGGTGGCGTCGATTGCGTTGGCAATATGAGATAGGAATGCATAAGGTGTTCGCCTGGTATTGGACCGGCGTGAGATCAGGCGCCGGCTCGCCCGCGTTTGGCAGTGCAACTAAAACGCAAAATGCGGCGCAGGACGGTATTCGGAGAGGGCGTTGGCGGCGCATTCAAACACCGTCTCGCCGCTCCGCGCAGCGCGATTCTGCACTGCAGCATCGATTTTCTAGAAGCGGCTAGATGGTCGGTCGTCAGCACCACATCGAATTGACGCGGCCTATCGGATGCTCAGCGCGGTGGAAAGTGCAAATGGAACTGCGTGGCGGCCGCGTCGCTCTCGACGCTGGCGCTGCCGCCGTGCAGTTCCATGATGGTCCGCACGATGGCGAGTCCGAGCCCGGTCGAGCCGGCTGAATTGCTGCGCGACCCGTCGACGCGATAGAAGCGGTCGAAGAGCCGTGACAGGTGCTCCGGCGGGATCGGCGTGCCGGGATTGGCGACCGTGACAGTGACGCCATCGGTAGTCCCATGTGCCGTGATGGACACCGTCTTGCCTCGCGGGGTATAGCGCAACGCGTTCGCCAGCAGATTGCTGACGGCGCGACGAAACAGCTCGACGTCCGCATGCAACTGACCGCTCGCCATGACGCGAATCGCAATGCCTGCGTCGTCCGCGATGCCTTCGAAGTATTCGGCTACGCGCTGGATTTCGTCTCGCACCGAAAAGTCGGCGGCCGTCGTCACGTATTGGGGATTGTCGGCGCGGGCGAGAAACAGCACGTTTTCGACCATCCGCGACAAACGCTCGCACTCTTCGATATTCGATACCAGCACGGCTTGATACTCGTCGGCCGAGCGTGAGCGCGCGAGCGCCACTTCGCTCGCCCCGCGCATATTGCCAAGCGGCGTGCGCAGGTCGTGCGCGAGATCGGACGTAAATTGCGAGAGCCGCTCGAAGCCGATCTCGATGCGCGCGAGCATCGAATTCAGCGCGTCGACCAGCGCCTCGAGTTCGCGCGGTACACGCCCGGACGGAATGCGCGTATCGAGTTTGCCCACCGTCACGTGCGCGGCGCTGCCGGCAATGTCGCGCAGCGGACGCAGCGACGTGCGCACCGCGAGATAGCCTAACGCTGCCGCTGCAAGCAACGCGCACAGCGTCGTGAGGTAGAGCGTGTCGCGGTAGAGGGCGAGCAGCGCCTCACGATCGCTCATCTCGCGCCCGACCACGGCATGAACGACGGAGCCGTCACCCAGTGCAATATCCGTGGCGATACCGCGCATGGTCAGGCCATCGGCGCTGTGCCATTCCTGCACGTCGTGCTCGAAAATCCGGTTCGGCGCTTTCACTTTTTGCAGATCGCCAATCGCAAAGTGCGAGGGATTGCGTTCGAGCAGCACGTGACCGTCCGAGTCCTGCACTCTCAGGAAAAAGGCCTGATTGCCGATTACCAGGCTATCGAGCCGGGACTCATGAAGCGTAATGCCTTGCGGCGAATCGAGTTCGCTTGTCAAGCGCCGCAGACGCTGGGCCGTCAGCACCAGATCGAAATTGTCCTGGGCGCGAATCTGCTGGGCCAGCGTGTGATACAGCACGCCACCGCCCACGCCAAACACCAACACGGTGATCAGCGCAAACCAGGTGGCCAGCCGCGCGGTCAACGAGAACCGCCGCATCACGCGTCCTTTACTTCGAGCACGTAGCCGACGCCGCGCACCGTGTGCACCAGTTTCACCGGATAGTTGTCGTCAATCTTCGCGCGCAGCCGGCGGATCGCGACGTCGACGACGTTGGTGTCGCTATCGAAGTTCATATCCCACACATACGAGGCGATCTGCGTGCGGCTCAGCACTTCGCCGCTGCGCCGCGCCAGCAGATGCAGCAGCGCGAATTCGCGCGGCGTGAGGTCGATGCGTTGGCCCGCGCGTCGCACCTTGCGCTGGCTCGCGTTGATCTCGAGGTCGCCGATGCTGAGCGTATCGCTCTCGCGAGCCTGGCCGCGGCGCGCCAGCGTGCGCACCCGGGCAAGCAGTTCGACGAACGCGAACGGCTTGATCAGATAATCGTCAGCGCCCAGTTCGAGGCCGCGCACGCGGTCTTCGATCTCGTCGCGTGCGGTCAGAAACAGCACCGGCGTGTCCTTGCGGCCACGCAATTGCTGCAGCACCTGCCAGCCGTCCATGCCCGGCAGCATGACATCGAGGACGATTACGTCGTGCGACTCCTCCAGCGCAGCGTGCAGGCCGTCGACCCCGTTGCGCGCCAGGTCCACCACAAAGCCGGATTCTTCGAGGCCCTTCTTCAGATATTCGCCGGCCTTCGGTTCGTCTTCGATTACGAGGATTTTCATCGCAGTCGCCTTCCATCGGATTGCCATCGGGTTGAACCCGGCGGATGCCTTTGATGATACCTGCGCGAGGCGCCGCGGTTCATTACGAGTTTGTCATCCAGGCGCAATCCCGACGCAAAACCCCGCTCACTAGACTGCGGCCATTGCTCCCCTCCAGGCGTCGTCTTCATCATGTGGATCGTCAAAGTCGCTCTTCGCCGCCCGTACACGTTTATCGTGCTGGCGCTGCTGCTCCTGATCATCGGGCCGCTGATGATCGTGCGCACCCCTGTCGATATTTTTCCGAACATCAATATCCCGGTGATCAGCATCGTATGGAGCTACAACGGGATGACGTCTGAGGATATGGCGCATCGCATCATCTCGCCATATGAGCGCGCCCTGACCTCCGATGTTGGCGATATCGAGCACATCGAATCACAGTCGCTCAACGGCGTGGCCGTCGTCAAGGTGTTCTTCCATCCCGGTGCGGACATTACGCGAGCCGAGACGGAAGCGTCGACGAGCGCCGAGTCGTTGCTGAAGATCATGCCGCCCGGCACGCTGCCGCCAATGGTGCTGGCGTTCAACGCGTCGACCGTGCCGATCATGGAACTGGCGCTGTCGAGCAAGACCCTGCCTGAACAGACGCTTTACGACCTCGGCAACAACTTCATTCGCACGCAATTGGCCACCGTGCAAGGCGCCGCAGTGCCGATTCCGTACGGCGGCAAGGTTCGCCAGATCATGGTCGATATCGATCCGCAGGCGATGCAGGCCCACCACGTGACACCGAGCGAGGTGGTCAATGCGGTCAACGCGCAGAACCTGGTGTTGCCGGGCGGCACGGCGAAGATCGGCACGTTCGAGTACAACGTGAACATGAACGGCGCGGCGCTTTCGGTGGCAGAACTTAACAACATGCCGATCCGCACCCAACCCGACGGCACGGTGACCTATGTGCACGACGTCGCGACCGTGCGCGACGGCTATGCGCCGCAGACCAACATCGTGCGCCATGACGGGCAACGCGCCGCGTTGCTCGAAGTGGAAAAGAGCGGCAGCGTCTCGACGCTCGATATCATTTCCAACATCAAGAGCCTGTTGCCGCGGATTCGCTCACAGATGCCAACAGCCCTCAATATCCAGACCGTCACGGACGAGTCGGTGTTCGTCAAGGCGGCGGTGCAGGGCGTGATTCGCGAAGGCCTGATTGCTGCCGGCCTGACGGCGGTGATGATCCTGCTGTTTCTCGGCAGCTGGCGAGCCACGCTGATCATTGCGGTCTCGATTCCGCTGGCCATGATCTCGTCACTGATCATGTTGTCGGTGCTCGGCCAGACGATCAACATCATGACGCTCGGCGGTCTGGCGTTGGCGGTGGGGATTCTGGTCGACGACGCGACGGTTGCGATCGAGAACATGACGCATCACATCGAGCAAGGACAGCCGTTACTGCAGGCGATCCTTGAAGGCTCCGGCGAGATTGCTGTGCCGACCTTGATCTCGACGCTATCGATCTGCATCGTGTTCGTGCCGATGTTGTTGCTGTCGGGCGTGGCCCGTTATCTGTTCACGCCGCTCGCCGAAGCCGTGGTGTTCGCGATGCTCGCGTCGTATTTCCTGTCGCGCACACTGGTGCCGACGCTGGCGATGTATCTGCTGCGCGGCGCCCATCAGTCGGGTGAGGAGGGTACTCAGCCGGGTACTCAGCCGGGTACTCAGCCGGCGCGGCCGGCGAACCGTTTTGTGCGCTTCCAGCAAGCCTTCGAAAGGCGCTTCGAAGCGCTGCGCAGCCGCTACGAGCGGCTGCTGCAAGGCGCGCTCGCTGCACCGCGGCGTTTTATCGCGGGCTTCCTGATTGTGTGCATCGGCTCGCTTGCACTGCTGCCATTGCTCGGCCGCGACTTCTTTCCGCAAATCGACTCGGGGCAAATTCGCTTGCATATGCGGGCGAAGACCGGCACGCGCATCGAACAGACCGCGCGTCTTGCCGACGAAATCGAGAACAGCATCCGCACGGTGATCCCGGCAAACGAGTTGATGACCATCGTCGACAACATCGGCCTGCCGACCAGCGGCATCAACCTGTCGTATAGCAGTTCCGCGCCGATCGGCACCGCCGATGCCGACATCCTGATCACGCTGAACGAGAAACACAAACCGACCGCGCAGTATGTGGTGAAGCTACGCCAAATGCTCGGCGAGAAGTTCCCCGCGGTCACGTTCTCGTTCCTGCCGGCCGATATGGTGAGTCAGATCCTCAACTTCGGGCTGCCGGCGCCAATTGACATTCAGGTGGTGGGCAACAACCTCGACGACAACCGCGCGTTTGCCGATACGTTGCTGAACCAGTTGCGCAACGTCAAAGGGCTCGTCGATCTGCGCATCCAGCAGCCGGACGATCAACCGGCGATCGCGGTCGATGTGGACCGTACCAAGGCGCTGCAAGCGGGTCTGCAGCAGCAGGACGTGGCGCGTAGTCTGCTGATTGCGCTGTCCGGCAGTTCGCAGACCTCGCCGAACTTCTGGCTCAATCCGCAGAACGGGGTGAGCTATCCCGTGATGACGGAGATTCCGCAGTACGACGTCAACTCGCTGCAGGCTCTGGCCAATATTCCGCTCGCCGCGACGTTCACGCCGGGCACCGGCGGCTCGGGCAGCAACGCGGGCGGGGTCGACGGGATTCTCGGCTCGCTCGGCACGTTCTCGCGCACGACGCAGCAGGCGGTGGTGACGCACTACAACGTGCAACCGGTGATCGATATCTACGGCTCGGTGCAGGGACGCGATCTGGGCGGCGTGGCATCGGACGTGACGCGTATCGTCGACGCCGCTAAAGCGAATTTGCCGCGCGGTGCCCGCGTGGTGATTCGCGGTCAGGTCCAGACCATGGAGAGCTCGTTCAGCGGCCTCGCAACGGGCATCGCGTTCGCGGTGCTGCTCGTGTACCTGCTGATGGTGATCAATTTCCAGTCGTGGATCGATCCGCTGGTGATCATCTGCGGTCTGCCGGGTGCCATGGCCGGCATCGTCTGGATGCTGTTCCTGACTCACACGACGCTGAGCGTGCCCGCATTGACGGGCGCCATGATGTGTATCGGCGTGGCGACGGCTAACAGCATTCTGGTGGTGAGCTTTGCACGCGAGCGGCTGGCGCAAGGCATGGCGCCACTGCAGGCGGCCCTGGCGGCAGGCGCCGGGCGCTTCCGTCCGGTGCTGATGACGGCGCTCGCCATGATGATCGGCATGGTGCCGATGGCCCTCGGCATGGGCGACGGCGGTGAGCAGAATGCGCCACTCGGCCGCGCCGTCATCGGCGGCCTGATGATCGGCACGGTCGCGACGCTGATGTTCCTGCCGGTTGTGTTCTCGCTGGTGCATGCGTGGCTCGCGAAGCGCGAGCCACGTGGTCTGACGCAAGCCGAACTCGATCTTCTGAAATAAACGGAGTACGCCGCATGTCCACTCAATCTCCCCAGTCCGCGCCGGACGTCCAGCCCGCTCCACAGCGCCGGAGCGGCGCCGTGCGTGTCGTCTTGATCGCAGCGGGCTTTACCGTCTTGCTGACCGTGGGCATCGTGCCGCGGCTCGATGCGCGTGCCGCGCTGCAACAGCAGACCGCGGCGCTCGCGGTACCCACGGTTCAGGTCACGCTGCCCACCATCGCGCCGCCCGACCAGACGCTGGTGTTGCCGGGCGATATCGAGGCGTATCAGCAGACGCCGATTTTCGCGCGTACCAACGGTTATCTGAAGGCCTGGTACGCGGATATCGGCACCCACGTGAAAGCCGGGCAACTGCTGGCAACCATCGACGCGCCCGAGGTGGACGCCGCGCTGCGCCAGGCGCGCGCCGACGAGCAACAGGCGCAGGCGAACGATCAGTTTGCCCAGGTGAGCGCGACACGCTGGCAGCAACTGGTGCAGACGCACGCAGTCTCGCAGCAGGATACGGATATGAAAGACAGCGATGCGCAGGCGAAGCACGCGGCGCTGCTCGCGGCGCAATCGAATGTGGCCCGCCTCGCGCAAATGCAGTCCTATGAGAAGGTCTATGCGCCGTTCGACGGCGTGATTACGGCGCGCAACATCGACGTCGGCGCGTTGATCGATGCGGGTAGCGTCGGCGGTCCCGCCAGAGAGATGTTCGATCTGGCGCAAACGGGCGTGCTGCGTGTGTACGCCGATGTGCCGCAGAACAATGCAAGTGCCTCGCTCGACGGCACGTCGGCCTGCCTCGAAGTCTCGCAAGTCGCGGGGACTTGTCTGCCGGGAACAGTGGCGCGCAACGCGGGGGCCATTAATGCCGTCACGCGCACGCTGCGCATCGAAGTTGACGTGCCCAACAAGGATGGAGCGGTGCTGCCGGGGTCGTATGGGCAAGTGCGTCTGTCAGTGAAAGCGGCACAGCCGGGATTGTCGCTGCCGGTGAACACGTTGCTGTATCGGCCGGAGGGTTTGCAGGTCGCCACCGTCGACGCGGAACATAAGGTGCTGCTGAAGACCATCAAACCCGGCCGCGACTTCGGCACGCGTATCGAAGTGGCCTCAGGGCTTGCCGCGACCGACCGGGTGATCCTCAATCCGTCCGACTCGATTACCAATGGTCAAGCCGTGCGGGTTTCTACGAGCGCCACTGCCGGCTCGTCGACAGCGCCAGCAAACGGCGCAGGGAGCCGGTCATGAAGACAAGGCCGCTTGACCTTAAGCCGCTGCACGGGGTTCGCTCGCTGCTGCTCGGCGCCGTCTGCGCGGCGAGTGTGTTGGGCGTGGCGGGCTGCTCGATCGGGCCTGACTATGTGCGTCCCTCCGTGACGGTGCCCGCAGCCTTTAAGGAAAATGGCGGGGCCGCGGCCACCGGCAGCGGCGCGCTCTCGACCACCGCCGGCAAGCCCACTCCTGCACCGGCACGAGCCACCCTTGGCTGGACTAGCGCCACGCCCGCGGATACAGACTCGCGCGGCGAATGGTGGACCCGCTTCGGCGATCCGCAACTGAACACACTCGAAGCAAGCGTGAGCGTCTCGAACCAGACCATCCAGAAGGCCGTTGCGCAGCTCCAGGAAGCGCGCGCGATGGTCGAATCCGCCCATGCCGCGTACTTGCCGACGGTCGGCGTGGAGGCGGACGGGAGCCGCCTGCACGATTCACAATACCTGTTCGGTCATCAGCAGACCGCCGGCAAGTCGTACAACGACTATGCCGTCGCGCTCGATGCGAGTTGGGAGCCCGATCTGTGGGGCAAAATCGCGCACGAGAATGACGCCGCGCGGGCTGGTGCGCAAGCAAGCGCCGCCGATCTGGAGAGCGTGCGGCTTGGCGTGCACGCCGAACTCGCGGTCGATTACTTCAACCTGCGCGGACTCGATGCCTCGAAGCAGTTGCTTGACCAGACCATCGCCGACTATCAGCAGACGCTCGACCTGACCAAAAGCCGCTTCACGGTCGGAGTATCGTCGCAGTCGGACGTCACCCAGGCCGAGACGCAACTGCAGGCGACCGAGGCGCAGGATATCGACCTGGGCGTCGCCCGGGCGCAATACGAGCACGCCATCGCCACGCTGACCGGCGTTCCTGCATCGACGTTCACGTTACCGCCCGCCACAGCGGACTTCACACCGCCGGCGATCCCCGTGGGACTGCCCTCCGAACTGCTGCAGCGCCGGCCCGATATTGCCGCCGCGGAGCGGCTGGCGGCAGCAGCCAATGACCAGATCGGCATCGCCGAGTCCGCGTTTTTCCCCGATCTGGTGCTGTCGGCCACCGGGGGCCTTGAGAGTTCGTCGCTGACGAACTGGCTCACCGCGCCGGCGCGCATGTGGACCATCGGACCGGCGCTGGTCGGCACATTGTTCGACGGCGGCCGGCGGCGTGCGATGACCGAGAAGGCTCGGGCGCAATACGATGCCAGCGCGGCCGACTATCGCCAAACCGTCCTGACAGCCTTCCAGGAGGTCGAAGACAACCTGGCGTCATTGCGCATCTTGCAGCAGGAGGCCAGCAAGCAGGACGAAGCGGTCGCATCGGCCAAAAAGACCTTGCAGCTTGAGTTAGACCAGTACAGGATCGGTACCGTAGGCTATCTGGAGGTGGTCACCGCGCAGAGCACGGCGTTGGCGAACGAGCGCACCGCTGTCGACCTGGAGCGCCGCCAGATGGACGCGAGTGTGTTGTTGGTCAAGGCGCTCGGAGGAATCTGGTGAGCCGCTGACGCCGCGCGGGGCCGTACGTTCGCCGCAGCCGATACGTCGCCATAGTTCTACGGTCAAAAAACCATCGAAGACCAGCAAACAGGATTGATATACTACATACGGAATATTGATATTTGCGGCGATGCAGCATATCATCGGACGATCTGCAGATTCAATCATTCGGAGTTGCAAATGGAGTTTGTTCCTCTGGCCCTGCTTGCCATTGCCGTCGTAGGTTTGGGTTCGGCCGCCACCGTGTTGTTGGCCCAATGGATTCCGCAGCCGGTTGCAGCACTGGCAGCGCAACATGGACGTTTCGTTGGGCTGGGCGAGCAGGACAGCGCGGCCACGCCCGGTGCGTCTTATGATGTTCACCCGGCCGGAAATCCCGGTACCCAGGTGGTTGCACGTGTTCAACAAGAGGCGATGAATGTCGTCAGAACTTCAAACTGAAGCAGTGGCCACCCCTCTCACACTGTCGTTGCAGCCCATCGGCGCGAGCGCGAGCTTGCGCGATCAGGCTTATGCGATGCTGCGCCAGGCCATTGCCGACGCGGACATCTATCAGTCGCGCGAGGAGATTCGCCTCGACGAGCGCGTGCTGAGCGAGTCACTTGGCGTCAGCCGGACACCGGTGCGCGAAGCGATGACGCTGCTCGAACAGGAAGGCTTTCTGCGCATGGTGCCGCGTCGCGGGATCTACATCGTGCGCAAGAGCAAGCGCGAAATTGTCGAGATGATCCAGATGTGGGCCGCCCTCGAAAGCATGGCGGCACGGCTAGCCACGCTGCACGCCACGGACCAGGAGATCGCCAAGCTACGCCATATGTTCGACAATTTCCAGGACACGACGCCCGCCGAGCACATTGCCGAGTACTCGGACGCGAACATCGCGTTCCATCAGGCGATTGTCGAGTTGTCGAAGTCGCAGATCATTCTCGATACGATCAAGAACATCTTCATCCACGTGCGAGCCATCCGCCGGATGACGATCTCGCAAAGCGACCGCGCGTCGCGTTCGATCGTCGACCATCTGCGCATCATCGAGGCGCTCGAGAAACGCGATACCGAACTGGCGGAGCGGCTCACGCGCCAGCACTCGCTGGATCTCGCGACCTTCGTCGAAGCGAATTGCGACTTCCTGGATTGAGCGGCTGGTAGCTGCTTCTAATGCGTAAGTAAGGCCAGTGGTGGCGACACCGCTGGCCTTTCGCATTGGCGCGCGTATCGCCATTCGCCTGGTATTCCTGATTAATTCGCGTCTCTCGTCTGTAACGCCGCAGCTCGCCGCGATGCGCAACAGATCTTCCTTGACGTTCTTAAAAATATAGTATGTGATATATCAAGACACAAGGATTGGACGGCGTATCAGTGTTTTCCCTTGGAAAGTCCTCGTCTGAAGCCCAATTTCCCCTCGAAATCGCCTCCAGGCAAGCCTCAAGAGCACTAATCTCGCGTTAATCCTTACGTGCAATTTACACTTGATCGAATGTGATATATCACATACCGTATGGACCAGAGCCTGCCAGACTCCCCAGCGAGGAGTCATAGAAGCGGCCGCGTCCGTCGAGCAACGCTGAACAACCGATTGACCAGGAGACGACCATGTCTGCAGTTGTTTCATCCGTCAACCCCACCACGGGCAGCACGACGGCCGAAGACACGCTCAAGCAGAAGGCCCGCAATGCCGGTGTTGTCTCTGGCGGCCATCTGGTCGCGAGGGCGCTGAAAAACGAAGGGGTCGATACGATCTTCACGCTGTGCGGCGGTCATATCATCGATATCTACGATGGCTGCGTCGACGAGGGGATTCGTATCATCGACGTGCGCCACGAGCAGGTCGCGGCGCATGCGGCGGACGGCTATGCGCGGCAAACCGGCAAGCTGGGGTGTGTGGTAACGACGGCGGGCCCCGGTTGTATGAACGCGGTTACCGGCATTGCCACGGCATTCCGTTCGGAAAGCCCGATCCTGCATATCGGCGGTCAAGGGGCGCTGACGCAGCACAAGATGGGCTCGCTGCAGGATCTGCCTCACGTGGACATCATGGCGCCGATCACCAAGTTCGCGGCCAGCGTACCGAGCACTGAGCGGGTGGCGGACATGATTTCGATGGCGGCGCGCGAATGCGTCAACGGCGCGCCGGGGCCTGCGTACCTGGAAATTCCGCGCGACGTGCTCGATCGCGAAATCGAACTGACGCGGGCCGTGGTGCCGCAAGCCGGCCACTATCGCGCGTCGACGAAATCGATCGGCGACCCCCGCGACATCGAAAAACTGGCGGACATCCTCGTCAATTCCGAACGTCCGGCCATCCTGTACGGGCAGCAGGTGTGGACCGCGCGCGGTCATGAAGAAGCGGTGGCGCTGTTGCGCGGACTCGATATCCCCGGTTACTTCAACGGTGCGAGCCGCGGCCTGTTGCCGCCGGGCGATCCGCACCATTTCGACCGAACACGCTCACAGGCATTTGCGAACGCCGACGTATTGATTGTCGTTGGGACTCCTTTCGACTTCAGAATGGGCTACGGCAAGCGTATCGGCAAGGAACTGAAGCTGGTGCAGATCGATATGGACTATCGCACGGTGGGCAAGAACCGTGACATCGACCTCGGCATGGTCGGCGACCCCGGAGCAATTCTCGCTGCGGTATTGCAAGCGGCGAGCGGACGCCTGAAGGACAACAAACGCCAGGCGCGCCGCAAATGGATGGCGCAGTTGCAGGACGCCGAAGCCACCGCGACCGAAAAGCTGATGCCGTTGTTCAAGTCGACCAACACGCCGATTCACCCGTATCGCGTCGCCTACGAACTTAACGAGTTTCTCTCTGACGATACCGTCTACATCGGCGACGGCGGCGACGTGGTCACGATCTCTGCGCAGGCGGTGCGGCCGCGCCGCCCGGGGCAATGGATGGATCCTGGCGCGCTCGGCTCGCTCGGTGTCGGCACCGGCTTTGCACTCGCTGCGAAGCTTGCGCATCCGCACAAGGAAGTGCTGTGCTATTACGGCGACGGTTCGTTCGGCATGACCGCCTTCGACATGGAAACCGCCAACCGCTTCGGCGCGCCATACCTGGCCGTCATAGGCAACAACTCGGCGATGAACCAGATCCGCTACGGCCAGCTTGCGAAGTACGGCGAGGAGCGCGGTAACGTCGGCAATCTGTTGAGCGACGTGCCGTTCGGCAAGTTCGCGGAGATGCTCGGCGGCTATGGCGAAGAAGTGCGCGATCCGGCCGCCATTGCCGGCGCGTTGCAACGCGCTCGCGAAGCGATTCATCGTACCGGACGCTCGGCGGTGGTGAACATCTGGGTCGACCCGCGCGAATACGCGCCGGGCACCAAAAACCAGACCATGTACAAGTAAAACGGCCGCACCCTAAGGAGATAGGCATGGCTAAAGCACTCGACGGCGTACGCATCCTCGATTTCACGCATGTGCAATCGGGTCCGACGTGCACGCAATTGCTGGCGTGGTTCGGCGCAGACGTGATCAAGGTGGAGCGGGCCGGCGCAGGCGATATCACGCGCGAGCAACTGCGCGACATTCCGGACGCGGACAGCCTCTACTTCACGATGCTCAATCACAACAAGCGCTCGGTGACGATCGACACGAAGAATCCGGAGGGCAAGCAGGTGCTCGAAGCGCTGATCCAGAAATGCGATGTGCTGGTGGAGAACTTCGCACCGGGCGCGCTTGACCGGATGGGTTTCACCTGGGAGCGCATCCAGGAACTCAATCCGCGCATGATCGTGGCGTCCGTCAAGGGCTTTGGTCCGGGTCCCTACGAAGACTGCAAGGTGTACGAGAACGTCGCCCAGTGCGCCGGTGGTGCAGCCTCGACCACGGGCTTCGACGACGGTCCGCCGGTTGTGACCGGCGCTCAGATCGGCGATAGCGGCACCGGTTTGCATCTGGCGCTGGGGATCGTGACGGCGCTCTATCAGCGCACCCAGACCGGCCGCGGTCAAAAGGTACTCGCAGCGATGCAGGACGGCGTGCTGAATCTGTGCCGGGTGAAACTGCGCGATCAACAACGACTGGATCGTACTGGCGTCATGAAGGAGTACCCACAGTATCCCAACGGCACCTTCAGCGAGGCGGTGCCACGTGCCGGCAATGCGTCGGGCGGCGGACAGCCTGGCTGGATCCTGAAGTGCAAGGGCTGGGAGGCAGACCCGAACGCCTACATCTATTTCATTGCCCAGGCGCCGGTGTGGACGAAGATCTGCAACGTGATCGGCAAGGAAGAATGGACTACCGACCCCGACTACGCAACACCTGCCGCACGCTTGCCGCGCCTTAAGGAAATTTTCGCGGAGATCGAGCGCTGGACCATGACCCGGACCAAGTTCGAGGCCATGGAGATCCTCAACCAATACGATATTCCGTGCGGCCCGATCCTGTCGATGAAGGAACTGGCCGAAGAACCCTCACTGCGCAAGACCGGAACGATCGTCGAAGTGGATCACCCGGTGCGCGGCAAATATCTGACGGTTGGCAATCCTATCAAACTGTCGGACAGTCCGACGGATGTCAAGCGCTCGCCGCTGCTGGGTGAGCATACGGATGAAGTGATGGCCGAGCTCGGCTATTCGCGCGACCAGATCAGCGCGTTGCGCGCGGTTGGCGCGATCTGATGACCAGGGAGCGAACTGTGGATACGTGGATGCGTTTCATGTCGAGCGATGGCGGGATCGTGTTTGGCCGTGTCGAAGGTGGTTATCTGCACGAGTACGAAAGCCTCGACCAGCGGGTGCCGACCGGCGCGGTTCTGTCGACGCGGGCCTTGACGCCGCTCGCACCTTGCGCGCCCGGAACGGTCATCGCGCTCTGGAACAACTATCACGCGCTGGCCGCGAAACTCGACAAGCCGGTGCCGGCGCATCCGTTGTTCCTGCTCAAGCCCGCGGGTTCGGTAATAGGTGACGGCGCAACCATACGACGACCGGTGAGTTACGCGGGCAAGATCGTCTACGAGGGCGAACTCGGCATCGTGATTGGACGACGCTGCCGCAACGCGAATCTGGCCGACGCGGCGGCGTCGATCTTCGGCTACACGATCGTCAACGACGTCACCGCGGCCGACCTGATCAACGAAAATCCGCACTTTCCGCAATGGTGCCGCGCCAAGGGCTTCGACACGTTTTGCTGTCTCGGACCGGCCATCGTCTCGGGCTTCGACTGGCAAGCGGGCAGCGTGGTCACGATGCTCGATGGCGTGGAGCGGCAGAACTACCCACTGGCCGACATGGTGTTTTCGCCGGCGGAGCAGGTCAGCCTGATCTCGCAGGATCTCACGCTGGAGCCGGGTGATGTGATCGCTTGCGGGACGTCACTAGGCGTCGGTTCGATCAAGGATGGCGCGACAGTGACGGTCACGATCGCGGGCATCGGCACTTTGAGCAATACGCTCGAAGCGACGCGGGAAATCGAGGCCGTTGCGGCAGCACGCACCGCAGCGAACGCCGTCTGAACGGGACCGCAGCCAAGCAAGCATGAGGGGACGCGCATGCCGGATTTACGAGGCAATACCGTGTGGGTGGCTGCGAGCTTCTTGCTTTCCATCCTGCTAGCTGTGGTGCTGGCAGGCGTCGCGCAACTGGTGAGCACATCGCGTTGCGAGGAGGAAAGCCAGCGTACGCCATGGCGTTCCATGGTCACGACTGCCATGTTGACTGGATTGCTGGCTGCGGGCATGGGCGTGGCTGCCGCGAGCATTGCGGCCGCCATCGCTGGTGCGGCACTCGGCGCGCGCTTCGCGTGGCGGCATGATTTTCGAGCCAGGCCGCAGCACGTTGCGTTACGCGGCAGCGGCGTAGGGATGGCCGCGATGCTGGGTGGCTTCGCGCGCTATCTGTCGTCGACGTCCTGCGGGGAGTGGGCGTGCATCGAGGTGTATGTCGCGGTATTTATCGGCGCGTTGCTCTTTGCTGTCTCGGCGACGGCCTGGTGCATCTCGCGCGGCTGGCTTATTGCGCAAGGGGTCGTGCATCCGGGTACCGGCGTGGTCAATCTGACGGCGATCCTGCTCTGCGTCTGGATGGGCTACGGCTTCGTGACCGAACATGCGCAACCGTTCGGGCTGGCCGTGCTGCTGGCGCTGAGCCTGCTCGCGACCGCCTTGGGCGCCCATCTGATGATAAACGCGGGCACCGCCCGTGGACGCTATGCGTTCGCCGGAGGGTTGGGTCAGCGTTCGATGGTCCGCTGTGGCGTTGTGCAGCGCCGCGGTGTACTCAATGTGCTGGAAGGCTTCGAATGGCCTGACGATCACATGCCTGCGCTGTTCGACGACGACTTCGCGCAGTCGTGGTCGCCGCTTGACGACTCGCATCGTGTGGCTGAGGCGCTACGCGTCGGCACTTGTCGCTGTGACCGCAGCGTCGGTCACTCGGTAACGCGGGGCGAGCGCCACGGTTGTCACGAGCGGCAAAGAAATCGCGGGGTATCGCGGTCCCAGCGAAACCGCAGGCCAAGGTCGCAATAGTTAGAGTTTTATTGGAAATCCATAGCCTATTGCTTATGAACGCTCAGCTCCTTGACACGCGTGATTCTCTCGATGAGAGGGGCGCCTTCCTCCATCAGGAAGCGTTTGAAGGCCACCGCAACGGGCGGCAGGCGTTTGTTGCGACGATGCACGACATACCAGTTGAGCATGACGGGGAAGGTTTCGACATCAAGCACCACAAGATTGCCCACCTGCAATTCCAGACTGATGGTATGCGCGGACAGAAACGCGATGCCCATGCCGGCAATCACGGCCTGCTTGATTGTCTCGGTGCTCTTGATCTCCATGGCGATCTTGAGGTTGGTGAGGCGGCCGGCAAACCCTTCCTCCATCGAATTCCACGTGTCCGAACCGCGCTCGCGAACGATAAAGGCTTCGTTCGCCAGTTGACTCATCTTGATGTTGCGCTTGTGCGCGAGCGGATGGCTCGGCGCGGCGACGATCACATACGGGTGCGGGGCAAACGGTTCGTTGGTCGCGTCCATCTCGTGCGGCGGACGTACCATGACCGCGAGGTCGGTCTGGTTGGTGGAGAGTTGATGCAACAGTTCCTCGCGGTTATGCACCGCCAGATTCAGCACGACGCCCGCATAGCGACGCGTGAACTCGGCCAGCAGGCGCGGAAAGAAGTAGTCGCCCGCGCTGATGACTGCGACATTCAGCTTGCCCCCAGAGACGCCCTTCAACTGACTCATCGCTTCGTCCACTTCGTGGAACTGCTGGATGATCGCACGGCTGTAGTGGAGCATCTCGGTGCCGGCAGGCGTCAGGTAAATTTTCTTGCCGAGCTGCTCGAAGAGCGGCAGCCCCGCGTGCTCCTCGAGTTGGCGTACCTGAGTGGAGACGGCCGGCTGGGTCAAATGCAGTTCCTCGGCTGCACGCGAGAAACTCAGATGGCGCGCCACCGTCTCGAAGACCTTCAATTGCCGCAGTGTCGCGTTTCTCATCGTCATGGCCGATGTATAAACGAATGTGAATCAACATAATAACAAACTTTAATTATTCGTAATTCAGCAATGACCCTAGCATGGATTCAGATAAAGAAGCAGATTGGAGAGGAGCGACTACCGGGTTAACGCGCGGAGCGAGGCCCTATATGGAAAGGGTTAACGCCGATCGTGCGGAAGCGAACCGATTTATCTAACTAATAATTCAGATTTCCGTGCCGCCTGATTTAAATGGTCGTAATGCGCGGTGCAAAGATTAAATATGCCCGATGGCAGGCTTTTCGGGTCGCAACCATAAGGTGGGCTGCATACAGCACGGCGAAATGGCCGGCTGCTCTAAATAGATAGCGGAGACAAGGCACATGGACGATATCACTCAGCGCGCGCCGACCCACGCCGCCGGCGCGAACCGGTGGTGCCAGCTCGTCATCGGCATGCTGTGCATGGCGCTGGTGGCGAATCTGCAATACGCGTGGACGCTCTTCGTGACACCGATGAGCACGCGCCATCACTGGAGCGACGCATCCATTCAGCTGGCGTTTTCGATCTTCATTCTGACCGAGACGTGGCTCGTGCCGATCGAGGGCTGGCTGGTCGACAAATTCGGCCCGCGTCCGGTGGTGGCGGGAGGTGCGGTGTGCGCCGGGCTCGCATGGGTGATCGATTCGTATGCGACGACATTGCCGCATCTCTATGTGGCGGCTGTCATTGGCGGTATCGGTGCAGGCTGTGTGTACGGCACGTGCGTCGGAAATGCACTGAAATGGTTTCCCGACCGGCGCGGCCTTGCAGCAGGGCTGACCGCTGCCGGCTTCGGCGCCGGTGCCGCGGTGACTGTGATTCCGATTGCCACCATGATCGTGCGCTCGGGCTACGAGCACGCGTTTTTCTTTTTCGGCATCCTCCAGGGCGTGTGCATGCTTGGCCTCGCGATGCTGTTGAAAAAGCCGGATGCGCGTCACGTAAAGGCGCCGAACAAGAAGTTTATCGTCTCCAAGGTCGACTACACCCCGGGCCAAATGATCAAGACGCCGCTGTTCTGGGTGATCTATGTCTCGTTCGTTGCCGTCGCGGCGGGCGGCCTGATGGCCACGGCTCAGCTTGGTCCGATCGCGAAGGACTGGGGGCTCGCCCGGATTCCCATGAGCTTCTTCGGCATGACCTTGCCGCTGCTGACGGCAACGCTGTCGATCGACAATATCTGCAACGGCTTCACGCGCCCACTATGCGGTTTCATCTCCGACAAGATCGGCCGCGAGAACACCATGTTCATGATCTTTATCGGCGAAGGCCTCGCGTTGCTCGGCATGATGCAATACGGCAGTAACCCCTATGCCTTCATGACCTTCGCAGCCCTGATCTTTTTGTTTTGGGGCGAAATCTTCTCGATCTTTCCCGCGATCTGTGCGGATACCTTCGGCAGCAAGTACGCGGCGGCTAACGCGGGGACGCTGTACACAGCGAAAGGGACGGCTTCGCTGCTTGTGCCGCTTGCCTCAGTGCTGTCCGCGACCGGCGGCTGGAGTCTGGTTTTTATCGTATCCGCAGTGGTCGCGATTACGGCAGCCGTCGCGGCGAAGTTCATTCTTGCCCCGATGCGTGCGCGCTGGATCGGCTTGCGCAATGAGCCTGCCGCCGCTGCCAATGGTCAGGCGCATCTGCGTCACTGGCCGGAGCAGACCGGTGAATAACGCTGTACCTCAAAGCAAGGAGCACCATGATGGACACCGAACTCGACCTCAGGCGACATGACCTCCTGATCGACGGTAAGCGCGTACCGCCTGGCAGCGGCGAATATTCGATCGACATCAACCCCGCCACGGAAGAGCCGATCGCGCTCGTCGCGCAAGGCAGCGCCGCCGATGTCGACACAGCGGTGCGTGCCGCCCGCGCCGCGCTGAAGGTCTGGAACGCGCTGCGTGCGGCCGAACGAGGCCGTATCCTGGTCCGCTTTGCGGAATTGTTGCGCACGCACCAGGATGAACTGGCGACGCTTGAAAGTCTCGACGCCGGCAAGCCAATTGCCGCCGTGCAACGGCAGGATTTGCCCGCCGCAATCGATACGCTTGCCTACTACGCCGGCTGGTGCGACAAGATCACCGGGCAGGTGGTGCCCGTGCGCCCGGATGCGCTGACGTACACGATACGCGAACCTGTCGGCGTGGTGGCGGCGATTGTGCCGTGGAATTTTCCGTTGATGATCGGCATGTGGAAAATCGCGCCTGCGCTAGCGTGCGGCTGCACGATGATCGTCAAGCCCGCTGAGATTACGCCGCTCACGGCATTGCGCGTGGGCGAACTCGCGCTGGAGGCGGGTGTGCCGCCTGGCGTGCTGAACATCGTGACCGGCAAGGGACGCGTGGTCGGCGATGCACTGGTCGCGCATCCGGGTGGCGACAAGGTGACGTTCACGGGGTCGCCTTCGGTTGGGCGCGGCATCCTGCAAGGTGCCGCCGTCAACTTCAAGCGCGTGACGCTGGAGCTCGGCGGAAAATCGGCCAACGTGATCTTCCCCGATGCGAATGTGGACAACGCCGTGCGTGCAGCGGCGTCAGGTATCTTCTTTAACACCGGCCAGGTGTGCTCGGCAGGCTCGCGCATCCTGGCGCATCGCGACGTCTATGACGAAGTCGTCGAGCGGCTTGCGGCGCGTGCGAAGTCGATCAAGGTCGGCGATCCTGCGGCGCGCGAAACCTCGATGGGACCGGTCGTCTCGGCCGCGCAGATGAAGACCGTGCTCGATTACGTCGACATAGGCCGTGAGGAAGGTGCAACGCTCGTGACGGGTGGCGCTCGTCTGGGCAAACGCGGCTTTTTCGTTGAACCTACCGTGTTTGCCAACGTGGAACACGAGATGCGGATTTCGCAGGAGGAGATCTTCGGGCCGGTGGCGAGCGTGATCCGCTTTGATGACGAGGACGATGCGATACGGATTGCTAATGGTACGTTATACAGCCTGGCTGCAGGCGTGTGGAGCGCCGATATTGGCCGTGTCCATCGGGTGGCGCATGCGCTCAAGGCGGGTACGGTGTGGATCAATACGTATGGCTACACTGATGTGCGGCTGCCGTGGGGCGGGGCGGGCGATTCAGGGTTCGGCCGTGAACACGGCGATGTGGCAATCGAAAACTTCACGGAACCCAAGGCGGTGTGGCTGTCGATCGATCAATGAGGTTTGGATGCGCGGCAATGGAATCGAGCCTTTTGGGCTCGATTCCGTTTTCAATTGACAGGTCAGCGGAGAAAGCGAGCTGTTACGGGATGCGAAGAATCATCCGCCCTGTAGCGCGATGCGCTCGCGGAGCTTGATCAGCGCCAGCACGACGTCGATGGTCGGCGTGGGCTCACCGACGAGGCGGCCCATTTCCTGCACGACGGTGAGCAACGGATCGATTTCCATCGGCCGCCGGTTTTCCAGATCGACCAGCGTCGAAGTCTTGTGTGCGCCCACCGCACCGGCGCCGTCGATCCGCTTCTCGACGTCGACGCGAAAATGTACGCCGAAGTGATCCGCTATCTGCTTCGCCTCGAGCATCATGGTGCGTGACACGGCGCGTGTGCCGGGGTCACTGGTGAGGACGTCGAGCGTTGCGTGAGTCAGTGCGCTGATCGGGTTGAAGCACAGATTGCCCCACAGCTTGAGCCAGATTTCATCGCGGATGTTTTCGCGGATCGGTGCGTCAAAACCGGCAGCCTGCATGATCTCGTGAAGCAGCTGGATGCGCGGCGTGCGCTCGCCGCTGGGCTCGCCAATAGGGAATTTCTTGCCATACACATGCTTGATGAGACCCGGTTCGACGATTTCCGCTGCGGGATACAGCACGCAGCCTATCGCGCGCTCAGGGCCGAGACGACTCCATTGCGTGCCGTCCGGATCGATGCTGGACAGGCGAGTGCCCGCGAACTTGCCGCCGTGCTGATAGAAATACCAGTAAGGGATGCCGTTGACGCCGGTGACGATTGCCGTGTGTTTGCCGAGCAAGGGCTGCATGGACTCCACGACGCCAGGCAGTGAGTGTGCCTTGAGCGTCACGATCACATAGTCTTGCACGCCGAGTTCGCGGGGATCGGACGTACACCGCACTGGTGCGCTGAGTTCCTCGCCATCCATCAGCAAACGCGCGCCGTGCTCGCGCATCGCGGCCAGATGGGGGCCGCGTGCGATGAAGCTCACGTCGGCGCCCGCGCGCGCGAGTTGCACTCCCATGAGACCGCCGATTGCTCCTGCGCCGAAGATACAGATTTTCATGATTTATCGCCTCAGTCACAATGAAAAACCGCTTGCCCGTCAGCGCGCGAGGCGCGTCCGCGTGCCGTGCGCGCTGCGCCGACGATAACGCCAGTGCTGCAGGACGCGGCCGGAAAGGGCCACGGTCCGAGCATAAGAGGCGGCTACGATTGGGGATAGTTAAAGTTTCTGCGGCGATGCATTAACGATGGGTTATAGGTCGAGAAGCGCACGGGGTGGGCCGCAGCGTGTGTTGAGAAGCTGTCGTAGAGCCCCTCAACACGGTCTGTACGACGATCGGCGAAATTCAGACTCAAGTCGTGTAAGACAGGACTTGTCCTATTTTTCCGATTCATAGCTGTCAGTAGACTGGTGATTCCTGTTGCCGGGCCGTGCAGTCCGATGTCGTAACCTTCCTACAGTCGCTTACCCATCTGTTCTGCACCGCTGCCAAGTGTTATTGCACTGGCGCTCATGCCCGCAGCCTTCTGTTTCGACTGCGAGATTTCTCCGTAATGTGGCCGTATCTACGTAACATCATCGCGCGCGAGCAGGTCACTTCCACTGATACGAGCCGCGAGGCTCATTTCAAACGCAAATCCCCGCGAGGTGTTGCCGCCAATGCGGCGTTGCTGAGCGGCGCGATCGCCGCGCTGGGCGCGCCGGTCGCACCGGGCGTGGCAGCGAAGACGTTCAGCCGGGCCGCATCGGCCGGCACGCGCGGACTCGCGGTGGAATCGGCCATGCTGGGCGCGCAACCCCAGGTGCCCAGCGCTGCAAGCCCAACAGGCGCTGGCGATCTACCTCTGGTATCCGTCATGCGCTCCGTGTCCGATGCGCATATGCCGCCTATGCACCGCGATCTGCATGCGCATCCCCCGCTCGTGCTATTGCTGAATGAATCGGTGCCCGCGACAATGTGCCGGTTCAGCCCTTCCATTTGCGCGCCGCTCGCTCCGGTGGCGCACCCAGATGTATGGTACGGGCGGGTTGCCGTCAGCAGTGGCAGCGTCGCTGCCAACAGCGGCCTGCCTCGCCAGGGCGTCGCACGCGGCACTCCTTCCACACTTTCGAGCGCCGCGCCGTTGAGCATGCCGGTGCCCGACACCGGCACCTATGCCGGACAGATGAAAGGTGGTTTGCATGGCGCATGGACGGCCATCGGGTTGCCCGCGGATCTCGCAGCGCAACTCAGCCGGATCCTCGCAGGGCGACTGGATGCCACGCGGCCAGCCCAAGCCGACGATTACTATCGCGTCGTCTACGAACCCGTCGCAGGCAACCGGGCGAGCCCGTCGCGCAGACGCGTGACAGCAGTCGAGATCCGGTTCGCGGGCCGGATGTACCAGGCCGTGTGGTTCGTCGCACCAGGGCGAACCGCTGGAGACTATTACTCGTTCAACGGCGAACGTCTCACCGCTGAACCGTTCGCCATGCCGTTGAACTACGTCCGCGTGAGTTCGCCGTTCGGGTACCGGATTCATCCGGTCACTGGACAGCGTCTGCTGCATACGGGCGTGGACCTCACGGCGGCGCAGGGTACGTCCGTCGTTGCTGCAGCGGGAGGCACGGTGCAGTTCGTCGGCTTCGACCGCGGCTACGGCAAGCATGTCATCGTGCGCCACGCGCGGGGCTACACCACTTACTATGCGCATCTGTCGGCGTTCGCGAGCGGCTTGCGGATAGGCGCACAAATCAGACAGGGCCAATCTCTGGGCGCGGTCGGACAGACGGGCGTCGCAACTGGACCGCACCTGCATTTCGAAGTACGCCTGAACAATCAGCCCACTAACCCGCTCAGATTGACGAGCCGCTTCGCGCTACCGCTGGCGGGCGCTCAACGTGCGGCGTTCGATCAGGTGGCCGGCGTTGCACGTGATCAGCTCGTGGGGTTGTCTGCCGATATGCGTACCGCGTCGAACGCACCACTCGCCGCACACTGAGTTTGCACGGACTCAGCAAGTCGAACGGCACCTCGGCAACCTCGCGCGGATGACACGTTCCGGTGACACTGGCGTGACAGCGGCGGCGTCGCCGGTCTGTTATTTATGCGCGGTGAAGTCGCGGTGCGAGAAGATAAGGGGGCGGGCGCGCACAGGCGGCGCCCGCCCCTTTCTGCATCTGGGGTCGCGGCACTTGCGCCCGCGTTCACCACAGGATTTAATACGGCAACGCGATGGCGCTTACCCACGCGGTTGTAAGGTGGTCTTCGAAGAATAACGAACAGTGCAATCCGTTGCGCGCGCATGTGGGGCGCATCGGCACGGTAGCGGCGTGAGGCCGGCTACAGCGAGTCACCATAAACGGAGAAGAGCATGAAAGCCAGCACCATCGCGGAGCGGGAAGCCATCGGCCGGGCGGCTCGCGAGCATTCGAAGCGTTCGAGTCATCGCGCGCTGGGCGATATCCACCGCAACCCGATCGATCTTCTCAAGCAAAGCAGCGAAGGGCGGGTTCAGATGCTGGTACCGTTGCGCTACGGTCGCATGGCCGTGTCGCCATTCACTTTCTTTCGCGGCAGCGCGATCATCCAGGCCCACGACCTCAGCCGGGTCTCCGATACAGGCCTCGTGATGCCGATCTGCGGCGACGGCCATCTGATGAACTTCGGCGGTTTCGCGACGCCCGAACGGCAACTCATATTCGACATGAACGACTTCGACGAAGTGGCGCTTGGCCCATTCGAATGGGATCTCAAGCGGCTGACGGCGAGTCTCGTGGTGGCCGCGCGGCATATGCGCCTGAGCCGCGGCTTCGCCGCCGATCTGGTGATGACGGCAGTGAGCGAATACCGTGATCGCATGACGCAGTATGCGCAGTGCGGGTCGCTGGAGCTGTGGTACGAACGTATCACGTTCGAACGAATGGCCGAAACGGCGTTGACGCCCGAGCGTCGCCGCACGGTCAGGCGGGGCATGGAAAAGGCCGCTGGGCGCACCCAGGAGAGCATGCTCGACAAGATGTGCGAACACGACGGCGAGAAGCTCACCATCCGTGATGCGCCGCCCGGACTCTTTCACGTGCATGGCGCCAATACGCTGTTCGAAGCCGAAGACGACTGGTTCACGATCGGCGACTGGCGCAAACTGATCTGCCCGATGTACGGCGAATACCTGAAAACGCTGACCCATGACAGGCGCGAGCTGCTCACTCATTTTTCGATGCAGGACCTGGTGTTCAAGGTGGTCGGCGTCGGCAGCGTCGGCACGCGCTGTCTGGTGCTGCTCAACACGGATCACATGGGTAAGCCGCTTTTCCTGCAGATCAAGGAAGCGCGTCAGTCGGTGATCTCGCAGTACTTCAAGGGCCAGACGTTGCATCACGATGGCGAACGCGTCGTGCGCGGGCAGCGCGTGCTGCAGGCGGCGAGCGATATTTTCCTCGGCTGGGCGACCGGTCCATCCGGCCGGCATTTTTATTTCCGGCAACTGCGCGACATGAAACTCTCGGCGAACATCGAACTGTTCGATAACGACTTGCTGCTAGGTTACGCGAAGCTGTGCGGCTGGGTCATGGCGCGAGCCCATGCGAAGGCGAGCGGCAAGGCGATCGAGATCAGTTCGTATATCGGCCGTGGCGATCAGTTCGGCGAGGCGCTGACCGAGTATGCGTCCGCGTATTCGGACCAGGTCGAGAAGGACTACGACGTGTTCATGAAAGCCTGCCGTGGTGGCGAACTTGAGGCGCGTAGCGATGAGGATATGGCAGCGGATTTTCGTCTGTAATCCTCAGCGGAGCAGTCTGAGCCGTCACGCATCGATGCAGGGCGGTGCGTCAGACGTTTCGCACGCACACGGCTTCAGGCGTTTCGCTTGCCCGGCAGCGCCGCGTGACACGCGCTGCCCGCTCAGCTCACCGAGAAGTGCACTCGCACGTCCTGATCGCTTTCGACCGGACGCCCGTTTTCCATAGCCGGAAAGAAGCGCCAGCGGTGCAAGGTTTCCAGCAGGATCTGGTTGAGCCGCGGATTTTGCGTCGGCTTGACCAGTTCGACTTCGAATGTCCCGTCTGCGTGTACCTTGAAGTGGGCGACGGCCGTGACCTGATAACCCTGCTCGCGTAGATCGTCGGGCAAAACCGGCATAGGTTGCGAGAGCAGGCGCGCCTGGGTGCTGCCGGATGGCGCGGGTGGCGCTGAGGAGACCGTGCCGTTCGACGACGTTGTTGTCGTACTTGATGCAGCCTGCGCGACCGCTGGTGCTGGTGCTTGCCCTAGCGCCGAAGGCGCCACAGGTTGATCGTGCGTTGCCGGTTCAATTGGCGAGCGCGCCGGACTATTGCGCGGAGTGACCACGTGCGTGAGCAGCTGCTGCCGAGCCTGCGCCTCGCGCGGCGCACGCTTTGCAGGAGCCTGCGGCGGCGGTGCCGCTTGTGCCTGCGTGGCTGGCGCAGCGGGAGCCACTGGCGTTGGCGGCGCCAGTTCGACCAGCCGCATCTCCATCGTCGTCGGCGGCGCGTGTGGCTCGGGCTCACGACTGGAGAGCCACGCCGCCGAACGCCCCAGCAGCACCAGGCACAGTACCGCAGCCAGCACAACCGCCATCGAAAACCGTACGCGCTCCCGGTCAGCGAGCGCCAGCAGCCGTTGCAAGCCGCTACTCACGATGCACGGCGACAAGAAAGTGTTCGGCTCCAGCCTGGCGCGCGGCCAGCATGGCCTGCACGACGACGCCATGCGACGCATGATCGTCGGCGGCCACCACCACGTTGGCATCGGGGCGCAGCAGGCGCGCGATCATCGGCGTCACCTGATCGAGCCGCACGGCCTGCTGATTGATAAACACCTGATTGGCCTGATTCACCGAGAGTGTCAGCGGTTTGTCCCGCGACAGTTGCTGCGCGTGTCCTTGCGGCAGGTTGATCCGTACCGCATCGAGACGCTGCATGGCCAGAGAAGTAAGCATGAAAGTCGCCAGCAGAAAGAACATCACGTCGATCATGGGGATGATCTCGATGCGGCCGCGCTTCGAGCGGCGTGAGCGCCGCAGTTTCATGATGACAGTCCGGCGTTTTCGCTCGCGAGGCGCAGGTCGCTGAGGGCTTCGTTGGCGAACGATTCGAGTTCGTCCATCAGCCGGTCGATGCGGCGCGAGAAGAAGTTGAACGCAAACAGCGCAAGGAGGGCGATGACCAGACCGATCGCGGTGGCGATCAGCGCCTGCGCGACGCCGCCCGTGACACCCGACGGATTGACCAGACCATCGCCGCCGATCAGCTTGAACGAATGCATCATGCCGACGATCGTGCCCAGCAGGCCCAGCAGCGGCGCCGCCGTAACGATGGTCTCGAGCAGCCACAGGCCGCGGCCCATGTCACGCTCGATTTGCGCGGCGGCGGCTTCGACCCGCGTTTCGATGCGCCACAGCGGCACACGCGTGTCGCCGAGCAAGCGTCCAATCCGGGTAAGGGCGTGCTGTTGCGGCAAGGTGCCGGTCAGGCGAGAGCCAGGTCGCGCCGGGCAGTCTGCGGTCGGCCCCGACGCGAGCTCGTTGCCCGCGCCGTGTTCTGCGTTCGCCAGTGCCGAGTCCGCCCACACCGGCATCCGCGCGAACCTCCAGAACGCATAAGCCCGATCGAGCGTGATGGCGAGCGCGACGATTGCCAGCACGGTCAGCGGATAGATCACCCAGCCGCCGAGGCGTGCTGCATCGGCGAGATTGGTCCAGTCGTTCATGCTTAAACTCCTTCTGTTGCCCTGCTGTCGCCGGCGTGATCAGAACCGCTTCGTGATGCCGGCGTAAATGGCGCGTTGCGGACCGAATTGCGGCGCCTCGACGCCGATGCCCGAACCGTCGCGCAGTTCATACGCGCTGTTGATCGCATTGATCAGCACGACCCGCGCTTCGAATTTGCCGACGATCGGTTCGTCGAAATGCTGGATCACGGCCAGATTGAGCTGTCCGTACCACGGCAGCTTGTCGGTGTTCGCAAAGCCGCTGCGCAAGCCGCTGCCGACGATCGCATCGGCCGTGAAGGTGGTTCTGCCCAGGTCATAGGCGCCGCCGAGCGAAACAGTCACGCGCTGGTCGTGGTCGAGGAACACCCAGTTGTTGGCGATGTAGGCAAGCTCTGCCGCGGTGAGGTTGAACTGCGCCGAATCCACGTCCTTGCCCTGGGCCTTGCTCCACGCGAGATTCAGATACGCGGAAACGTTGTCCTGCTTGTAGTTGGCGGTGAATTCGAGCCCGTAGACGCGGCCGTACTGGTAGTTGAATGGCGTTTCGATCAGCGCGGTGCCGAACTGGCCTTCATCGAGCAGATTCCTCGCAATCTTGTAGTACGCGTCGAGCCCGACGGTGAGCGCAGGCGTGATGCGCTGCGTCACGCCGATGTCGAAATAGTCGCTGCGTTCAGGTTGCACCGGGCTGTCCTGAGTGACCTCGCTCTGGTTGGTGGTGCCGTTAAAGCGCGTGACGGTCGATGGCGCAACCAGCTCGAAGTCAGGCGGCGTGAAATAGCGCGAGTAACCGGCGTGCAGCGTGGTGGCGTTGGTCGGCGTGAATACCAGACCGATGCGCGGGCTCAACTGGCTCGCGTGCACGAACTCGGCCATGCCGTCGTAACGCAGACCGTAGTTCAGCGACAGCTTGCTATTGAGCTTCCACTCATCCTGCAGGTACGCGCTATACAGATAGCCGGTGTTCGCGCCCGAATCGTTGATGGTGAACGGGACATCCGAAAGCTGGTTGCCGTTGGCGTCGGCCGGGAATACGGAGACGCTGTCGTTGAAGACGGCGTGTTCCTGCTCGACCCACACGCCGCCGCGCAGCGTATGCGCGTCGTTGAGCCGGTAAGTCGTATCGGCCTGCACGCCTTCTGCCTGGTTGCTGCGGAAGTCTGTCGACGCCACTCCGTTGAACATCAGATCGCCGATCGGGTCGGGATTGAACTGGGTGCGCGTATAGCGCGTGAACAGCGACACCTGATAATCGAGCGCGCCGCCATTGGTGCCCTGCAACGCCAGCACGGCGAAGTTGTTCAGCTCCGATTGCGTTTCGTTGAGGTTGGCGGAATTGAAGGTCGTCTGGCCGGCGAGCGCGAAATTGGTCGGCAGGCCCGGCGTATTTGGCAGTTCGAACTGATTGGCGGCCGTGCCCGCCATCAATGTCACACGTGTGAGGGGGTTGATGATGTACGACAGGTAGCCGAAGCCATTGCCTTGGCGTGTATGGTCGTGCAGCGGACTGCCGTCCGAGGTTGGCGCCTCGATGCCGAGGTTGTTCACCCCGAGCGTGCCGGTGAAGAAATAGCTTAGCGGTCCTTGCGAGCCATAGACGTCGGCATTGCTCTGCAGCGTCTGGTGGCTGCCGCCGTACACGTCGATCGCGCCGCCGTTGCCGAGGTCGCCTGATTTCGTCGTGATATCGACAATCCCGGCTGTTTTATAGCCGTATTGCGCGGGCAACGCACCAGTGATCAGGTTCACCTGGTCGACGATGTGCGTATCGAGCGACTGCCCAAAGCCGCTGATCGGCTCGGGAATGATGATGCCGTTGATGCGGTATTGCAGGTCGGCGTGGTCGCCGCGCACGTGGAGCTGGCCATACGAATCGTTGGCCACGCCCGGCGCCTGCAGCAGCACCTGGTTGATCGGCGTGTTGTCGCCTTGCGGCAGGGCCTGGATGTCCGCTTGCGTGAAACGGTAGACGCTTGCGCCGGCGTCAGGCTGCAGGCCGTTACGGGCCACGTTGAGACGTTGCGCCTCTACGTTGACATCGATCGCGCTGCCTTTTTCGAGCGCCACCTTCAACGGATGCGGCGCGCCGCCGTCGACGGTAGCGATGCTGGTATTGGCGCCAAACCCCTTCGCGCCGACCGTGACCGCATAGGTGCCGGGCTGGACATCCGGCAGCACGAAGCTGCCGTCGTGGCCCGTATGGGTTTGCGCGAGCGTATGGCCGTCGGCGTCCTGGAGGGAGACAGCGGCGTTTTCGACCGCATGCCCCTGGGTATCGGTGACGGTGCCTTTCACAGGAGCGCCTGCGGAGGCGGCGAGGACATGCAAGGAAACCGTCTGCGCAAACAGCAGCAATGCGGCACGCGAAATGAGTGTGTGATGTTTCATCTTTTTGTTGTGCGGGTGGGAAATCCTCTTGTCGCACCAGGCTATTTCGCGCCGCATTACGGCGGAGTCTGATTGCGAATTGTAATATGTTATAACATAACAAAACATTTACGCAATCACGCGTTTGATTGGGCGTGAGGATCAGCGCGCACGTCACAGCGAGTGCTGTGCGATTCGACAGTGAATCGAAATCGAGTTGAAAGACTGTGGCGCCCCCGTGCCATGTCACACGGCGCGTGGACCGATTCGCGGAGGCCGACCGGTCGCGTCACGGGTAACGCCGACTGGCAGACGCCATGGAACTGCCCTACATTTCCAATGCGTAGTCCGTTGACGACATCCCTCGCGAGGAGACGCCATGACAGCGGTCAACAGGATGTGGCAACTGCTCTTCGGCAAACCCCTCGACCCGCTCGATCCCCGCACCCGCCACGCAATCGCGGTCACGCCGATACTCGCGTGGGTGGGACTCGGCGCCGACGGTTTGTCTTCCTCGTGCTACGGGCCGGAAGAAGCGTTCCTCGCGCTTGGCCAGCACACCCAGCTCGCGCTGTTCCTCGCGCTGGCCACCGCGGCAACCGTGTTCATCATCGCGCTCGGCTATAACCAGGTGATCGAACTGTTCCCGACCGGTGGCGGCGGCTACCGGGTTGCGACTGCGTTGCTGGGGCCGCGTCCGGGGCTGGTGTCCGGTGCGGCGCTGCTGGTCGACTACGTACTGACGGTGGCGACCTCGCTTGCCAGCGGTGTCGATGCTTTCTTTAGTCTGTTGCCGGTCGGCGCGCAGGAATTCAAGCTCACCACCGAGTTGATCCTGATCGTGCTGATGACAGGCCTCAACTTCCGCGGCATGCGCGAATCCATCATGGTTCTTCTGCCCATTTTCATGGGCTTTGTCGTGCTGCATCTGGGGCTGATCGTCTACGGCGTGGCCGTGCACGGCAGTAATCTGGCTGCTGTAGTGCCTGGCGCCGTGGGTGAAGCGCGCGGCATGTCGCATTCGTTAGGACCTCTGGTGGTCGCGGCGCTGCTGATGCGAGCGTTTTCGCTGGGCGGCGGCACCTACACCGGCCTCGAAGCGGTCTCGAACAATGTCAATATGCTGGCCGAACCGCGCGTGCCGGCCGGCAAGGTAACGATGTTCTATATGGCCTCATCGCTCGCGTTCACCGCGGGCGGCATCATCCTGCTTTACATGTTGTGGCACGCCCAGCCGGTGGAGGGACAAACGCTCAACGCGGTGGTGTTCGGCAGCGTGATCGATCATTTGGGTCTCGGTTCCGCCGCCGCGCGCCATGCGTTGCTGGCCGCTGTGCTCGCTTTCGAAGCGGGCTTGTTGCTGGTCGGCGCGCAAACCGGCTTTCTCGACGGCCCGGCGGTCCTCTCGAACATGGCGGCCGACTCATGGGTGCCGCGACATTTCCGTGACCTGTCGACGCGCCTCGTGCGGCAGAACGGCATCGTCGTGATGGGCGTCGCAAGTCTCGCGATCCTGATGTGGACGCGCGGCAACGTGGACATCCTCGTCGTGCTTTACAGCATCAACGTGTTTCTGACCTTCAGCCTGTCGTTGCTGGGCTTGTGCATCTACTGGTGGAAGCATCGTCACGAGGGCGGCTGGGTGCGGCACTTCGCGCTGTCGGCGCTCGGGTTGGCGGTCACGAGCACGGTGCTGGTGATCACGCTGGTCGAGAAATTCACGGAAGGCGGCTGGCTGACCGTGCTGGTGACGAGCGCTGTGGTGGCGCTGTGCTTTCTTATCAAGCGCCACTACAGCGATACGCGTGCGCAACTGGCCAAGGAGGATTCGCTCTTTGCTGGCGATCCGCCTGCGCTGTCCGGCGAAGCGGCCTTGCTCAAGCCCGATCCGGCGCAGCCTACGGCGATCCTGCTGGTGGGCAAACACCGTGGCGCGAGCATGCATGCGCTGCTGTGGGTCAACCGGCTGTTTCCCGGCCACTTCAAGAGCATTATCTTTCTCGCCGTAGGCGAAGTGGACGCGAAGAGCTACGAGGGCGAAGAACACCTGCAGCGCTTGCAGCAAACCATCAGCGCGTCGCTCGCCTACTACGTGGGGTTTTGCCGTCAGCATGGCATCGCCGCCGATTACCGGATGGCGTTCGGCACGCATCCGGTGATCGAGTTCATGAAGCTCGCCGACGCGACCATGGACGAGTTTCCGAACAGCGTGTGCTTTGCCAGCAAACTGATCTTCAAGCGCGTCAACTTCCTGACCGCATGGCTGCATAACCAGACGCCCGTCGAAATCCAGACGCGTCTGCATCAGCAGGGCAGGCAGATGGTGCTGTTGCCGATGAACGTCGGCTGAGCAGATTGCGAAGGTTGGGCAAGCAGCCTGCGAACTTCGCTGCCGTCGGCGCGCAGACGTGGTACGTTGGACGCGATTTCTCTGGTGGATGGCGTTCGCATGCGTGGCCATCCACCCTGAATCTTCCCCCTGAACCCTTCGCGCGCGGCATACATGACACGGCCGTGCGCGAACGCCGCCCACCCGGTTGCATCAGCACGCATGACGGGTCGTGTACGGCGCATTTGCAAGGAGACTCGTTGTGACCGCAACAAACAAGGTGGCGCTGGTAACCGGCGCGGGCAGCGGCATCGGCCGCGCGACGGCGCTCAGGCTGCTCGAGCACGGCTATAGCGTGGTGCTGACCGGACGCCGCCAGGCGCCGCTCGATGAAGTAGCCGACGAGGCGCGGCAACGCGGCACGGACGCGCTCGCGGTTGCGTGTGATGTGAGCGACGCAGCAGGCGTCGCCGCGCTGTTCGACGCGATCCGGCAGCGCTATGGACGCCTCGATGTGCTGTTCAACAACGCCGGGCGCGGTGCACCGCCGGTCGATATCGACGAGCTCAGCGTCGAAGATTGGCGCGCCGTCGTCGACACCAATCTGACCGGTGTGTTTCTCTGCACTCGTGCGGCCTTCGGCCTGATGAAAACGCAGACGCCGCGCGGCGGCCGCATCATCAACAATGGCTCGATCTCGGCACACGCGCCGCGTCCGAACAGCATTGCCTACACGTCGACCAAGCACGCCATCACCGGACTGACCAAATCCGTCTCGCTCGACGGCCGCAAGTACGACATCTGCTGCGGGCAGATCGACATCGGCAATGCGGCGACCGAGATGGCCGCGCGGATGGCGCGTGGCGTGCCGCAGGCCAACGGGGAGATCGCGATCGAGCCGCTGATGGATGTGGAACTGGTCGCCGATGCGGTATTGCATATGGCGGAGCTGCCTTTGTCCGCGAATGTGCAGTTCATGACCATCATGGCGAGCAAGATGCCGTTCGTTGGACGCGGCTAAGCGGCGCTAAGGGCGGCGGTGAGCGACGAGGTAAGCCGCGCCGGGGGCGCCACGTCCCCGGCGGCTCACTTGCCGCGAACGGCGTTCTCGCCGCCCGCACCGCACGCCGCTCGCCCCACGTCCCGCGCCAGATCAACTTATACTGACCGATCCAGATCACCCGGATAGAGCCGTGCCTCAAGCTTCGCCGAAGGACAAACTGCGCAAGAAGCCGCAGAACAACCCGCTCGACGATCCACCCCCGGTGCCGCCTGTGCGGCCCGGCCTCGACGATTGCTGTCATAGCGGATGCAGCCCCTGTGTCTTCGATCTGTACGATGACGCGCTCGAGCGCTATTACGTGGCGCTCGCCGAGTGGCAGGCGCGCCAGACGAAGGTTGCCGCGGGCGCACGTGGCCGCCGGCGATAGATTGGCGTGGCCTGTCTGTCTGCCGGAACTTCATCATCGCCTTGCCGTCGGATTGCCGCATATTCTCCGCCTTCCCCTGATAGATAGTCCGCGCAAATGACCGACCTCCAGCCCGCCCCAATCGAAACGCCCGCACTCAACGAACTGCATGATTTCGTGCAGCGGCACCCGCGTCTGTTCGTACTGACCGGCGCGGGCATCAGCACCGACTCAGGCATTCCCGGCTACCGCGACGAAAACGGCGAGTGGAAGCGTTCGCCGCCGATCACCTTGCAGGAGTTTCTCGGCTCGCTGGCGTCGCGGCAGCGTTATTGGGCGCGCAGCATGATTGGCTGGCCGGTGGTGGCGGAGGCTCAGCCGAACGCCGCCCATCGTGCGCTGGCCAGACTCGAAGCCGCTCAGCATGTGCCGACTCTCGTCACACAAAACGTCGACGGCCTGCATCAACGCGCGGGCAGCAGCGACGTGATCGAACTGCACGGCAGCATCGGTGCCGTGACCTGTCTGGATTGCGGCACGCGGCATGCTCGCGCAACGATCCAGCAAATGCTCGAAGCCGACAACCCCGCGCTGCTCGATGTAATCGCCGGGCCCGCCGCCGATGGCGACGCGCACCTCGAATGGCACGATTTGGGCGGCTTTCGCATTCCGGCGTGTCCGAATTGCGGTGGACTGCTGAAACCGTCGGTGGTGTTCTTTGGCGAGAATGTGCCACGGGTGACGGTCGATGAAGCCACCCGCGCGCTCGAGGCGGCGGATGCGATGCTCGTGGTGGGTTCGTCGCTGATGGTTTATTCGGGCTATCGCTTCTGCGTCTGGGCGCAAAAGATGGGCAAGCCGATCGCCGCGATCAATCTGGGGCGCACGCGCGCCGACCCGTTATTGGCGCTGAAGGTCGCCGCGCCGTGCGCGGAGACGCTGACGGCGCTGGCTGCACGTCTTGCGGTGGATTGAGAGCCCTCGCCACGCTGAGCCCAGATCGCCGATAATGGAAAGCCGCTTGCCGCGCCGACGGGTATCCCAGCGTCGCGCCAAACCCCAGGAAGCTCCATGCTGACGACCATCGAAGAACTTGAGACGATCTACGGCGAGCCGAACGAACGCGCGCTGCGCAAAGAGATTCCGTACGTCAACGAGGACTACCGCGCGTTTATCGAGCTCGCGCCGTTCCTCGTGCTGGCCACTGCGGGGCCGGAAGGCCTCGACTGTTCGCCGCGCGGCGATGCGCCCGGTTTTGTACGTATCATCGACGAAAAGACTCTGGCGATTCCCGACCGGGTGGGCAACAATCGCATCGACAGCCTGCGTAACATCATTGTCGAACCGCGCCTCGCGCTGCTATTCGTCGTGCCGGGTGTCGGCGAGACGCTGCGGGTCAACGGCCGCGGCCGCATCTCCAATGAGGCGGCGCTGCTCGCGAGCTTCGCCGTCGACGGCAAGTTGCCGCGCACGGTACTGCTGGTCGACGTCGACGCCGTATATTTCCATTGCTCGAAGGCGCTGGCCCGCTCCAGACTGTGGGATCCGGCGCGCCACGTCGAACGCTCGCGCCTGCCGAGCACAGGGTCGATCCTCAAGCGTCTGAGTGGGGACACCTTCGATGCCGTCAAGTACGACCTCGAACTAGTCGAAAGACTGCGCACGGGCCTTTATTGAACATGACTCCATCCGATCCCTCGATGCGCCAGCATGCCCCCGCCGCCGAACGCAATCGCGAGCCGATTCTCGCGGTTCTGAAGCGCGTATTGCCCGCAACCGGCGTAGTGCTTGAAATCGCCAGCGGCACCGGCCAGCACGTGACACATTTTGCGGCGGCGCTGCCTGAATTGGTCTGGCAGCCGAGCGATCCAGACGCCGACGCGCGTGCCTCGATTGCCGCGTGGACGGACCATGCCGGGCTCGCCAATGTGCGCGCGCCGCTTGAACTGAACGTCGAGCGCACACCGTGGGGCATCGACTCGGCACAGGCGGTGATCTGCATCAACATGATTCACATCTCGCCGTGGACCGCCACGGAGGCATTATTCGATGGCGCGAGCCGCCTGCTCGGCAGCGGCGGTGTACTGTATCTGTACGGCCCGTACCGGCGTCACGGCGCGCACACGTCGCCCAGTAACGAAGCTTTCGATCAGCAGTTGCGCAGCCGCAATCCCGCGTGGGGCGTGCGCAATATGGAGGCCGTGGCGGCGCTCGGCGAGGCGCAAGGGTTTGTGTGCGGCGAGCCGGTCGAGATGCCGGCGAACAATTTCAGTCTGGTGCTCACGAAACGCTAGCGCGCGAATCGGGTCCGAAGAGAAATTCGGGCGCGCAGGGTCCACTTACGAGCGGCAATTGGGCATTTCTTTTATGCTTTCATCCTCGACGTCCTGCCGACGGCAATTCCGGCACGGCGCCACGACAATCTGGAATCTGGAGAATTCAAATGGGCAAACAGGCAATCGGCGTAGTGGGGCTAGCGGTCATGGGCCGCAATCTGGCACTCAACATCGAGAGCCGTGGTCATGCGGTGTCCGTGTACAACCGCAGCCGCGAGAAAACCGATGAACTTATCGCAGAGTTTCCTGACCGTAAGCTGGTGCCGACTTTCACGCTTGAAGAATTCGTCGAGTCGCTGGAGAAGCCGCGCCGCATCCTGATGATGGTCAAGGCCGGCGAAGGCACCGACGCCACCATCGCCTCGCTCAAACCGCTGCTGGACAAGGGCGACATCCTGATTGACGGCGGCAACACGCATTTCACCGACACGATTCGCCGCAACCAGGAACTGGCCAAGGACGGTCTGCATTTCATCGGCACGGGCGTCTCGGGCGGCGAAGAAGGCGCGCTGAAAGGCCCGTCCATCATGCCGGGCGGCCAGCGCGACGCGTACGACCTGGTTGCCCCGATCCTCACGGAAATCGCCGCCAAGGCGCCGGACGGCGAGCCGTGCGTGGCCTACATGGGCCCGGACGGCGCGGGTCACTTCGTGAAAATGGTGCACAACGGCATCGAATACGGCGACATGCAACTGATCGCCGAAAGCTACTCGGTATTGAAGGAGGTCGTCGGCCTGTCGAACAAGAAATTGGGCGAGGTCTACACCGAATGGAACAAGGGCGAGCTCGACAGCTACCTGATCGAAATCACCTCGAAGATCTTCAGCAAGAAGGACGACGAGACGGGTAAGGATCTGGTCGACGTGATCCTCGACCGCGCGGCGCAAAAGGGCACGGGCAAGTGGACCAGCCAGAACGCACTAGACCTCGGTGCGCCGTTGCCGCTGATTACCGAAGCTGTGTTTGCGCGCGTGCTCTCGTCGCTGAAGACCGAGCGGGTGGCGGCGAGCAAGGTCATCAAGGGACCCGCCACCAAAGCGTTCGACGGCGATCGCGCCGCGTTTATCGAATCGGTGCGCCGCGCGCTCTACTTCAGTAAGGTGATCTCGTACGCGCAGGGCTTCGCGCAGTTGCGCGCCGCCTCGCAAGAGTACAAATGGGATCTCGACTTTGGCACGATTGCGAAGATCTTCCGCGCGGGCTGTATCATCCGCGCCCGCTTCCTGCAGAAGATTACGGACGCCTATACGAAGGACAAGCAGATCGCCAACCTGCTGCTCGATCCGTACTTCAACGACATCTCGTCTAACTATCAGTCCGCACTGCGCGACGTGGTGATCGCCGCGATTAAGGCAGGCGTGCCGGTGCCGGCGTTTGCCTCGGCGGTGTCGTACTTTGACGCCTATCGTTCGGAACGTCTGCCGGCCAACCTCGTGCAGGCGCAGCGTGACTTCTTTGGCGCGCACACCTTCGAGCGCATCGACAAGCCGGGCAGCTTCCACGCCAGCTGGTCCTGAGCGTAGCAGGACTTCGGTCCGCCAAGCCGCAGCCCGGCCCGCCCCGTCACGGGGTGGGCCGGGCTGTTTCTTTTGGTGCGGCTGAATCATGCGCCGGCAACGTGATTCGTCCGCTGGCAATGACGTTTTTGCTGCGTGAGGCTGTCCATGCGATGGCCGAATTTGTGCATGGTCGAAAGATCATTGCGTCGTTCGCAATAGAATTAATCTCAAACACGGGATTTCCCCAGTCAGTGCTTTGCCTAGACTGTACCTAATCGCTTCACGACGTGGGGCCGCGAGCGAACCAAAGACAGTTCGGAGGTAGTTATGAAAGCCCTTATTTCTGCAGTGGTTGTCGCTACGGTTCTTGCCGCTCCTGTCGCTGCTTTTGCTCAATCGAACCCGCCAGTGACGCGTGCTCAGGTGCGTGCCGAACTCGCGCAGCTCGAGAAAGCCGGTTACTCCCCCGGCAGCGACCGTAACGATTACCCGGTCCACATCCAGGCAGCGGAAGCGCGTGTGAGTGCGCAGGACGCCGCGGCGCAGGCCAACGCCAGCGGCTATGGCCCGGCGAGCGCTGGTTCGTCGCAAAACGGGCAGTGAGGCGAATCGGAGTCACTGACGTAAGTACTCTGCACTGGGCGGTACGTACCGGCGATTCTGTAGTGGCGCGGGGCTTGTCGCCCGGGGCCTAAATCTCCTCAGTGAACGGGAATGAAAAAGACGCCGACCAGGCTAGCTGGCCGGCGTCTTGCGTTTACCTCTTCGCGTGTACCGCACTGTCCCTATGAAGGCGTCCCTCTCGCAGCCTCACCCGAGTTTGCCCTTCAGCGGCCATGCAAATGTGGCACCCCTTCGTTGCTCGTCAGATTGAGTTGATGGATCTGCCGATGCGCCTTGTTCAACTGGGCTTGCGCCGCCACCCGCTGCGCCTCCAGTTGCGACACCTCCTTGCGCACCTGATGCTGCCGTCCCGTCACCGCCTGCTCCTGCGCAGCGTTACGCTGCAAGTCGCAACGCAAGCGTTCCGCCTGGGCTTCCGATTGCGCGATCATCCGCGCGAGTTGTTCGTTCTGTGCCGCCAGTTGGGCGCGGCGCGTTTCGCCTTCGGACAAGCGGGTGGCCTGTTCCTCGAAGTGGTGGAAGGCGGCCTCGGCGGCATCGAGGTCTGCGGCTTTCAAGGCTCGCCACAGCGCGCCTTCCTGGTATAACGCCACGTAATACGCCAGTTCGCGGGCATGGAACAACAGGCTCACCGAGTAGTCGAAACTTCGGAAGACCCGGAACGGCGTCAGTGCTTCTTCCTCTGCCAGCCATTCGACTTCCGCGGTGTCGGCTATCTGTATGGCCCGGCCGGTTGGCGGCGAGGGCACGACCGGCACGGGCCGCAAGGTGGTCACCGGCCGGGTATTCTCGACGGTCTCGGAGGAGGCGGCCGCCGGTGCAGCCGCGATGGCGGCGGGTGAGGCATTGAGCGCGTCGTGTGATGTTGTGGCGCTATCGTGGGCCATCTGGACGAGGTGGGAGGGGCCAGTGGTAAGCACTGCACTGCGTCGGTTCAGGAGACTTTTCACAGCAGTTCCTCAAAGTGACTCGCCCGAAACCGCGAGGCGGCGCCGACGGTGGAGCATGCCGGGCCGCAAGGCAGTGCGTGCGGTGAACGAAAGCGGAGGGGCGCAGCGGCAGAAGCCGCCAGCCCGCAGCATGCGACTCAGTGCAACGTGCGATGCCGGCGCGCGATACCGTCGAACAGCGCGCTGCTCGGCTCGAGTGCGAGCAGCCACGATTCGTCGTAGCCGCTCAGGTTGTCGAGCGCTTCGCGCAGTCGCTCGAGCGCGAGAGCGGGAAGCTCGACGCTAGCCTCGACACCGCTCGAAAGACGGGCAATGCTGGCTAGCTGGACCAGGGCGTCGGCCGCTTCGGCCACGTCTGCCGCGAAGACGAGGTGGGTATTGAGCAGCTCAACCAAACCCGGGGATGTCGCGACATCTTCAACGTTTAACTGCACGGCCAGAAATGTGGCTTTGTTCATCCCCGAGCTCCCTCACGGACAGGACATGGCGGCGAGCGGTTCGCCTGCTGTGCGTTGCGTCAGCAAGACCCAGTATAGGCGAGCCGGGGATGGATTCAATGGTCACACGAATCGCGGCCTCGCGCGCTGGGACTCTGCGGGGCCTGGCGAGCCGGCGGTGCACCCTATAATGGGGCCAGCAGATTTCGACGGCGAGGTTTCGCTGCCGCGGTGCACAAGCCGGTCCGGCGGGGGTTCTGAGGCCGCTCCTGTGCAGCGCACCATGACCTTGTTTAGCCTTGGCCGATCCGCTTGGCATAACCGTTCATCATGAAGATTTTCCGCAGCAAGGCATTTACAGCGCAGCGTCCTTGGGGCGCACTCGATATCGCCAACATGCGCGGCATCACCACGCGGCTGCATTGGACCGATCAGCCGTACAAGTGGCACGTCAACGACGGCGAGGAAGTCTTTGCCGTCCTCGATGGCCGGGTTGAGATGCGCTACCGCGAAGCGGGCGAGGAACGTTCAGTGCTACTGGAGACGGGCGATGTGTTCTATGCGTCGGTCGGCACCGAACATGTTGCGCATCCGCTGGGTGAAGCGCGCATTCTCGTGGTCGAGTCCGAGGGCAGCGTTTGAGTGCGCCGAGCGAGGTTGTTTCGGAGCGCGAAACAATAGCGCCAACTGCAGTGGCGGTGCGGATTTGCATGCCGTTGCTCGTGGTCGGGGACCGGCGGTGTAAGAGAGGCGTCGCCAGTGCAGCAGTGTCGAAGTGCGCTCGTCGTGCCGCAGCGGCCAGAGCGCAGACGTTTGAAGATTGATTCACTCACGTGCCGAGGATTATCAGATGACAAAAAAGTCGCAACGTGCAGCTTTGCAGGTTCTGATTGCTGTTTCGGTCGTGGCCGCACTCAGCGGTTGCATGACGACGCCATGGGGCGAGAGCTCCTCGTACAACGGCGCTTCCGGGAGCTATCAGACCAACAACGTGCCAACGGGGCAGGTGGCCGCCGGTTACTACCGCGTCAACCCCGGCGATACGCTGCCGAGTATCGCTGCCGCCTACGGCCAGCGTCCGCAAGATCTGGCGCGCTGGAACGGTCTGCAGCCCAACGCGAGCGTAACGGTCGGCCAGGTACTGCGGGTGGCGCCACCGCCGGCCGGCGTGGCGCCGCCTGAGCCGGGTGGTCCGGTTGCCGGCGCGGTCGCGCAGCAGGGCGTGCTGATGTGGCCGCTACGTGGGCCGGTGCTCAAGCCTTTCGTGCCGGGTAGCAGCAAGGGCATCGTGATCGGCGGCAGGATCGGCGATCCGGTCAAGGCCGCGGCTGCAGGGCGTGTCGTGTACGCGGGCACCGGTATCGAGGCGTATGGGCCGTTGATCATCATCAAGCACAGCGACACGCTGATTACGGCGTATGGCCAGAACAGCACATTGCTCGTCAAGGAAGGCGACGCCGTCACGCAGGGGCAGGTCATCGGCGCGGTGGGCGCGGATAGCCGGGGTGTCGGCTCTATCCAGTTCGAGGTGCGCCAGGACGGACATCCTGTCGATCCGCTGACGTGGTTGCCGAAGTCAGGCGGGTAAGTGTGACGAGAGCGGCTGCGAGAGGGGCGCCGTTTTTTCGCACAGTTTCCAGCGCCTGCGTAATTGAATACACTCGTTGATTCACGCGCCGCAACCCATGCCGGGGACGAGCGGAAATCGTCCCCGGCGCGAGGCGCTCTCTCACACAGGAATGTAAGATGATTGATTTGCGCAGCGATACCGTCACCCGTCCGAGTCAGGCCATGCTGGCGGCCATGACATCCGCCGAAGTAGGGGATGACGTCTGGGGCGACGACCCGACCGTGTTGCGTCTGCAAGCCACCATGGCCGAGCGCGCGGGCAAGGAAGCGGGCCTGTTCTTTCCGAGCGGCACGCAAAGCAACCTGGCCGCGCTGATGGCGCATTGCGCCCGTGGCGACGAATACATCGTCGGCCAGGCGGCGCACACCTACAAATACGAAGGCGGTGGTGCCGCGGTGCTGGGCAGCATCCAGCCGCAGCCGATCGAGAATGCCGCTGACGGCTCGTTGCCGCTCGACAAGATCGCCGCCGCCATCAAACCTATCGACGACCACTTCGCCCGCACGCGCTTGCTGGCGCTCGAGAATACGATCGGCGGCAAGGTGCTGCTGGCGGGCTATGTGGCCGAAGCGGTTCAACTCGCGCGTGAACACAAGCTGGCGACTCACCTGGACGGCGCGCGCGTCTACAACGCCGCGGTCGCCTCCGGTCAGCCGGTGGCGGCGCTGTGCGCACCGTTCGATTCGGTATCGATCTGCTTTTCGAAAGGGCTAGGGACGCCGGTGGGCTCGGTGCTGGTCGGTAGCAAGGATTTGCTGCAGAGTGCGCATCGGTGGCGCAAGGTGCTGGGCGGCGGCATGCGCCAGGCCGGCGTGCTGGCGGCGGCGTGCCTTTATGCGCTCGATCACAACGTTGAACGCCTCGCCGAGGACCACGCCAACGCCGCGCATCTGGCTGCGGGTCTCGCGCAGATCGATCAGGTCAAGGTGCTGTCGCACGCCACCAATATGGTGTTCACGCAGTTTCCGTCGCAACATTGCGCGCCGCTCGAAGCATGGCTGAAGGAGCGTGGCATCCTCACGCAGATGCTGTATGCGTCGCGTTTCGTCACGCATATGGATGTGTCGCGCGCGGACATTGACACCTTCCTCGCGGCGGTGAAGGGGTATTTCGCCGCGCATTGAGGCGTGGCGAGGGGCTGATGTTGAGGCCTTGGCGGGCTTATGCCAGCCAAGGCCAGCAAACGCCACCAACCGCACTTAGCCAGGCATCATTTCAATTCACTTCGCCGACGACGGCGCACTCACCGCCGCACGATGCGAAGGCGCGAACAATCTCAAGCCGCTCGCAATGCTCGCGGCGCCCGCGAACACCGCGCCGGCGCTCAGCGATAGCGTCGGTCCATGCCGGCCGGCAATTCCGAAGCTCAGCGCCACCAAGGCCGCGCCCGTCGTCTGACCTAGCAGCCGCGCGGTGGCGATGATGCCGCTCGCGCCGCCACTGCGCTCGGGTGGCGCGCTGGCCATCAACGCTTTCAGGTTCGGCGACTGGAAAAAGCCAAACCCCGCCCCGCAGACCGCCATCCGGATGCCGATGTCCCACACCTGCGGATGCGCCGGCAGCAGCGCGAGCGACGCCATGCCCGCGGACAGCACCGCCAGTCCGATGGCGCCCAGCAGGCCAGGTGGATAGACATCCGACAGGCGTCCGGCAATCGGCGCCGCCAGGGCGACCACCACTGGCCACGGCGTCATCAGAAAACCCGTCTCGACCTGGCTGCGATGCAGCACACCTTCGAAGTAGAACGGCAGCGAGACGAATGCGAGGCCTTGCGCGGCGAATGAGCAGACCGCGGTTACCGCCGACAGCGCGAAAACCGGCAGCTTGAACAGATCGACGGGGAGCATCGGCGCCGGGTGTCCGGCTTCGCGCCGCATCAGCAGCAGCCCGAACACGATCGCCACGGCCGCCGCGCTCAGGACGTACTGGGCTGGCTCACGCTGCGCCGCTTCGCCGAGCGCGAAGATCAACGCCGCAAACGTGATTACGTTAAGCAGTGCGGCAACCCGGTCGAAATTATGCGTGCCGCGCGTGGTGTGGGGCAGCGCGGGCAGGGCGAACGTCAGCGCGATGATGCCCAGCGGAACGTTGATCGCAAACAGCCACGGCCAGGTGGCGAGCGACAGGATCAGCGAAGCCACCGTCGGCCCGACTGCGAACGACACCCCTACCACTAGCGCGTTCATCCCTAAGCCGCGCCCAAGCCTATGCGGCGGGAACAGGTAGCGAATCAGCGCGGTATTGACGCTCATGATCGCGCTGGCGCCCAGCCCCTGCAGCACCCGCGCTGCGGCGAGTAGAGGCAGCGTGCCGGAGAGCGCGCAGGCGAGGGAGGCCACGGTAAACACCGCGATGCCCGCGATATAGATGCGCCGATGGCCGACGATATCGCCGAGCGCCGCGAGCGGCAGCAAGGTCGCGACCATCGCGAGCTGGTAGGCGTTGATGATCCAGACCGACGCGGCGGGCGCGGCGTGCAGGTCGGCGGCGATGGTCGGCAGGGCGGTGTTGGCGATTGCGGTGTCGAGTGAAGCGAGCGCGACGGCCAGCATGATCGCCGCCATCGCGCGGCGGTTGCTGGCGGACATCGGCCCATCGTCAGGCGGTGTGTAATCGGGAGAAACCGGGGTCTTCGCAGACAAGGGCGTGGCTCGTCGGGTGGCGCGCGTTCCTCGGCGAGGCGGCTGGGGAGCGCCTCGCGGGATCGATGCAATTGCGCGGATTAAAAGGATGAAGCGGATTCAACGACTGCATGCAGGGCTTGCGTGAGCGACCGCGATTGGCCCGACGCCCAGACACGCTGCGTTAAGCAGATTGTTACAGAGCCGCTGAAATCCTGCTGGCGGCCGGGCAGGGTCGTGGGGCGGCTTATCGTTGTTCCGAATATGTGTTGGGGCTTAAAACGCAACTAACAGCCAACTCCGCGTGGCGATGCCATAACGCAACTAACGGTCAAGCCCGGCGTACCCCCAAGAGCACCGGCGATCGTGGGCCGTGTGACGTTCTGAGGTCAAACCAGCCCGCACAGCGAGGCCGCGAGCATCACCCTCCACCGTGGCCTCGTCAATCCCCTCCGCCACCCAATCCGTCAACTCAACGAAGCCAACAAAATCGACAGCTTGCGAATATGCGCCTTGAACGCTTCCGTCGTCTCGCGTTCATGCCCGGCGCTCAAATGCGGCGCTTCGGCAAGTTCGACCTGTTGCTGGAATTCGTCGGCAATCTGGCGGCGCGTCTCCGGCGGTAGGGCGCGAATCAGCGAGACCAGCAGCAGTTCCTGGGCGTGGAACATTCCGAGCATGGATTGTGCGTTCATCTCGACCTCCGTCGGAGCAGGATGAAGAGGGCGGGCGCGGCGTATGCATGTACCGGGTACGCGGTCGCGGATGTGCCTTCTTCTTCCTCCATACTAGTGCAGGCAAGCGGGCCGATTGAGGCGTGCCTGCACCGTATCTGTGCTTGATGTGCCCTTGCGCGGTGTTTAGTCACCGCGCAAGGCACGCTGCGCGCAGCGCCGCGGGCCGAGCGTCCCGGTGACGGAAAGTCGGAAATGTCCTACTCTGCATGTTTACCCGCCTGACCGGCACGCGCCTCCCGTCCGTCAACTGAGCGGTTCGCGTGTACCGCGTCGCATTTACCGGAGGCTTCAATGACAGCCGTGGATCTGGAGTTTGACCAGCTCAACAGCACTGTCGATGCGCTACGGCGCTCTATTTCCAATCGCATGATGTACGGTGTCGGTAAGGACGCCGTCACGGCCCGTCCACATGACTGGCTGCACGCCGCGGCGCTCGCGGTACGCGACCGTTTGGTCGCCCGCTGGATGAAGACCACGCGCCTGCAATACGAGCAGGATGTGAAGCGCGTGTACTACCTGTCAATGGAATTTCTGATCGGCCGCACGTTCACCAACGCGTTGCTGGCGCTCGGCATCTATGAGCCGATGCGCGAAGCGCTGGCGGGCCTTGGCGTCGACATGGAAGTCCTGACCGATATGGAGCCCGATGCCGCGCTCGGCAACGGCGGCCTGGGGCGCCTCGCCGCCTGCTTTCTCGATTCGATGGCCACACTCGGCATTCCGGGGTTCGGCTACGGTATCCGCTATGAATATGGCATGTTCCGCCAGCAGATCGTCAACGGCGAGCAAGTCGAAGCGCCGGATTACTGGCTGCGCGCCGGCAACCCATGGGAGTTTCCGCGCTCCGAGATTCAATATCTGGTCCATTTCGGCGGCCGCACGGTGCAGCGGGGCGAGCACGTCGAATGGATCGACACCGAGCATGTCAACGCGATGGCCTACGACACGGTCATCCCCGGCTATGCGACCAGCGCGACCAATACGCTGCGTTTGTGGTCTGCGCGGGCGAGCGAAGAACTCGATCTATCCGCGTTCAATCGCGGGGATTACCGCAGCGCCGTCGACGCGAAGACGATGTCGGAGAACGTCTCGCGCCTGCTGTACCCGGACGATTCCACGCCGGCGGGCCGCGAACTGCGGCTGCGTCAGGAGTATTTCTTCGTTTCGGCGACCATGCAGGATTTGATCCGCCGCTATCAGCGCACGCATAGCACCTTCGGCCGCTTCGCTGAGAAGGTCGCGGTGCACCTGAACGATACGCATCCGGTGCTGGCTATTCCTGAACTGATGCGCCTACTCGTGGACGTGCATCACGTGCCGTGGGACAAGGCGTGGCATCAGATCCAGCAGATGTTCTCGTACACCAACCACACGCTGATGCCGGAAGCGCTCGAAACGTGGGATGTCGAGACGCTCGCGCGCCTGCTGCCGCGTCATCTCGAGATCATCTTCGAGATCAACGCGCAGTTCCTCAAGCACGTGAGCGAACAGTCCGGCCACGACGCTGAAATGATCCGGCGCATCTCGCTCGTCGACGAATACGGCCAGCGGCGCGTGCGGATGGCCTACCTGGCGATCGTCGCGAGCCAGAAGGTCAACGGTGTATCAAAGCTGCATTCGCAACTGATGACGCGCGATATCTTCGCGGACTTCGCGCGCATCTACCCCGAGCGCTTCACCAATGTGACCAACGGCATCACGCCGCGCCGCTGGCTGGCGCAGGCGAGTCCGTCGTTGTCGTCGCTGATCGACCAGCAGATCGGCACACATTGGCGCCGCGATCTGTTCGAGCTCGAGAAACTGCGCGATCTGCGCAATGACAGCGGATTTGTCGACGCGTTTCGCGAAGCCAAGCGGCAGAACAAGCTGCGCCTCGCACATCATCTCGCCCACCATACGAAGGTCTCCTTCGATCCGAATGCGTTGTTCGATCTGCAAGTGAAGCGCATCCACGAATACAAGCGGCAGCTGCTGAACGTGCTGCACGTGATCGTGCGCTACAACCAGATCCGGGCGAATCCGGAACGCGACTGGGTGCCGCGCGTCGTGATGTTTGCGGGCAAGGCGGCCTCGGCTTACCGGATGGCGAAGACCATCATCAAGCTGATTGGCGACGTCAGCGAAAAGGTCAATCACGACCCGCTGGTCGGCGATCGCTTGAAGGTGGTGTTCGTGCCAAATTACGGCGTGAGCGTCGCCGAGCTGATCATCCCGGCCGCCGATCTGTCGGAGCAGATCTCGATGGCGGGCACCGAAGCGTCCGGTACCGGCAACATGAAGCTGGCGCTCAACGGCGCGCTGACGATCGGTACGATGGACGGCGCGAACATCGAGATCTGCGATGCGGTCGGGCGGGAGAATATCTTCATCTTCGGCCATACCGCCGACGAGGTGGACGGCTTGCGTGCGGCCGGTTACCGTCCGCGGCAGGTCTACGAAGAAAACCCCGAACTGCGCATGGCGCTCGACCAGATTCGCACGGGCTTCTTCTCACCCGACGATCCGCTGCGTTTCGCGGACATCTTCCATACGCTGGTCGACTGGGGCGATCACTACATGGTGCTGGCGGATTTTGCGGCCTTTGCCGAGGCGCAAAAGGAGGTGGATGAGCGCTTCCGCGACCAGCGCGCGTGGGCCGAAAGCGCAATCGAGAATGTGGCCGGCATGGGGCAATTCTCGTCCGATCGCACGATTGGCGAATACGCACGCAATATCTGGCACGTGAAGCCGCTCGATATGTCGTGAGGTTGGTTAAACAGTAAACGCCGGTAAACGCCGCCGGGCCGCATGGAGGAGCATGCGGCCCGGCGGCGTTTTACGTATGCGGGTAGGAGCGTGTCGTTACGGCGCGAGCGTTTCAGAGCTCTTCGCGGCGTGCAGTCCAAGCTGGCCGCGCGGGAAATCGAGCAGCACGTCGAGGTTCTGCATTGCCATCAGACCGATCACGATGCGGTTCGCGCCTGGATTCGCCTTGGCAATCGTCACCTGAGCGCTTTCATAGCGGTGCACCCACGAGCCGACGCCGAGCGCGATATCGTAGTTGCCTTGCGTGAGCACGTCGTTCACATCGCCGTCGCCGGTCCAGTTCGGCGCCTTGTCGGTTTCGATGCGAATCATTTCGGTGCTGCCGGTGGCGAACACCACCGGTGCGCAGAAGCGCATCTTGTCGCCCACCTGCACGCAGCCCACTGGCCATTGCATTGCGCCGTTTTGCGACGCCGTCATTGGCACCAGCGTGAACTCATGCGTGAGGCCCGTGGACGGACTCAGAATCACAAACGGCTTGCCGAAATTGGCGTGGACCAGATAGCGCTGGCCGATATTGCCCGGCAGCGCTCGCAGCGGCTGCGTGCAGCAGTCGTCGTTTGATTGCGCAGCGCCTGCCCCGACGATGCCGGAGAACGCAAAGCCGAACTCGCCGGTATAGCCGTCCATAGCGAGACATTTTCTCTGGTTGCGCTGGCAGCGAACGTCGTTGACGGTTTGCACGGTGACGTCCACCGGCTTGGTACCGATTACGCTAAACGGCAGCTTGGCCGACGGCCCTGAAACCACGGCGCCATTCGCAAAAGTCAGGGAGGTCGCCGGGCCGGTGACGGGATAGTTCACCCCGGGGAGCACCGACGACAGCACGCGCACGCCTTGGGTGCCGGTGTCGAATGCCATATACACGGCCGTCCCATCGAGTTGGACCGGCAAGCCGAGTCGCGCGTGGCCTTCATCGGCACGCTCGACATGCAGCGGAATCAGCACACCGTCATTGCCGCCATTGATCAACGTGGCGGCCGGGGCGGGAGGAGTGGGCACGGGAAAGGTGACGCCGCAGCCGCTTAATGAAGCCGCGCCGACGAGCGTAGCGGTAGTGAGGGCCGTCAGACGGCCACGCAGGGAACGCAGGGAATTTCGGGACAGCAGATACATGGGGCCACACTTTGCAAAAGTGCGTGTCCCTGACGGAGGCGGTGCATCGTGAACTGTAAAGCGTGCCGCAGTGGCGACAGTCGCGAGGGCCGTTTGCCTTGTGAGCAGTGGAGTGGAGGCGCTTGCGAGGCCTGCGGAAGGGAACGCGGGATAACAGGACCGCTGACTCTACCTGCCTCGCTATACCGAATTGCAAAAATGTGTAAAGGCTTGATTTCGATCAAAGATCGCAGGGGAGATCGAGTGGGCGGCGGATCACGCTTTCCACTGCGCGGCCGAGGATGGCCCGGTCGAGTGCGCCGGCCAGCGCGCCGATTACTTCATCGAGGGTGCGGGAGATGACTTCGACGCGGAAGGTGATGCGCTCGTTGCGCTTGTCGATGGTCACCACATAAAGCCGTAGATTCTTGCCTAGCGCTGCATGCAATGCCTGCCTGCCGATGGCCGAGGAGGTGCCGGGCACCGTGACGTCGAGTGTCACGAGGGGTACACGGACGGGTGTGGAGGGCGCAAGTGAGCGCAAACCTCGGGGGACGACGGTGGCAGGCGTGGCGGTGGACTGTAACATCGTGGTGCGCCGCTACGGAGTTGGGCGGCGTGTTGTGGAGACGAGTCCACTGTATCCGTGTGAGTCTCAAGCGAGTGCAAAAGCTCACGGCTTTCAGGTTAATTTTGTGTTAACGCCGAAGCGGCGAGCGGCGCGATTTTTTGCCCGCAAGTGGCGCGAAATCAGGCTTTCGGCACCGGCGCCGCGGCCGGAGCGGCTGCGAGGGCCTCGCGGACCGTTTGCGCCACCCGTTCGACAAACTCGAGATCGATGCTCGACAGCGCTTCGCGCTCACCGGTGCTGGTTTCGACGATCAGGCGGTGCGTGACGTCCTGGGTAAGCCACGTGAGCCAGCCTACGACCACCAGCATGACGCCGCACACGATGCCTGCGGAGGAGCGGAACACGCCGCCGACGATGGCGCCGATCAGCCCGATCACCGAGATGCCAATGGGCAGAACCTTGTTCTTCTGCACGGTGACGACGCGCACGTTCAGGATGTCGCGGAGCGGGAAAACCTGTCCGGCGGCGGAAAGTGCATTGCGCGTGACCGAGACGCCACGGTCGTTGAAAGGGGTTTCCATCGGGTCGAATGCAAGCGGTAGCAAAGGGCGCAGGGTACCAGAAGCGGCGCTTGCGCAGGAAGGGGCGGGGTGACGCAGAGGGCTTTTCAAATGAAGAAACGCCCGAACGAAGTGCCCATGACAGGCGCCCCGCTCAGGCGTTTTTCAGTTCACACGGCACGTCCCGGGCAGCGTGCTGCCGCCGGGAGACGCAGATTCCGCTTAGAACTTGACGCGGATGCCGGCGCGAACGGCCAGCTGCGTGTCTGCGCCAGCCACCGGCAGGTAGCTGCTCGTGCTCACGCCGATCTGCGATTGCAGTGCAGCGCCGCTCGCGGTCTTGCCCTTGGCTGCCTGATACACGCCGAGCAGGTACACGTCGGTGCGCTTGCTCAGTGCGTAGTCGACGCTGGCGTCAACCTGGTTCCAGTGACCGTTGGTCTGGTCCTTCGCCTGCATGTACGTGTAGCCCAGCGCGCCTGACAGTGCTGGCGTGATGGAGTACTTGGCGCCTGCTTCATACGCGTTGAACGTCGTCATGTGGCCGGTCAGCTGCTCGATGTCCGTGTGCGTCCACAGAGCCCACAACGTAGCCGGTCCGATCGAGTACTTGGCGCCGACGCCAGCCGTAGCCAGGTCCTTCGCCACGCTCGTACCCGTGAGGGCCGATGCATTGGCCAGCGACGTCGAGAACGCCGGCGATGCCGAACCCGGGAAGCGGATGTCCGTGTACGCTGCGCCGATACCGAACGGGCCGTTCACATAGTTCAGGCCGAAGCTGTACGCCGACGACGAGCCGCTCGTGCCCGGTGCGCCCGCAAACGCGCCAGCCTGGTTCGAGAAGCCGTACATCGCGCCGAACGTGAGACCGTAGAAGTTCGCGCTGTTGAACTTGATCGAGTTGTTGATACGGCTCGACGTGAGCTGGTCCACATCGTTGATGTGGTAGCCGTAGTTACCCGCGACGGTCTGGCCGCCGTTGGCATACGTGCCGCCCAGATAGTCGGTCGAGAACGAGTATTGACGGCCGAGCGTCAGCGAGCCGATACCGTCCTTGGTCAGGCCGACGTAGGCCTGGCGGCCGAACAGGTCGCCACCTTGACCCAGCGTGCCTGTGCCCGAGTTAAAGCCGTTTTCCAACGTGAAAATGGCCTTCAGACCGCCACCGAGGTCTTCCGAACCGCGCAGGCCCCAACGGCTGCCTTGAGCGACGCCGTCGCCGTATTGGACGAGGTCTTGCGCCTTGGCATTGGCGTGGTTCACATACGTGATACCTGCGTCAACCAGGCCGTACAGCGTGACGCTGCTTTGTGCATGAGCGGTGCCGGCGAATGTCGCGAGGATAGCGGTGGCAAAAACTGTCTTTTTCAAGTGATTCTCCGATTTAAAAGAGGCGATCGCGAGCCTGGCTCTTTGGGCAGGTCGCGCGATGGCCGCCAATTTAAGGGAGCGACAGGTAAGGAATGTGACAGCTAGATTATTTGCGGAATCTGTCGTACGAATGCGACATTCGAATGATTGACATGACGAAAGTCGTGCGCGCGGCTAACGCCTGTGCTGGCGTGCGGACGAGGATTGTTGCGGATAATAAGGTATATAAAACCGTGGTACCCAGTTTTATTATTGAAAAGAGGCGGGATCGCAGCGTGAGGCCCTCATCATTCAAAATCAATAACCAATGGCGGCGCGATGAAAATGAATAGCCAACAAAAATGAATAACCCATGTCCGTGAGATGCGATGGGCAATGACAAGTACAACTAATTTATTCTGCGCCATATGACGACGGACAGCCAAACCGGCAGCGGCATCTCTGCCGCCACCGTCATCGCATCAATCAGTTGGACAACAACGATCCCGAGCGGAATGCCTTCGCGCCGGCGATGCGGGCGAATTCAAGCCCAACGGTCGCAAAGCGCGTCAGATGCCGCGCATACAGCACGCCGGCGACGGTGCTCTTGAGTGTCACGACTTGACCGGTCAGCGGGTCGACGATATCGGCGATCTCGTGACCGGCGTCGACCCAGGTGCCGACTTCCGTGCGATACACCAGCACGCCGCTAATCGGCGCAACGATCGGCTCAGCGCCGGCGAGCGGCGTCGCGGCGAATTCGAGCGCGGGCATCGGCGCCGCAGTGCCGTCGATCACGCCACGTTGCGTCAGATACTCGATGATGCCCTGCGCGTCGTGCTCGGCAAATTCGTACGAGACGTTGCGCTGGCCGCGCAGTTCGATCGTCACCGAGACCGAGCCGTTCGGGATCGGGAAACGATCGCCATAACGGCCGCGCAGATCCGACCAGCAGAAACTATGGATTTCGTCGAACGGGTTGCCGACCGAATTCAGCGCCAGCAGCGAAGCCTTGGCTTCCAGATAGCGCGCGAGCGGCTCGACTTCCGGCCACAGGTCCGGATTCGTGTAGAGGTGCATGGCCGCTTCCCAGTCGCAGTGCAGGTCGAGCACGACATCGGCGTCATACGAGAGTTTTTGCAGCGCGAGGCGTTGCGATTCCAGTTCCGTTTCCGGTTTGATCGCATCGAGCGCTTCGCGCATTGCGGTGCGGATCGCTTTGCGGTTCTGGTCGATGTTGTCGGTCAGGCGCGCTTCGATCACCGGTTGCACGAGGGCGGACAGATCGTGGAAGTTGCGGTTGAAATTCTGCGCGGTATTGGTCTCGAAGCGGCCCGTGTGGTGGCCGAGAAAATGCTGGTTCAGACCGATCGGGTTCGCCACCGGCACGATGACGACCTCACCCTTGATCTTGCCCGCGGCTTCGAGCGCAGCCAGCTTGTTGCGCAGCGCCCAGGACACCAGCATGCCGGGCAGCTCGTCGGCGTGCAGCGAAGACTGGATGTAGATTTTTTGCCCGCCGCCGGGACCGTAGTGAAAACTCGTCAGGTTGCGTGCGGTGCCGAGCGTCGGGGAAATCAGCGGATGGGTTTGGGTTTGCATGATGTCTGAAGCGCGGCGGCCTCGCGAGGAGTCGCGCTATGTCGTTGATTTCAGTTTGGAAAATCGATCTTTTGGGAGGCTTGCTGCACCGCGAGTGCGGCTCGCGCGGCGTAGCGTAATCGCTCGATCTTAGCCGATATGCGGGCGGGATGTGAATTGATGCGCAGCATCAAACGAAACGGGCTCCGCATTTTGCGGAGCCCGTCTGCACAACTCGAAGTGGCGCGGCAAGCCGCGCCAGCTTCGCTTTAGCTGCCGTACACGTCGAAGTCGAAGTACTTCTTCTCGAGCTTCTTGTACGTGCCGTCCTTGATCATGTCGGCGATTGCCTTGTCGACCTTGGTCTTCAGATCGGTGTCTTCCTTGCGCATGCCGATGCCTGCGCCATTGCCGAGGACCTTCTCGTCGACGATGTCCTTGCCGGCAAACTCGTAGCCAGCACCGCGCGGGGTCTTCAGGAAGCCGATGTCAGCTTCCACGGCATCTTGCAGCGATGCATCCAGACGACCCGACAGCAGGTCAGTGTAGACCTGGTCCTGGTTCTGGTACGACACAACCTTGGCGCCCTTCGGCTCCCAGTAGGTCTTCGCGTACGTTTCCTGGATCGTGCCCTGTTCGACGCCCACCGACTTGCCTGCCAGCGATTCCGGCGTCGGCTGGAGACCCGAACCCTTCTTGGTGACGAGGCGCGTCGGCGTGTTGAACAGCTTTGCCGAGAAGGCAATCTGTTCCGCACGTTGCGGCGTCATCGACATCGACGACAGCACGCCGTCGAACTTCTTGGCCTTCAGTGCCGGGATCATGCCGTCGAAGTCGTTTTCGACCCAGACGCACTTCGCGTTCAGACGCTTGCAGATTTCATTGCCGAGGTCGATATCGAAACCGACGAGCTTGCCGTCCGAACCCTTCGATTCGAACGGGGGGTAGCTGGCGTCAACGCCGAAACGGATGGTGGTCCAGTCTTTCGCGTGTGCGCCAATCGAGACGGTGGCAAGCAGAGCAACCGTCAAAGCCGCTAGCAGTTTTTTCACTGTTTTACTCCTCGGTGGTAGTTCGTATTACTCACGCACGCGGTTGTGCCGCTGCGAGATAGTGTCCGGCGCGACTCACAACCGGGCAGGGTTGAACGGCTGCGGACCCGGGCGGCCAGCAGCGCGGGCAAAGCTTATCAGTTCAAAAAGTTTACGTACTCAGTAAAACACCGGATGGCGCCTTGACAAGGCACTCGGAGTTTGCATGCGGCGCGCGGTTGGATTCGCCTTGTGTGCGCTTGTTCTGATGGGCTGACCGTGCTGCCTGCCGGCTTGATGGGGCTAGTGGCATCGTCATGCGTCATGCATGAAGGGCTCCCGTTGCCCACGCTAATCGCCAGGATTTCGCAATTAAATCAACGGCATTCGATCCGTGAGTGGGTTGATGCACAGGGGCGGCCGATTTCCGCGCAGGTTGCCTAAGAGGGCGCGTTCGCCCCGGCCAATGCGGTGACGAAACCGCGCACGGCCTTGGCGAACGTAAAGATGCGGAGAGGTAAAAGACGCAAATAAGTGACGCAAATGCGCAACTTTGCCGTTCGGGCCCCGCACCGCGCTTAAACGATCCGCGCACCCTCGCGATACGTGGCGCGCGGCACCGGCAGCGTATCGAGCATCGTCACCCGCACGAAGTCGGCCCGCAGACCCGGCGCAATCGCGCCGCGATCATGCAGCCCAGCTGTGCGCGCGGGTTCGGCAGATACGGTCGCCATGGCGCGCGGCAGCGTCCAGCCCGCCTTCTCCACCAGTTCGAACACGGCGGTGAGCAGGCTCGACGGCACGTAATCCGACGACAGAATGTCGAGCAGATCCGCCTTGGCCAGTTCGAGCGCGGAGACATTGCCCGAGTGCGAACCGCCGCGCACGATATTCGGTGCGCCCATGATCGTGGAGATGCGATGCTCGCGGGCCGCTTCGGCGGCGATGCGGGTGGTCGGAAACTCTGCCAGCACAATGCCCTCGGCGGCGGCCTGTTCGACGTGCTCGACGAGCGTGTCGTCGTGGCTCGCCACCGGCAAGCCGAGCGCCTTGCAGCGTGCAATGATCTCGCGGCGGTGGACGTCGGCATAACGTTCCTGCTCAACGGTCAGTTCGGCCAGTGCCGTGCTCACGTGCTCGTCGCTCAGCTTGCCGTTGCGTTCCTGGAAGCGGCGCCATTGTTCACGGTCGTGCCATTGGCGCTGACCCGGCGTGTGATCCATCACCGAGGCAAGCCGAAGCAGCGGGTGCTCGCATAGGGAGTCGAACACTTCCACGACATCGGCGGTGGCGATCTCGCAGCGCAGATGCAGAAAATGCTCGGCGCGCAGCAAGCGCCGTTCAGAGAAACGGGTGAGGGCCATCGCGCATTGCGTCTGCACATCGCGGTCGCGCAGGCCGGCGTTCGCGCGCGAGCCGATGGCAAGCGCGTCGAACACGGTAGTGATGCCGGCCGCTGCAACCTGCGCGTCGTGGATCACGAAAGCGGCATCCGTATTCCACAGCACGCCGGGGCGCGGCGCCAGATGCTTCTCGAGATTGTCCGTATGCAGTTCGATCAGACCCGGCAGCAGGTAATCGCCGTCCCAGTCTTCGGCTTCGCGTGCGGAGGTCGTGCCGCGCTCGACGTCGTGGATCTTGCCGTCTTCGATGCGCACCACGCCGGTAAATACTTCGTCTCGCGTCACGATGCGAGCGTTCCTGATCAACATCGAAATTGCTCCGTAGTCGGTTTTACTTCAGTGTAGCGCTGCTTGACGACGCAGCGGCGGCTGGAGTTCAAGGCGGCGTGTGGCCACTTTCGTGCGCGTATCTTCATCGTGGAAGATACCGACAATCGCCGCACCGCGCTCGCGTGCTTCGATGATCAGATCGGCGACCACGTCGCGGTTCTCGGCGTCGAGCGAAGCGGTGGGTTCGTCGAGCAGAAGAAGCGGATGCCCGGCGATCAGGCCGCGCGCAATGTTTACGCGTTGTTGTTCACCGCCTGAAAACGTTGCAGGCGCAAGCGACCACAGCCGCTCGGGCACATTCAGGCGTGCCAACAGTGCGGCGGCGCGCTCGCGCGCTTCGTCTTCGGCCACACCGCGCGAGACCAGCGGTTCCGCGACCAGTGTGAGCGTAGTCACACGCGGAATCACGCGCAGGAACTGACTCACGTAGCCCACCACATTGCGCCGCAGGCGCAGCACATCATGCGGTTCGGCGCCGGTAATGGCGACGTGCTGCGCATCGTGTGCATCCGAGCGGATCGCAATGGAACCCGAACTCGCCAGATAGTTGCCGTACAGGCAGCGCAACAGCGTGCTTTTGCCCGCGCCTGACGGCCCGACCAGCACGACGCATTCGCCCTGTTCGACTTCGAGTGAGACGCCCGCGAGCGCATCGATTTGCACGCCGCCCTGGGCATGCAGCGTGAAGGTCTTGCCGATGTTGACGGCGCGCAGCATGAGCGCTGCGTTGTCGATGAAAGCGCGTTCGGACGCGTGTGTTTCGATGGATGACATCGTGGACCTCAAACCGGCAGGACGGAAGAAACCAGCGTTTGCGTATAGGGGTGTTGCGGATCGTCGAGCACCTGATCGGTCAATCCCGCTTCGACAACCTCGCCGCCTTGCATGACCATCAAGCGATGCGCGAGCAAACGTGCCACGCCAATATCGTGCGTCACGATCAGCACCGACAGATGCAGCGTGCTGGTGAGCGTGCGCAAAAGATCGAGCAGCCGCGCCTGGACGGACACGTCGAGACCGGCAGTCGGCTCGTCCATGAACACGAGTCGCGGTCCGGTGACGAGATTGCGGGCAATCTGCAAACGCTGCTGCATACCGCCGGAAAACGCGGCCGGAAATTCATCGATACGCGTGGCATCCAGTTCGACGCGCTCCATCCATTGCGTCGCGGTATGGCGAATCTGGCCGTAGTGGCGCGCGCCGACTGCCATCAGCGGCTCGCCGATATTGGCGCCGGCGGAGACGCCACTGCGCAGGCCGTCGCGCGGATTCTGCTGGACGAAGCCCCATTCGGTGCGCATCAGCAAGCGGCGGCGCGGCTCGGACAATGCCCGCAGATCGAGCATATCGCCGTGCGTGGCGTGGTAGTGCAGCGTGCCGCTATCGGCTTCGGTACGCAGCGCGAGCGTGTTCAGCAACGTCGTCTTGCCCGAACCTGATTCGCCGACGATGCACAGCACTTCGCCCGGATACAGATCGAAGCTCACGTTTCTGCAGCCGTTACGGCCGCCGAATTGCTTCGTGATGGCGCGGGCGCTCAGAAGCGGGGTCATGCGCGCTGTCATGCGGATTCTCCTTCAGCGATTGCACCGGTCTCGTCTGCCTGCTGTTCGCGCCGGTCGTGACAGTAGTCGCTATCCGAGCAGACGAACATGCGCTTGCCCGCATCGTCGACGATCATTTCGTCGAGGAAGCTTTCTTTCGATCCGCACAGCGCGCAGGCGTGTTCCCAGCGCTGGATTTCGAACGGATGATCGTCGAAGTCGAGACTGCGCACCTTCGTGTACGGCGGAATCGCATGGATGCGCCGTTCGCGCCCGGCGCCGAACAACTGCAGCGCGGGGTTCATATGCATCTTCGGGTTGTCGAACTTCGGGATCGGCGAGGGCGAGCTCAGATAGCGCTCGTTGACGATCACCGGATAGTCGTAGGTGGTGGCGATACCGCCGTGATGCACGATGTCTTCATAGAGCTTCACGCTGATGAGGCCGTAGTCGGCCAGCGCATGCAACTTCTTGGTTTCGGCGGTGCGCGGTTCGAGCCGGAACAAGGGCTCAGGCATCGGCACCTGGTAGACGAGAATCTGCTTGTCGGTGAGCGGCGTCTCGGGAATCCGGTGACGCGTCTGCACGATCGTCGCTTCCGAGGTGCGGCGCGTCGTCGCCACGCCGGTGGTACGTGCAAAGAAGCGGCGGATATTGACCGCGTTGGTGGTTTCGTCCGAACCCTGGTCGATCACCTTTAGCGTGTCGCTACGGCCAATGATTGCTGCGGTCACCTGAATACCGCCTGTGCCCCAGCCGAACGGCAACGGCATTTCGCGCGAAGCGAACGGCACCTGATAACCCGGCACCGCGACCGCTTTCAGCAGCGAGCGGCGGATCATCCGCTTGGTCTGTTCGTCGAGATAGGCGAAGTTGTAGCCTTCAGCCGCGCTGTCGTACGGTGCGCTGGCCAGTTGAGTGTCGGGCGCGTTCATGCCGCTTGCTCCTCTTGATCGTGGCCGGTGTGCGGTTGCGAGGCTTGCGTCGCCTCGACCGCGTCGGGCGTATGTGCGGTTTGTGCCGTTTGCGCAGCATGGTCCGCACGCAAGCGCCGCACGAGTTCGAGTTCGGCCTGGAAGTCGACGTAGTGGGGCAGTTTCAGATGCTGCACGAAACCGGACGCTTCGACGTTATCGCTATGCGACAGCATGAATTCAATGTCCTGGGTCGGCGACGCCAGCGTTTCGCCGAGTTCTTCGGCACGCAGCGCGCGGTCCACCAGTGCCATCGCCATCGCCTTGCGTTCCGAATGGCCGAAGGCGAGGCCGTAGCCTTGCGTGAAGGTGGGCGGCACTTCGGTGCTGCCGGCGAACTGGTTGATCATCTGGCATTCGGTAATGTCGATCTCACCGATTTCCACCGCTTCACCGAGTTCGTCGAGTTCCATCTCGACCGTCACCGAGCCGAAACGGATCTCGCCCGCGAACGGATGCGAATTTGCGTAACCGCGCTGCGTTGCATAGCCCATCGCCAGCAAAAAGCCTTCGTCGCCGCGCGCCAGATTCTGCAAACGCGTTGCGCGGCTCGCCGGAAACGCGAGCGGCTCGCGCGTGAGGTCGCCGGGTTCGGGCGTGCCGGTCAGCGGCGTTTCCTGTTCGATCAGGCCTTCCTTGTTGAGCAGCGTCACCACACGCGGCATGGCTTCAGGGGGCTCCTGAAGCGCAGCACGCGGTTGTTGTGCAGCGTGGCCGCTTGTCGAGTCGCCGCCGTTGGCCTGCGCTTCAGCCATCAGCTTGAAATCGAGCAGACGCTGCGTGTAATCGTAAGTCGCACCAAGCAACTGCCCACCCGGGAGGTCCTTGAACGTCGCCGAGATGCGGCGTTCGACCACCATGGTTTCGCTATCGAGCGGCTGCGTGTAGCCGAAACGCGGCAATGTCGTGCGATACGCGCGCAGCAGGAAGATCGCTTCCACCAGATCGCCGGCGGCCTGTTTGATCGCAAGCGCTGCGAGATCTTCGTCGTACACCGAACCTTCGGTCATCACGCGGGCCACCGAAAGACGCAACTGCTCGCGGATTTGCCCCACGCTCAACTCGGCGAGCCGCGGATCGCCGCGGCGCGACTTGTCGAGCAGACGCCACGATGCTTCGATCGCGTGTTCTCCACCCTTGACGGCTACGTACATCAGTTCACCTTTGCTTGAGTTGTGCGTGGCAGGCCGATCAGCTTGCTGCCGCAGACGAGATAGCAATCGATGCCGCATGGAAACAGCGGCGCGAGGGTGGCGCGATCGCGCCAGAAATGTTCAGGCAGACCGACCGGCGAGATGGTGGCGGTGTGCTCGATGCCGGGGCCGCTCAGTACGATCTGCGGTCCACCGCTCAGTGCCTCGACACGGATCAGCATGGTCACCGACTGCTCCGGCGTTTCCGCCGCGCCGAGCGAAAAGTGCTCGAGTTCCGGCATCAACGCGGCGTCATGGATATAGGCAAACGCAGCGTCATGCACGTCGTCGACGAGCGGTGCGCCGGTATGAAAGCGCAGCGCCGAAGCCAATGCTGCATCCGGCTGCGCGAGCCACACGGGCGTCGAGTAATCGCACAACGTAAGGAGTGCCGCCAATGCAGCCAGATCGGCGCGCGAGCGATGCGTGCCCGTTGCTTGCGACGCCGGCAGGACGTGCTCCACCACTCCAACCGTGCCCGGCCGCGACAACGCATCGAGCAGTGTGCGGAACACCGCCTGAGTGTCGTGGACCGGATCGGTAAAGCCCGGTGCCAGCGTGGAAAGGGCAATCTGTGAGGGATTCATCGCGTTTTTCGTCAGGTTGTCCATCAGTCGCCCCGCACCATCGTGAAGAATTCGACGCGCGTCGAAGCGGCTTCTTGCCGGCGCGTTGCCCGCTGCGCGGCGAGCTGGGCGGCGAGCGGCTCGATCAGTTGACCGTGCAGATGCGCATGCTGCTCCGGCAATTGCAGCAGCGCGTCGGCGAGTGCCGCCAGTTCGGCGCGGCGACGGTCGCGGCCCAGATGGCAGGCGACGCCGACTGGCGCGTGCTCGGCCGGGCTGCGCAAGCGCAGCGTGGCGCGGGTCACGGTTGCTTCGCCGAGATTGAAAGCGTCGCCGCTACCGCCGATGCGTCCGCGCACCATGGCGAGGCCGGTTTCGGGCGGCCGCAGCCAGTCGAATTCAGGCGGGCTGGCACCCTCCAGCGCCTGGCTCAGTGCGGCTTCGAGTTCGGCGCGCGGCGTGTGCGCCAGTACGGCCATCCATGCGCGCCGCATGGCGGAGGAAGGCGAGGCGGAAGAGGCACTCATCGGGGTTCCTGTTATTCCAGCGAGTCATCATTTGACCATCTATTCATCTAAACGTCTAGACGTTTGGAGGTAAAGTGGTTGTGTCTGCAGCGCGCTCGTGTTTTCATATTTCCATCACGGCTTGCGCACTACAATGCACGTCACAACGAATATTTGAACCGAAGGGAATGACAGCACCATGACATCGAACGACACCGCTACGCCAGGCACACAGCTTGAACGGGGCGCGGGCGTTGCCGTGTGGCGGCAAATCGAGCAGATCCTCGCTGCCGAGATTGCGGCGAGCGGCTTCGGCGCAGAAGGACGCCTGCCGAGCGAAGGCGAACTGGCCAAGCGCTTCGACGTCAACCGTCATACTGTGCGGCGCGCCATGCTGGGTCTTGCCGCGCTTGGCCTCGTGAGTGTGGAGCAGGGGCGTGGCACGTTCGTGCAACCGGGCGCAATCGACTATTCGATCGGCCGTCGCACGCGCTTTACCGAGAATCTGCGCCAGCAGCATCATGCGACGGCCGGGGCGATGTTGTCGGCGGCGCGGGTAAAGGCCGAACCGAACGTCGCCAAGGCGCTGGGCGTGCGTGCCGGCGCGCCGGTTTACCGGATCGAGACGATACATGAATCGGACGGCGTGCCGCTGACCTTTGCGCGCAGCTGGTATCCGGCCGCGCGTTTTCCGGATCTGCCCGACGTACTGGAGCGCACTGGCGGCATCACCAAGGCGCTGGCTGAATTAGGCGTGTCCGACTATCTGCGCAAGTGGAGCCGTATCGGCAGCGTGCTGCCCGAGCCCGAAGTGGCGCGGCGCCTGAATATCAACCGGCAGCAGCCGGTGTTGTGGGTCGAGAACGTCGACGTCGATCTGGAAGGCGTGCCGGTCAAATACGGCATCACGCACTTCGCCGCGGATCGCGTGCAACTGATGGTGGAAAACGACGTATGAGCAGCGCGACCAAAGTAGTGAACGAAGCGCTCGAGTGGTCTGCCGAAGCGCGTTTCGCGGTGTATTACGCGCCGTCACGCGATTCCGCCTGGTGGCGAGCGGGCTCCGAATGGCTCGGCGGCGATGTGGAGAGCGGTGTGCCGTACACGCCGCCGCAACCGCCAACGTTGGTGCGCGCAGTGAGTGAGCTCACGAAAGCGCCGCGCCGTTATGGCTGGCATGGCACGCTGGTCGCTCCCTTTCGACTCGCTGACGGCGTGACACCCCTCGCCGTGCTGGATGACGCACGTGGCTGGGCGCAGCAGCAAGCGCCCTTTAATTTGCCGGTGGAAGCCGCGACGCTTGGCGATTTCGTCGCGCTGCGGCCGGCCGCGTCCGAAGGCGAAGCCGCCATGCGGGAGCTTGCAGCCAGCGCGCTGCGCACGCTCGGCGGGCTGCGGGCCAAGCCATCCTCCGCAGATCTGGCACGCCGGCTGGCTGCGCCGCTGACGGAGCGCCAGCGGACCTTGCTGATCGAGTGGGGCTATCCGTACGTCTTCGACGAATTCCGTTTTCACATGACGCTATCGAGCTCGCTCGAAGCCGCGGATGAGCGCGCCGCGCTGGTCGCGTGGTGGCACGACAGGATTGCCGGACTCGGCCCGCTGGTGGTCGACAGTGCAGCGCTGTTTGTCGAACCGGCGCCGGGCGAGCCCTTCGTGCTGTGGCAGCGCCTGCCGTTTCAGACTGGGGGAGTGGCGCAACAATGAATGGCCGTTTGATCTATGTGATGGGCCCGTCCGGCGCGGGCAAGGATTCACTGCTGGGTTTTGCGCGCGACCGCCTCAAGGCTGAACCCATCCTGTTTGCGCATCGCTACATTACGCGGCCGAGCGGCAATGGCGAAGCGCATGTCGAACTGACCGTTGAGGAATTTGAGGTGCGCTGCGCGCTCGGTCTCTTTGCGCTTGAGTGGTCGAGTCATGGCCTGCGTTATGGCATTGGCATCGAAATCGATGCGTGGCTCGAGCGTGGCTGTACGGTGGTGATCAACGGCTCGCGCCAGCATCTGGAGCAAACGCTCAGACGCTATCCGGCGGTCGATGTGGTCCATATCGACGCGGCGCCCCATGTACTCGAAGCGCGGCTCGGCGCGCGCGCCCGCGAAAGCGCGGAACAGGTGGCGGCACGCCTCGCGCGGCGCGCGCCGTTCTCGTTGCCCGATGGGGTTCACCTCACCACTATCGACAATTCCGGCGCACTCGAAGACGCTGGCCGCGCATTCGTCGAGGTAGTGCGCGGCGCGGTTGCCTTCGGGCTGTGACGGCGCCGCTATAGCGACGGTTTGCGTGCCGCGTGCTGCGACGGTATTGCTATAGTGTTCTCCTGTTCGCGGCGCTGTCCGCGGCGTCACCCATTCGGAGTCCACGATGAGCGAAGCATCCCATCCTGCCGGCCATTTCACCGAGGTCGAGCATCTGGCGCCCGCGGCCGAGCACCTGCGCGAAATCCGCCACCACATTCACCATCACCCGGAGCTGGCCTACGAAGAGGTCGCGACTGCGGCGCTGGTGGCGGACAAGCTTGAGCAATGGGGCTGGCAGGTGACGCGCGGAGTGGGGCGTACCGGCGTGGTTGGCACGCTCAAGGTGGGCGACGGCACGCGCAGCATCGGGATTCGCGCGGACATGGACGCGCTGCCGATCATCGAACAGACCGGCCTGCCGTATGCAAGCGGCACCCACGGCAAGATGCACGCCTGCGGCCACGACGGTCACACCACCATGCTGCTCGGCGCGGCAGAGCATCTGGCGAAGACGCGCCGGTTCTCGGGCACGGTGCATCTGTATTTCCAGCCCGCTGAAGAAAGCGGGATCGATAGCGGTGCGAAGAAGATGATCGAAGACGGTCTGTTCGAACGCTTTCCTTGCGACGCCGTGTTCGGCGTGCACAACCATCCGGGTGCGGAGCCAGGCGTGCTCCTGTTCCGCAAGGGGCCGTTCATGTCGGCGGGCGACAAGGCGATCATCACCATCGAAGGCGTAGGCGGGCATGCGGCGCGTCCGCAACTGACGATCGATCCGGTCGTGGTGGCGGCGAGCATCGTGATGGCTTTGCAGACCATCGTGGCGCGCAATGTCGATCCGTCGCAACCGGCCGTTGTGACCGTCGGTTCGATGCACGTGGGCACCGCTAACAACGTGATTTCCAGCACGGCCAAACTCGAATTGAGCATACGTTCGTTTAGCCCGGAGATCCGCGCGCTGCTGAAAAAACGCGTCATCGAGCTGGCTGAGAGCCAGGCGCAGAGTTATGGCGCCAAGGCACTCGTCGAGTATATCGAGGGCTATCCAGTGGTGGTCAACTCGGATGCGGAAACAGAGTTCGCAATCGAAGTCGCCCGCGAGCTGGTGGGCGACGACAAGGTGGTCGCGCAAACCGACATTCTGATGGGCAGCGAAGACTTCGCGTTCATGCTGCAAAAGCGGCCCGGCACGTTTCTGCGCATCGGCAACGGCGTGGGCGAGGACGCCTGCATGGTGCACAACCCGCACTACGATTTCAACGACCGCAATCTGACCGTCGGCGCGGCGTACTGGACACGGCTCGTCGAGCGCTATCTGGGGCAGTGACGCGGCGACCGGACCGGTGGTTGCGTACGCAACTAACTATCAGGAAGGAAGACGCATGATGCGGCGCCCCATCTTCAACCGCGCCGCGCCACCAGATCCGACACATTCTGCGCCGCTTGCTGTAGCGGCTCCAGAAACGCTTTCACCATCTGCTTGGCCGAATTGCGCTGGGCATTGCCGCTGATATTCATCGCGGCGATCACACGCCCTTGCCGGTTGCGGATCGGCGCGGACAGCGAAATCAAGCCGCCTTCCAGTTCCTGATCGACGATTGCCCACCCTTGGCGTTGCACCTGGGCGAGCACCTTCTTCAACTCTTCCTTGTCGGTGACCGTGCGTGGCGTGTGGGCGTATAACGGCGTCGAGCCGAGCGTGGCGTCGAGCGTCTCGTCGTCGAGCGCGGCCAAAAGCACACGGCCCATCGAGGTGCAATACGCCGGCAGACGGCTGCCGATCGACAGGTTGATGGTCATGATCTTGTGGGTCGGCACGCGCAGCACATAGACGATCTCGGTGCGATCGAGCACAGCCGCCGAAACGCTCTCGTGGACGTGCGCCGAAAGTTCTTCCATCACCGGTTCGGCGAGATTCCAGAACGGCATCGAGGTCAGATACGCGAAGCCGAGGTCGAGAATCTTCGGCGTGAGGCGGAACAGGCGCCCCTCCGTTTCGACATAACCGAGCGTCTGCAAGGTCAGCAGAATGCGCCGTGCCCCCGCCCGCGTGAGACCGGTGGCGGCGGCGACGTCGGTGAGCGTCTGTTCGGGACGCTCCGCGTTGAACGCACGGATCACCGCGAGACCGCGTGCAAACGACTGCACATAGGAATCACCCGGTTTGTCCGGTGCGTCCGTGGCGTCGGGAGCGCTGGCTGGATCGGCAGGAGACGCTTGGGGGGCTTTGCTCATGGGCCTTTTTAGATATGCATGGGGTAACAGGGCGCGCCACCGGCGCGGGCTACCGGTTGGCGCCGCGAGTCAAGGTCGCCGCTGCGCGGGCCAGCCTACGAGCCGGCGCAGAAAGCCGTGAAGATAGCTTATGCCTTGCGTTTCGCCAACCTCGCCGATTTTGTATCTTGCCTGGCGCTTGGCCAGACGCGGGTTCTGAAGAAGATAGATCGGCCTCGAGCCGTCCACCAACAAAAGACGACAGCGCGGACGGCATACCCAGGGTTTTTGTCGATGCCGAACGTGGTCATAATTTGTATGATGACCCGATAACATGATCAATTGAGAGCAGCATGTTCGAAAAGATTCCCGTCCGCGCACTCAGCGACACGGTCGCGCAGCAATTGCTCACGCAGATCGACAAGGGCACCTTCGCGCGGGGTGGCAAGCTGCCGACCGAAGCCGTGCTGGCGGAGCAGTTCGGCGTAAGCCGCACGGTGATCCGCGAGGCGATTTCGCGCCTGAAGAACGAGGGCGTGGTGGAGCCGCGCCAGGGCAGCGGAGTGTTCATCGCGGCACACGGCGCGATCCGGCCGCTGCGCATCGACTACGCGGAAGCGGTCGAAGCCGGCTCGGTGTTGCAGATCCTCGCGCTGCGCCGGGCGATTGAGGCCGAGGTGGCCTCCGAGGCCGCGACGCGGCGCAGCGACGCGGACATGGTGTCGATTGACGCCGCCCTCGCCAGGATCGACGAGGCAGTGGCCGTTGGCCACGACGGGGTCGCCGAGGACGTGGCGTTTCATCGCGCGATCGCCGTGGCCACGGGCAATCCGTATTTCCTCAAGACACTGGCGTTCCTGAATCAGTACCTCGAAGCGGGGACCGTCGTTACGCGGCGCAACGAGGCGCTGCGCGAGGACTTTTCGCGCGAGGTGCGCGAAGAGCATGCGGCGATTGTCGCCGCGATCCGCGCGGGCGATCCGATGGCAGCGCGCAACGCCGCCCGCACGCATATGTACAACGCCGCGCGCCGTCTGGCGGAAGCCGGCATTTGCTGAGCCGTGAGACGTTTAAGCTGGGCCTGGCCTCAGTGCTTGGTCACCGGTAGCGCGGCGACGTCGAACCCTACGAATCTCATCCGGAGTAGAGCATGTCCAGAAATGTTGGAGTCATCGGCCTCGGTGCAATGGGGCTCGGCGTGGCCCGCTCGTTGTTGCGGGCAGGCTTTCGTGTGCACGCGTGCGATCTGCGCAGCACCGTGCTGGAGAGTTTCGCCGCGGACGGTGGTGTCGCCTGTGCGAACCCGGCTGAACTGGGCGCGCAATGCGAGGTTGTCATCACGCTGGTGGTCAATGCGGCACAGACCGAAGCGGTGCTGTTCGGCGAGCAGGGCGCGGTGGCCAGCATGAAGCCGGGCGGCGTGGTGATTGCCAGTGCCACCGTGTCGCCTGATTTCGCCATCGAACTCGGCCAGCGTATCGAGGCGGCCGGCTTGCAGATGCTCGACGCGCCCGTCTCCGGTGGCGCGGCGCGTGCCGCCTCCGGCGAGATGACCATGATGACCGCGGGTCCGGCTGCGGCCTATGCCGCCTGCGAGGAGGTACTCGCAGGGATGGCCGGCAAGGTCTACCGGCTGGGCGCCGCGCATGGCATCGGCTCGAAAGTGAAGATCATCAACCAGTTGCTCGCGGGCGTGCATATCGCGGCCGCTGCGGAAGCGATGGCGCTCGGCTTGCGCGAGGGCGTCGACGCCGAGTCGCTATACGACGTGATCACGCATAGCGCCGGCAATTCCTGGATGTTCGAAAACCGCGTGCCGCACATCCTCAAAGGGGACTACACGCCGCTCTCGGCGGTCGATATCTTCGTCAAGGACCTCGGCCTCGTGCTCGATACCGCGCGCCGTTCGAAATTCCCGTTGCCGCTCTCTGCCGCCGCGCATCAGATGTTCATGATGGCGTCATCGGCAGGGCATGGCGGCGAGGACGACTCGGCAGTGATCAAGATTTTCCCCGGCATCGAGGTGCCGGCGGCGAAGTCGTAGCCGGAGCGCTGACATGACGATTTCATCCCCGCGGCCGTTGCTGGGCTGCATTGCCGACGATTTCACCGGGGCGACAGATCTGGCCAATATGCTGGTGCGCGGCGGCATGCGCACGGTTCAGACCATCGGCGTGCCTTCTTCAGATGAACCGGTAGAGGCCGATGCACTGGTGGTGGCGCTGAAATCGCGCACCATCCCCGCCGCTGATGCGGTGGCGCAATCGCTTGCCGCGCTCAACTGGTTGCGCGCGCAAGGGTGTCGCCAATTCTTCTTCAAGTACTGCTCGACATTCGATTCGACGGATGCGGGCAACATCGGGCCGGTTGCGGATGCGTTGCTCGATGTGCTTTCGGGCTCGGATCCTGGCGCGGGCCCTACTTCTGCAGCTTCTGCGTTGGGCGTTTCCAGCGAGGCCGATACCAGCGTTGAAGCCTTCACGATCGCCTGTCCCGCATTCCCCGAGAACGGCCGCACGATCTATCGCGGTCATCTCTTCGTCGGTGACATATTGCTCAACGAGTCGGGCATGGAGAACCACCCGCTCACACCGATGAAGGACGCGAATCTGGTGCGCGTCTTGCAGCGGCAGACCGCATCGAAGGTGGGACTCGTGCGGTATGACAGTGTGGCGCAGGGTACGGCGGCAGTGCGTGAGAGGTTCGACGCCCTGCGGCGCGAGGGAGTGCGCATGGCGATTGCCGACGCGCTCTCCGACGCCGATCTGCACACGCTCGGTGAGGCCTGCGCAGATCTCAAGCTGATCACGGGCGGCTCCGGTATCGCAATCGGTTTGCCGGCGAACTTTCGCCGCGCCGGGTTGCTGTCCGGGACAGCGGACGCGGGTCAGTTGCCGCCGGTTAATGGCCTATCGGTCGTTCTGGCGGGCAGCGCCTCGAAAGCGACCAACGCGCAGGTAGCGGCCTGGCGCGAAAGCCGGCCTGCGTTCCGGATCGATCCGCTGGCGGCCGCGCGCGGTGAGCCGGTGGTCGAACAGGCGCTCGCGTTTGCGCGCGAGCACTTCACCAACCAACAACCGGTGCTGATCTACGCAACCGCGACGCCCGACGAAGTCAAGGCGGTGCAGCGCGAACTCGGCGTCGAACAGGCGGGACATCTGGTTGAAAGCACACTCGCGGCCATCGCGCGCGGCCTGCGCGAGCTGGGCGTGCGCAAGTTCGTCGTGGCCGGTGGCGAGACCTCGGGCGCCGTGGTACAGGCGCTCGAGGTGCATACGCTGCGTATCGGCGCGCAGATCGATCCAGGTGTGCCCGCCACCGCGACCACCGGCGATGACCCGCTTGCGCTCGCGCTCAAGTCCGGCAACTTCGGTGCGACCGATTTCTTTGCCAAGGCGCTGCGTCATCTCGACGGGGCGGCATCATGAGCTTAGGAATCCATATTGGTGATGAAGCCAGGATCCGCGAGGAGATTTGCATCACAGGGGCGAGTTTGTACCAACGTGGCTATACAGTGGGCAGCGCAGGCAATATCAGCGCACGCCTCGACGACGGCTGGCTTATCACTCCAACAGACGCGTGCGTCGGGCGCCTCGATCCGACTGATATTGCCAAGGTCGATCTGGCGGGCAATGCGGTGTCGGGCGGCAAGCCGTCGAAGACGCTGGCGTTGCATCGCGGCATCTACGCTCGCAACGCGCAAACCCGTGGCATCGTGCATACCCATTCGACGCATCTGGTTGCCTTGACCCTGGCCGGTGTGTGGAGCGAGACCGACGTGTTGCCGCCGATCACGCCGTACTACGTAATGAAAGTCGGCCACATTCCGCTGATTCGCTACCGGCGGCCGGGCGACCCGCAGGTCGCGGAGCAGATCGCGGCGCTGGCCGACACCGTGCGCGGCGTGCTGCTGGAGCGGCTCGGGCCCGTGGTGTGGGAGCGCTCGGTGGCGCAGGCGTCGTATGCGCTCGAGGAGCTCGAGGAGACTGCGCGCCTGTGGCTGATGACGAACCCGCGTCCGGCACCGCTCGATGCTGCGGCGCTGGATGAGTTGCGCAACGTATTTGGCGCGCGCTGGTAACGCGTGCGTCACGCTTAAAAGGAGTTACTGCAATGCCTCGCTTCGCTGCCAACCTGACCATGATGTACAACGAGCACGGCTTTCTCGAGCGTTTTGCCGCTGCGGCGCAAGACGGCTTCAAAGCCGTGGAGTTTCTGTTCCCCTACGATTTTTCGGCCGCTGAGATCAAGGCGCGTCTCACCGAACACGGCCTGACCCAGACGCTCTTCAATGCGCCTCCGGGTGACTGGGCGGCGGGCGAGCGCGGGATCGCTTCGCTGCCGGGGCGCGAAGACGAGTTCCGCCGCAGCATAGATACCGCGCTCGGCTACACGCGTCAGATCGGCAACCGCAAACTGCATGTGATGGCCGGCTTGATCGCGGCGGACCAGCCGCGCGAGCGGCATCGCGAGGTGTATCTGCGCAACCTGGCGTACGCCGCGCAGACTGCACAGGCCGACGGGATCACTGTAGTGATCGAACCGATCAACACGCGCGATATCCCCGGCTTCTTTCTGAATCGCCAGGACGATGCGCAGTCGATCTGTGCAGAAGTTGGCGCGCCGAATCTGAAGGTGCAATTCGACTGCTATCACTGCCAGATCGTCGAGGGCGATCTGGCGGTCAAGCTGAAACGCGACATGGCGGGCATCGGCCATATTCAGGTTGCTGGTGTCCCTGAGCGGCACGAGCCGGATCTCGGCGAACTGAACTACCCGTACCTGTTCGATCTGATCGACACACTCGACTATGACGGCTGGATCGGCTGCGAATATCGGCCGCGCGCGGGGACGTCGGCGGGGTTGGGCTGGGTTAAGCCTTATTTGCAGAATAACCCCTGAATCGAAGGCCTTCATGCGTGCTGAGACACTCAGACACTCGGTCACGCGCAGATACGGCTACGCACGCCAGGACTAGCAACGATTAAGGACAACGAACATCATGAAAGTACTGATCACCGGCGGCGCAGGGTTTCTCGGTCAGCGCCTCGCACGCGAACTGCTGGCACGCGGCGAACTGAAGGGGCCGGACGGCCAGCCGCAGCCGATCACTGAACTCGTGTTGATGGACGTCGTTGCAGCGAGCGGTTTCAACGGCGACAACCGGGTGCGCGCCGAAGTGGGCGACATCGCTGAGCGCAGTGTGCTCGAGCGTCTGATCGACGACCAAACTTCAGCCATCTTCCATCTGGCGGCGATTGTGAGTGGCCAGGCGGAAGCGGATTTCGACCTCGGCATGCGGATCAATCTCGATGCGTCGCGCCTGCTGCTCGAAACGTGCCGGTTGCGTGGGCACAAGCCGAGGGTCGTGTTCACGAGCTCGGTTGCGGTGTACGGCGGCGATATGCCGGACGTGGTGCGTAACGATACGGCATTGAATCCGCAGTCGTCGTACGGTACGCAAAAGGCGATTGCGGAACTGCTGCTGAGTGACTACACACGGCGCGGTTTCGTCGACGGGCGGGTGTTGCGCTTGCCGACCATCAGCGTACGTCCCGGGAAGCCGAACGCGGCGGCTTCGTCGTTTGCGAGCGGCATCATCCGTGAGCCGCTGAACGGCGAGGCCACCGTTTGTCCGGTGGCGGGCAGCACCCGTTTGTGGCTGTTGTCGCCGCGCAAGGCGATCGCATGCCTGATCGCTGGGCTCGAAGTCGACGCCGCCGCGCTCGGCAACCAGCGTAGGCTAAATCTGCCGGGTATTTCGGTTAGCGTCGACGAGATGGTCGCCGCGCTGCGTGAGGTCGCGGGCGAGGAGGTGGTTAAGCGCATCGAATGGCGACCGGACCCGGGCATTGAGAAGATTGTCGGCAGTTGGCCGGGACGCTGGGACACCACACGCGCGGAGCAACTCGGTTTGACGGGCGAGAAGAGTTTTGCGGACGTGATCCGCAGCTACATCGAGGACGAGCATATTCGCCCCGTTTGATCGGAACGCAACGGCATTCTTCAGATGTTTACCTGTGGTTGCCGGACCCGCGGTGTTACGCATGGCCACCGGCTACGCGCGCGCCGCTATAACGCCCACGCTTAGGCCTCTGGCCGCCATTACCGTTCAGGTATTTCCCTGACGACGGCTAGGCGTGCTTGACACACTTTCCGGAGCACGCCTATCATCGAGCCTGAATGTTCGATATGCGATCCGTTGTTCGTATATCGAACAATCTGGAGCCGGCCGGCGCCCATTCGCTGCTATTCTGCTATGGGCTGCACGGAGTCTGCGTTGGGCAGTGCATCGACTCCGGATAACCCCTTCCGCTCGCCGTGACGGCGTGACCGGGCAAGGCGGCTGTGCTGCGCGACGTGGCGGCCGCGCGCCGGTTCGTTCATGTAGCGCGCAAGCGGCGCAGCATCCAACTGGAGACATCACATGACTGAAGCTTTCCTGTGCGACGCGATTCGCACGCCGATCGGCCGCTATGCGGGTTCGTTGTCGTCGGTGCGGGCCGACGACCTGGGCGCCGTGCCGCTCAAGGCGCTGATGGAGCGTAACAAGGACGTCGACTGGAGCGCCATCGACGACGTGATCTACGGCTGTGCCAACCAGGCCGGCGAGGACAACCGCAATGTTGCGCGCATGTCGCTGCTGCTCGCGGGCTTGCCGGAGGGTGTGCCGGGCTCCACGGTCAATCGTCTGTGCGGTTCGGGTATGGACGCAGTGGGCATTGCCGCGCGCGCGATTAAATCGGGCGAGGCGGCGCTGATGCTGGCGGGCGGTGTCGAAAGCATGAGCCGTGCGCCTTTCGTGATGGGCAAAGCGACCAGCGCGTTTTCGCGCCAGGCCGATATCTTCGATACGACGATTGGCTGGCGTTTCGTCAATCCGCTGATGAAGCAACTTTACGGCGTCGATTCGATGCCGGAAACCGGCGAAAACGTCGCGACCGACTACAAGGTAAGCCGCGCCGATCAGGACGCGTTTGCGCTGCGTAGCCAGCAAAAGGCGGCACGTGCACAGCGCGACGGCACGCTCGCGCAGGAGATCGTCTCCGTGACGATTCCGCAGAAGAAGGGTGATCCGCTGGTGGTGTCGCAAGACGAACACCCGCGTGAGACCAGTATCGAGGCGCTGGCCAAGTTGAAGGGCGTGGTGCGTGCGGACGGCACGGTGACGGCGGGCAACGCCTCGGGCGTGAACGACGGCGCGGCTGCGCTGCTGCTCGCCAACGAAGCGACTGCCAAGCGCTTCGGCCTGACGCCGCGGGCACGCGTGCTCGGTATCGCCACCGCTGGCGTCGCGCCGCGCGTGATGGGGATCGGCCCGGCACCTGCTACGCAAAAGCTGCTGGCTCGCTTGAACATGACCATCGATCAGTTCGATGTGATCGAGTTGAATGAGGCATTTGCGTCGCAGGGGTTGGCGGTGTTGCGCGCATTGGGCGTGGCGGACGACGACGCGCGTGTTAATCCGAATGGCGGCGCGATCGCGCTCGGCCATCCGCTCGGCATGAGCGGTGCGCGGCTCGTGACCACGGCGATGTATCAACTGCAGCGCACGCAAGGGCGTTTCGCGTTGTGTACGATGTGCATCGGTGTTGGCCAAGGCATCGCGATCGCGATCGAGCGCGTTTGAATTTGCGGCGCGGTGTTGAGCGGTAGCTGTTCACTGCGACGCGCGCGGCGCCGTTGAGCGGCGAGGTTGAGCCGCCGCGACACATAGGAATGAAGGATTGAAGCCCCGTTCGCTAGCGAATGGGGCTTTTTTTATCTCAAACATTTCCGTGTGTCCGCCGTCAGTTGGTTTGCAGTGGATTCCCCATTTTATTCATGGCACGACTGATAAAAATTAAATAATCCAGTCAGGATGACGGCGTCATATATTCCGTATGTATTTAATGTCTGACGCATAGCAGATGACGCTTGAGTAGATATAGACTCGCGGTTTTCAGCGTGACGCGTTCAGTCATTGCGCTGATGTTCCTTGAATGGTATTAGTCCGGAAAGACTGTTTTATTCAATGATTCTTTATATGGGCATTTCAGTATTTACCTTGCCGCAGTATTGAATCAGATTATTTCAAGGAGAGCATCAATGAAAGCAGCGACGATAGGGGCAGCTCTGCTGTTGGCGATGACCACCGCGCAACCCGTATGGGCGCAGAACTCACTCGCGGACGCCACACGTGGTGTGGCCACCGCGGTGGAGCCCGTGCATATCAAAGCGGAGATCGTCGGTATCGATCCGGGCATGCGCACTGTGACCTTGCAAGGGCCGGCCGGCCATGTCATTGCCGTGATGGTGAGCCAGCAAGTGGCAGGCTTCGAGAAACTCAAGGTGGGTGACCGGGTCGACGTCCTCTATAAGAACGCATTGCTCGTCAAGGCCGACAAGGTGTCGGGCGGCAACAACGGCATTCGTTCGCGCGTCGACACGCAGGTCTACGCACCGGCTTCGGGTGGCTTCGAATCGGCGCGGCAGATCGAGGTGCTCGCCACCGTGCAGAAAATCGACCACAAGAAGGGACTCGTCACGTTGCGCGGTGCCGCTCAGACGCAGACCTTGCAGGTTGGGCCAGACGTCGATCTCAAGGACGTGAAGGTGGGCGATATGGTTCACGCAGTCTTCGTGTCGGCGGCGGCGGTGCAGATCACCCCGCAGGGCGAGACGACGCAGTAAAAGTGGACCCCGCTGCCCTTTTTCAGCGCGCGACGGATCAGGCTGACGAACCGTTTTCGAGCACGACTTTCTGGCCGGTCTGCAAGTCCGTGGCAATCGCGCAGAACGGGATCGGCAACTCATTGAAGGAGGCATTGCCCGGCACCGCGGCGGTCCAGTCCTGCAGTAAGGCCTGCAAACGGTTGCCTTGCACGAGTCCGGCCGGTAGCCTGAAACCGTTGCTGCCAAAGCCTAAGGAGAGGCTGCCTGCGTATAACTGCTCGTCCTCGCGTTGCGATTGCGGCAGATCGGCGCGCTCGGTTACGTCGAAGGCGATATCGGCCAGATTGACCTGCGCGAGACGCCTTTCCATTTCCTGCGCGGTCATGCCGCTCGCATACAGGCCGCCGACCACCGAGCCCATGCTGGTGGCCGCGATACAGTCGATTGGAATGCGGTTTTCTTCGAGCACCTTCAGTACACCCAGGTGCGCGTAGCCCCGTGCGCCGCCGCCGGACAGCACGAGACCGACTGCGGGACGGCCGTCCGGTCCGGCGTGAGGCGTACAGGCCGCGTCTGCTGCATGGGCGGATTCCACAAAGGCAAGCAGTCCGAATACCAGCAGCGCGGCGGCGCAATGCAGGCGGTCTGTTGCTTGGCTGGGCCTTATATATGCCGCTTTTTCTGATTTTGTCAGGCTCGCCAACACTCGGATCATCCGCTTCACGACTTTAGGAAAAACCGAGAGGTTACATGGTTTTACTTTCAACTTGCGTCACAATGCGTGGTGGGAGGGGCGCCGGTTGCGGGTATCCGCTTGTCAGGCAAAGTGAGGCGGGTCGATTCGACCGTCCGGGAATAAAAACGCTCTGCCTGCAGTCTTATCAATGTCGGTCACGGATAGGGGCACCGCAGGGATTTAACAATGGCCGATCCAATCATCGCGAAGCGCTTCGAGGCGCTCGTCTTGCCGCACATGAATTCGGCCTTCAACGTCGCGCGTTGGCTGACGCATAACGACCAGGACGCCCAGGACGTCGTCCAGGAGGCGTATCTGCGCGCGTTTCGTTATTTTGGCGGGTTCCGCGGCGAGGACGCCCGCGCCTGGCTATTGAGCATCGTGCGCAACACGTTTTACACCTGGCTTCAGCAGAACCGGGAGCATGCAGCGGAAACCACGGAGTTCGAGGAAGACGTGCATAGTCTCGAGGCCGATGGTGCGGGGCACGACGACAGCCCGGAAGCGACGCTGATTCGCAGCCAGAGCCGCAAGCGGGTGCACAACGCGCTCTCGAGCTTGCGTCTGGAATACCGGGAGGTGGTGGTGCTGCGTGAGCTGGAAGAGTTGTCATACAAGGAAATCGCCGTCATCGTGGGTATCCCGATGGGGACGGTGATGTCTCGCCTCGGCCGCGGCCGCCAGCAACTTGCGGCGCTGCTCGCGCCGACGGATCAGGAGGCGTGATGGATCACGAACAGGCGTTTGAATTTCTGCCGGGTTATATCGACGAGGAACTGAGTTTGTCCGAGTCGCTCGAATTCGAGCGTCATCTGGCCGGTTGCGAGCAGTGCAAGCGCGCTTATGAGCAGCAGCGTCAAGTTAGTGCGCAACTGCGGCAAAACGATTTGCGGATGAATGCGCCGCCGGAACTGGTGAAACGGATCCGGGCAGCGCTCCCGGTGCAGCGCTCGCTGTGGCAGCGATTGAGCGAGCGCTTTAGCGGAGTCGCTGGATTCGGCGGCATGAGCGTGGCGGGTGGCACGGGTGGCACTGCTGGCGCTCGTGGAACGCTGGGCTGGGCGCCCGTCGGCGCGATGGTGGTGAGTCTGGTGGCGTTGACCTGGAGTGCGGGGCTCTACCTCTCGACGCCGTCCGGCGATACGCACCTGACCGAGGAACTGGTGGACAGTCATGTGCGGTCGTTACAGTTCGATCACCTGTATGACGTGATTTCGACGGACCGCCACACGGTCAAGCCATGGTTCGACGGCAAGATCGACTTTGCACCGCCGGTGATCGACCTCGCGCAGCAAGGTTATCCGCTGGTGGGTGGCCGGCTCGATTACCTGAACGGGCGAGCAGTCGCGGTGATGGTCTATCGCTACAAGCTGCATCCGATCAACCTGTATGTCTGGCCGGGCAGCGATGCGGGTGCAACGCCGCATATCTACGAGCGGCAGGGCTATCACCTCGCGCACTGGAGTGCCGCAGGGATGAACTACTGGGCCATTACCGATGCCGGTGAAACCGAACTCAATGGCTTCATTACGGATCTGCGGGCGCATCCTGCTTCGTAGCGCGTGCAGCGGAGCGCTCTTGCTTGCCAGGCGAGGCTCCGCTGATAAATACCGGTAAAACAGGGAATAAACCGGATATCGCTACAGTCTCCTCATTGAATCCAGTCAGGAATCTCGCCGGATGGTCCGGCGGACGATCTCCTGAACTTCAATCGTGAGGTCACCATGTCGTCAGATCTTCCATCCGATCCGTCGCGCCGCGGCGCGCTGAAGTGTCTCGCCTTCGGCGGCGTGGGCACTGTGTTTGTCCTGGCAGGCGGTATTCTTACTCCAGTGGAGCTTGCGCTTGCCGCCAGCACTAAGGATTCCTCTGCGGTTTCGGGCGTGCCACTCTTCCTGCAGATCAGCGACACTCACATCGGCTTCAACAAGGAGGCCAATCCGGATGTGGCGGGCACGCTCAAGCAGACCATCGATTTCGTCAATGCCATGCCGGTCAAGCCCGCGCTGACGATTCACACAGGCGACATCACGCATCTTTCGAAACCGGAGCAGTTCGATCTAGCGGCCCAGTTGTTGTCAGGTCTGAATATCACCGAGCTGCATACGGTACCGGGCGAGCACGACGTGACCGACGGCCCCGGCGCTGAATACTTCAGTCGTTTCGGCAAGGCGTCGGACAACAAAGGCTATTACAGCTTTGACCATAATGGTGTGCACTTTATTGGCCTCGTGAACGTCATGCATTTCAAGCCGAACGGTTTGGGCGGCCTCGGCGACGACCAGCTCGAGTGGCTTGAGAACGACCTGAAGGGCCGCTCGTCGAGCACACCGATCGTTGTGTTTGCGCATATGCCCATGTGGACGATCTACGAGCCATGGGGTTGGGGGACCGGCGACGCGGGTCAGGCGATGAGCTATCTGAAGCGCTTCGGCTCGGTCACGGTGCTCAACGGGCACATTCATCAGATCGTCTCTAAGGTCGAGGGCAATATCACCTTCCATACGGCGCGTTCCACCGCCTATCCGCAACCGACCGCCGGCAACGGGCCTGGACCCATGCCGTTGACCGTGGCGAGCGATCAGCTACCGCGGATGCTCGGCGTGACCAGTATCAAGATCATGCACCATCCGCTCAAGGCCACGCTGGACGACACCACGCTCGTTTGAATCGATACATTTAATTGATTGGAAAGGGAAAAGCATCATGATCAGGACTGCTATTAGACGCGCGTTGATCGTCAATCTCGGAGCGATGCTGTTGATGGCCGCGTCAGCCGGCTTTCAGGTTGCCCAGGCTGAGGAAGCGAATGCCGTCGTCATCAAGAACTTTATGTTCTCGCCGATGGCGGTCACCGTTAAAGCAGGGACGACGGTGACGTGGAAGAATCTCGATGGCGAACCGCATACGGTGGTCAACGACGCGGGGCTGTTTCGTTCTGCTGCGCTCGATCAGAATGAGACTTTTCAGTTCAAGTTCGATAAGCCGGGGGTGTACAACATTTTCTGCGGTATTCACCCGAATATGAAGGCGACGATTACTGTTCAGTAGCAGAGGGCCGCAGCGTGTCATTACGAATGCGCGTAGAGACCTGCTTTCTGCTTCTCCGCCAGTTCGTTTGCGCGCAGCGGCCGCTGATACAGATAGCCCTGGCCGAACGGTACGCCGACGTCGCGCAGTGCACGATGCTGCGCTTCCGTCTCCACGCCCTCGGCGATCACGAGGAGCCCAAAGTGTCGTGCGACGGACACGATTCCTTTGATCAGTTCGACGCCGCCCGTATCCACCTGCGACACGAATTGCCCGTCGATCTTCACGAAGTCGAATGGAAAACGGCTGAGCAGATCGAGGTTGCTGTGCTGCGTGCCAAAGTCGTCGATGGCGAAGCGAACGCCGTGCGCCTTGAGTGTCTCGAAGATCTCCATGATCCGAGGACTTTTGTTCAGTAGAAAGCGTTCGGTAAGTTCCAGCACCAGGCTGACGCCCTCAGGCAGTCCATCGTTCGCCGCCAGCACTTCGGTCACGAAGCTTCTGCGTTCGAGGTCACGTGGTGCGATGTTGACCGCAATGCGCAACGGCCGCGTTGGCATGTGCGCGCTCATTTCCGCCGCCGCCGTACGCAGGGTAAAGCGCGTGACATCGGCGAGCAGCGCGCTGGACTCGACTTCGATCATGAACACGGCGGGGCTGATGGTCCCCCACTTCGGATGATGCCAGCGTAACAGCGCTTCGACGCCCACCGTAGCGCGGCTGGCGATGTCGACAATCGGCTGATACACGACATACAGTTCGCCCTGCCGCAAGCCGCGCCGCACCGCGGCGAGCAGCAGACGACGCGGTGCGAACGTGAGGAGATACACAGCTGCAAGCAGCGCATTCACAAGCACGCCGATTCCGCCAAACAGCAGTCCGTACTTCCAGCGCATCTGCGAGACGAACTCCGGCGAAGCGGACAGCTCGATCGAAAACGGCCACGTGCCGGATGCCACGCGGGTGGTCTCAGAGGGGGGCGGCTCGCTGGCCGCCACAAAGGTGCCGTCGTCCGTAAGACGCCCAACGCCCGCCATCGACAAGGCGGTTTGCCGCGCGCCGTAACGGACGCCGTGCGCGAGCAGGTCGGCAATGTACTCGCCCTCGATGATGTACAGAACACCAAGGCGGTCGCTCGTGGCATGGTACAGGGCGAGGACCGGCACATCTGGCTGAAATTGCGTCCCGGGGAGAAGCTTGATGCTCACGGGCGCGCCAGGCTTGTATCGATAGCTCGAAAGAGGCACGTCGATCGCTCCGAGGGCGGATGAGCAATACAGGCGCCCATCTTCGACGAGCGTGATCACTCGCACGTAGGTCACGTAGGTCTGCAATTCCGACAACTGGCGCTCTACCTGCGCGCATGGGCGCCCAGCCAGGGCCGCTAATTCGGCCCCACGCCGCGATATCACGTTGTTGAGGATGCGGTCGACCGACATGGCGAGTTCGCTGCCTATCAACCGCTGGCGTGCGTCGACGGTGCGCGTGGCGTACTGCGCGCCGGCCAGCACAGAGCCGAGCAGGATCAGAACGCCGCAAACGAGCGCCGCGAGTTGCCACAGGCGCGGTGCGATGCCGCTCCAGGCGGGTGCCGACGCGGTGGATTCGGCAGGCGATGTCTTGTCGGCGGCGTTCGACATGTCTTGACTGGCAACGCGGCAGGAAGGAGAGCGGCCCATCTCAGGCGAGCGCGCGCAACAACTGGCGCGGACTTTTGATCGGATGAATATAGCACGCGCGTTTTGGCTAAGGTATGCGCCGCGCTCGGCGCGTGCGCACAACCCTATCGGATAAAATAGCGCCCGTCATGCAACTTCCCGAACCGATGGAGTATTTCAGTGATTCAACCGAGCAACGTATTCAAGGACAACCTCGCGCAGCTGCCCGCCATTGACGGTATCGAGCGCGTCGATCTGGTCGACGGCAAGGGCGCCGTGGTGGCCAGCATCGAGAACAAGCCGGGCAAACAGGGCTCGCTGGCCGTGTACCACTATCTGCGGCAAACTTTCGGCACGCTCGACGCCAAGGCGGCCGAACATGGCCTCGCAGTGTTCGCCGAGCACACGGCCGACGCGCGCAATCGTCCGGGTGCGCACCCGAACGTCGACCACCTGCTCGCGATCGTGGCTGGCGGGCAGGCGCTGCGCATCGATGTCGTTGCGGCCGCTTGAGCACCGCTTTCATCGCAAGACACACAAATAGCCTGTCAGACCTGCGCGTCGTAGGCAGGCTGGTCGATGTCGGCTAGAAGAGCAGGACCGGTTGGCTGCCAGCCGCCCCAGCCGATGTCGAGTTGACCAGACCAGATCGCTGATCCGGGGCCCGTGACGGCACGGGACGCCTCATCAATCGAGGCCGGACAGCAGTTCGATGCTATCAAGTTGCGCGGCGCAGATGTCGCGCACAATCGATACGAAATCGTCGAAGTAGGGCCGGCCAGCGGTACCTTTGGGCGCGATCGCATACAGCTCGCTCCACAGGCCGTCCGCGCCCACGCGTTTTGCCAGCACATAGTCGTGGTCGACGTAGTTCTTCAATCCCCAGTTGGGCAATGCCGCGATGCCCCTGCGGCTTGCCACCAGTTGCATGATCGCGATGGTCAGTTCGGCGGTCCGGCGCTCGAGCCGGATGCCGGACGGTTCCAGCACTTCGCGAATCAGGTCGATGCGTGATTCAGGAACCGGGTAGGTGATGAGCGTCTCACCGCGCAGATCTTCGGGATTCACGCGCCGCTTGTTGCGCAGACGGTGTTCGTTGGCGATTACCACCTGCATCTCGAACCTGAAGAGCGGCGCAATGTCCAGATTGCGCCGGGTGGCGGGCTTTGAGCCGATCACCACGTCCGCTTTCCCGTCCTTCAGAAGCCTCATCGGGTCGGCGTGAAAGCCGGCGACCAGATCGACCTCGACCTCCGGCCAGCGGCGTCGAAATTCGTCCATGACCGGCATCAGCCAGTCGAAGCACGTATGGCACTCCAGCACGATTCGAAGTTCACCGCGAACTTCTCCCTTCAGGCGAACCAGGTCCCGCTCGGCAGTAGCCACTGCGGCCACGGTCTCGCGCGCGAGCGCCAGTAGGCGCTCGCCTGCCACCGTAAAGCGCAGACCTTGCCGGGTGCGCTCGAACAGGGACACCTCGTATTGCGCCTCCATGTCGCGAATCTGGTGCGACAGCGCAGACTGACTGAGATTGACACGCTCGGCGGCGGTGACCAGCTTGCCCGAATCGGCGATGGCGATCAGCGATCGCAGATGACGCAGTTCAAGCATGGTGCTGCCTTGGGAGGCCACAAGCCGCTGGGTGAGTGATATGGGTGATATGAATGTGGCTCATACGATAATGAAAACATGTCGCTTGATGAATCATAGCGCGACTCTCAAACTGTGCGCCATTCAGTCAAGGATCCGCTATGGCTCGCACTCACATACATGGTTTTCCGCGCATCGGCGCCCATCGCGAACTCAAGTTTGCCCAGGAATCGTTCTGGCGCGGCGAGTCCGACGATGCCTATCTGCGCGGCGTCGCGAAGGAGTTGTGCGCCCGTCACTGGGAACAGCAGCGCGCCGCCAGGCTGGACTTCGTGACGGTCGGCGATTTCGCGTACTACGACCAGATGCTGAATCTGACTGCGCTCCTCGGCGCTTTGCCTGAGCGCTTCGAATTCGAGCCGATGTCCCTGTCGCTGGCCCAGTACTATGAACTGGCGCGCGGCAACAAGGCTCAGCCGGCGATGGAAATGACCAAGTGGTTCGATACCAACTACCACTACCTCGTGCCGGAACTGGGACCGGAGACGACCTTCAACGGCGGGGTGGACTGGTTTTTCGAGGAGGTCGACGAGGCGCTCGCACTGGATCTGCCGGTCAAGCCCGTGCTGATCGGACCGATCACTTATCTGTGGCTCTCCAAGAGTCAAACACCAGGATTCGACCGGCTGTCGTTGCTGCCGAAGCTCGTGATCCGCTACCTGCGCATTCTAGACAAGCTGCAGCAACGGGGTATCGAGTGGGTGCAGATCGACGAGCCCGCGCTGTGTCTCGATCTCGAAGACGAGTGGCTCGAAGCGTTTTCCGCGGTGTATGACGTGCTGGGCGCATCCGGCGTCAAGGTATTGCTTGCGACGTATTTCGACACCGCCGCCGATCACGCGGCGCGGGTCGCGACGTTACCGGTGCACGGCGTGCATATCGACCTGGTCCGCGCTCCGCAGCAGCTGGATGCATGGCAGAAGACGCTGCCGGCGGACAAGGTGCTGTCGGCCGGCGTGATCGATGGGCGCAATATCTGGCGTGCCGATCTGGGCGAAATCGTCGGCTCGCTGCAGCAGCTTCATGCCGAACGCGGCGAGCGTCTCTGGATTGCGCCGTCCTGCTCACTCCTGCACGTGCCCGTCTCGCTCGCCGCAGAAAAGCGGCTGGATGCCGACGTGAAATCGTGGCTCGCCTTCGCGACCGAAAAGCTCGAGGAAATCGGCACCATCGCTCTCGCGCTACGCGATCCGGCGGCGGCTGAGCCCGCGCTTGCGGCTGCGGACAGAACGCTCGACGCGCGGCGCAGTTCAAGCGCCGTCATGAACGTGCTGGTGCAAAGAAAGGTGGCGGCCGTGACGGACGCAATGGCGAGCCGTAAGAGCCCGTTTGAAGACCGCAGTCGCGTGCAGCGGCATTCCTTGAAGCTGCCGCTGTTGCCGACCACCACCATCGGCTCGTTCCCGCAGACGCCCGCGATCCGCCAGGCGCGTGCCGCCTACAAGCGCGGCGAATTGCGCGCGCTGGACTACCTCGAACGCATGCGTGCGGAAACGGCCACGGTGTTGCGCAAACAGGAGGAACTCGGGCTCGACGTGCTCGTGCACGGCGAGGTGGAACGTAACGACATGGTCGAGTTCTTCGCCGAAAAGCTGTGGGGGTATACGTTCACGGAAAACGGCTGGGTCCAGAACTACGGCTCGCAGTGCGTGAAGCCGCCAATCATTTACGGCGACGTCTATCGTCCCGAAGCGATGATGGTGGATGCGGCGTGTCACGCTCAGTCTTTGACGGACCGGCTCGTAAAAGGCGTACTGACCGGCCCGGTCACCATGCTCGAGTGGTCGTACGTACGTGACGATCAACCGCGTTCAACCACCGCCTTGCAATTGGCGCTGGTGATTCGCGACGAAGTGATCGACCTTGAAAAGGCTGGAATCCGCATCATTCAGATCGACGAACCTGCGTTTCGTGAAGGTTTGCCGCTACGCAAGGCCGATTGGACAGCGTATCTGGAATGGGCGACGCGGGCGTTCAGGATCGCGTCGGGTGGGGTCTCGGATGCCACGCAGATCCATACGCATATGTGCTATTCGGAGTTCAACGACATCTTGCCGTCCATCGCTGCGCTCGACGCGGATGTGATTACAATCGAGACCTCGCGATCGTCGATGGAATTGCTCGACGGCTTCGGCGCGTTCGCCTATCCGAACGGAATCGGCCCCGGCGTATATGACACTCATTCGCCGCGCGTGCCAAGTGTCGAAACGATGCAGCGCTTGCTCGAGAGTGCGTGCGAGGTAATCCCCGCCGAACGCCTGTGGGTCAACCCCGATTGTGGTCTGAAGACGCGCGGCTGGCCGGAGACTGAAGCCGCCCTCACGAACATGATTGCGGCGGCCAGGATGCTGCGGCAAAAGCTCCGGGTGGACCCCCCCGATGCGGCGGCTGCCTGATTGTTTCGCACTGCTCGATGCTCCCGCACGTGATCTCATTACGGACGGGGTTGGCTTCACCTATGCGGAATGTTCACCGGTGTAACGACGACCACGGACGACGAAAGTCCAATGGCGGAAGCCGGCAGCAGTCTATGAAAATGCATGATGTGGCGACATGCCGTGCGCATGTCTTGCCGCAGATCGTGGTGCAACACGGCGCTGAGCTTTCCCTCTTTGAGCAGTTGGACGTTGTCCCTGTCGAGATCGTGTCCTATGAAGCACTTCGGCGTTTGACCGATTGCCTTGAGCGCGCGAAGGATCGCGATGTTGCCGCCACCCATTGAATAGACGGCCGCAATCTTGCGCGCTGTTCCCACAGCGTGCCGCACACGCGCTTCCGTCTGCAGATCGAGGCCGTGTCCTCCGCTCGCATCGATGAGTGTCAGGTTCGGATGGCGTGTGCGCAACTCGTCGCGAAAGCTGAGCTCACGTTGCTCTTCGCCCCTGAAGCGGTCGTCGCTCATGGTGACGAGAACGTTGCCCGCTCGCCCGCCAAGCCATTGACTTATCAGATAGGCGGCGGTCGCGCCTGCCACGCGGTTGTCGAGTCCTGCATAGGCAATGCGCGCCGACCCCGGAATGTCCGTGAAGATGGTGACAACCGGAATACCTCGTCGTTGCAATTCTGCAATCGCGTCGGACGTGGCCGGCACGTCGCGTGCCTTCAGGAATACACCATGGCTGCCTCGCCTGCCTATTGCCCGGAGCGCTTCGACGACTTCAGCGGTCGTCATGGTGTCCTGCATCAGGAAGCGCGGCCGAAATACCGCTGGCAGCAGGGCGGGTAATTCGGCTTCCAGCGCATCACGTATTTCATCGGAAAACCTGCGCGGCGCCTCGACAACTACATCGACAACGAGCTTCCGGCCGCTCGAAGCCAGCTGGAATTTTTGTTTCTCGAGTTCCTTGATTGCCTGCTGAACCCGCTGACGCGTGTGTTCGCGCACGTGTTCCCGGCCGTTTAGCACGCGGTCGACGGTGGCCATGCCTACGCCTGCCTGGAGCGCGATCTCCTTGATGAGAAAGCGATGAGCCATGACTGAAACGTTCCGATTTGATGTGTTTTTGATGTGTTTGATGGTAACGCAGGACCTCAGTGAAGCGCTATGCTTGGAGTACTGATGGCGGAGACACCATGAACCACAACGACACGCGCTCCGGCGCAAGACAGGACACCTGGTATCGCGAGCAGGACTGTTCGCTCGATGATTTTCTGGCCGTACTTCGACCGCGCCCCGAAGATAGCGATCTGCGGTTTGCTGCCGAAATACGTCAGCACATTCCGATCTATGACTGCCGCGAACTCGGCCGGGACCTCGATGCCCCGTCCCGCCGCCGCGACTTGCAGACCGAGTGGACGGAAGTGATGAACCACGGCGCGGGCGTTCTGGTACTGGAAAGCGCCTTCGCCGATACCACGCCAATCGACGAAGCGACGAAAGTCTTCGAAGCCATCATCCATGACGAGCGCGAAGCCGGCACCGCAGTGGGAGACCACTTCGCGAAGGCTGGCGCCAACGACCGTATCTGGAACGCGCAGGAGAAGCTTTGCCTGCGCGCTCCGGCTGTATTCGCGCGCTATTACGCCAATGCTGTACTGGTTGCCGCCGCCGAGGCATGGCTGGGTCCTTACTTCCAGGTGACTTCCCAGATCAATGTTGTCCGGCCCGGTGGAGCAGCGCAGCAGGCACACCGGGACTATCACCTCGGATTTCAGAGTGTGGCCCAGGCCGAGCGATACCCCGCCCATGTGCATACGATGTCGCCTTTTCTCACCCTCCAAGGGGCGGTCGTGCATAGCGACATGCCCGTTGAGAGCGGTCCCACCAGGCTGCTACCGTTTTCGCAGCGATATGCCGCGGGCTATCTCGCCTGGCGTCGCGAGGATTTTCGCGCCTACTTCGAGAGTCACTTTGTACAACTGCCTCTGAAGAAAGGCGATGCGATCTTCTTCAACCCAGCGCTCTTTCATGCTGCCGGTTCGAACCAGACCTCGTCGATTCAGCGCATGGCCAATCTGTTGCAGATGTCTTCGGCCTACGGTCGTGCGATGGAATCGTTAAATCGTGCACGGATGTGCGAGGTGATGTATCCGCTCCTGCAGCAGAATCTCGCCTCGCAGCAGATGACCGTGGTGGAGGTCGATGCAGTAATTGCATCGTGTGCCGAAGGTTATCCATTTCCCACCAATCTGGACCGAGACCCGCCTGTCGGCGGCCTTGCGCCGGAAAGCCAGCAAGAACTTTTCCGGCGGGCGCTCAGGGAGTCGTGGGCGCCCGAGAGATTCACGGGCGAGCTTCGCCGCCAGGACGCACGACGAGAGGCTTAGCGGCGTTTGCGGTAGACCATTTGATGCTCGTGCAGACCGCGCGGCTGTGCGAGCCACCATGGCTTTGACTTTGGCAAACAGGCTTGTTTGCTGCCTCAAACTTCCGCTCCGGTACGGAACCGTACCGACACACTCCACGCTGGACCTTATGCTTGGAACGATGCTCCGGTCACGACATCTGGGTGTCATAAAGAGGCACCGGGAACTGTCATGCCGGATTCTGCCAGGCACGCTGTCGCGGATACGCCTGATCCCTACCGCGAAGGTCCATCTTGTTCTCTACTCCCCTTACATTCTTCTCGCACGGCGTGCTTTCGCTGTCATGGTGGCAAATTCTGCTGACCACGCTCGTCTTGACGCACGTGACGATTATCAGCGTGACTGTGTACCTCCACCGCTGTCAGGCGCACCGCGCGCTTGAACTGCATCCCGCCGTCAGCCATTTCTTCCGTTTCTGGCTGTGGATGACGACGGGCGTGACGACGGGGCCGTGGGTTGCGATTCATCGCAAGCATCACGCGAAGTGCGAGACCGAAGCTGATCCACACAGTCCGCAGGTTCGTGGAATCTGGAAGGTGCTGCTTGGCGGCGCAGAGCTCTATCGCGCTGAAGCGAAGAACGAAGAGACGTTGCGCAAATTCGGCCATGGTACGCCCAACGACTGGGTGGAACGCAACCTCTACGCGCGGTATCCGGATCTGGGCGTCAGCCTGCTTATCGTGATGGATGTTGCGTTGTTCGGATGCATAGGCGTGACCATCTGGGCCGTGCAGATGATCTGGATTCCGTTCCTCGCAGGCGGCGTGGTCAATGGCGTCGGACATTTTCTGGGCTATCGCAACTTCGATTCCGCAGACGCAAGCACGAACGTGTTTCCCCTCGGCATCCTGATCGGCGGGGAGGAACTTCACAATAACCACCACGCCTATGCGACGTCGGCCAGGTTGTCGAACAAATGGTATGAGTTCGATCTCGGTTGGGTGTACATCTGCATGCTCTCTGCGGTGGGTTTGGCGAAGGTCAGGAAAACGTCGCCGAAACCGCGTCTCGTGAAAGGAAAATGCGTGCTCGACGACGATGCGGTGCAGGCCATCATTCGCAGCCGCCTTGAGGTGATGGCGCGTTACTCGCAGACAGCCGAGCGGGCGTACCGCCAGGAACTGGAGCGAAGCGCGCACCTCAGCCGCCGCGAAAGAGCCGCGCGGATGCGAGCGGTACGCAAAGGCCTTCGCTGCGCACACACGGCACAGAGCGGGCTGCATGAGCAACAGTTCAAGAAAATAGTCGAAAGCAGCCAGAAATTGCGCACCTACGTCGAGTTGCGTGACGAACTGCTGGCGATCTGGGAACGGTCGACGCGCTCGAGCGAGCAGTTGCTGTCGCAGTTGCAGGATTGGTGCTGTCGCGCTGAGCAGAGTGGCAGCAAGGCACTCGTGGAATTCTCGCTGAGCCTTCGCCAGTACGCTTGAGAGGCGGCACCGTGCAGCGTGCAGAAGGGCCACACAAAGCGGCGGAATAGAACACCCGGTTTAAACGCACGCGCCGAGTGCGGTTGTTATTACTGACTTGAACGCTACCGTACAGACTTACCGCTTCGTTCGTGGGACTCTGTTATTTCACCTCTGCGTAGCGGTGAGCTTCCGATCGCTCTCACGCGGCAGGCAACGGCCAACTGCCGTCCATCGATCCATCGCTCCCACAAGGGGCGGGATTTGGGGATCAACATGTCCACTCATTCTGGTTCTTTCCGCTGGTCCGTCGGCACGCGTGCGGCGGGCTATGCACCTTTGACCGACGCCATACTGGAGCAGCCGCAGCAGCGACCCACCGGTGCTTTCACCAAGCCCGCTTCGCAGCCCGTTCGTCAATTCGATGCGTTGCGGCTCAAGGACGAAATCCTGGCGATGGTGGCACACGAGCTTCGCGGACCTTTGTCGCCGCTGCAGCTCGCGGCCCAACTTATCCGCAGGGCATCGGCAGACCGGCCGGAGGTGCTCCGCTCAGTGGACATGATCGACCGGCAAATCGCGCACATCGTGCGCTTGTCCGAGGATTTGATGGACGCCATGCGGGTCGAGCATGGTGCGTTGCGCGTGAGCAAGGTTCAGGTGGACGTGGTGGCGGTGCTCGCTGCTCCGCTGACCGCCGCCGCGCTAGCAGCGGCCCAGCGCAGCCAGACATTCGCGGTGCAGATTGCGGACAGGGCGCTGCGCGTAGAAGGCGACCCGGTTCGTCTCGCGCAGGCCGTCAACAATCTCCTGCATAACGCGATTAAATACACCCCGGAACATGGCCACATCGCGGTCAACGTGCTCGCGGACCATCATGTTCTGGTCGTATCGGTGAAAGACGATGGCATGGGGATATCGGATGCGCTTTTGCCGCATATTTTCGATCTGTTCGCTCAATCCTGCAGAACGATCGGGGCCAGCGCGGGCGGTCTGGGGGTAGGACTTGCGGTCGTGAAGGCCGTTGCCGAGTCACACGACGGAACGGTATCGGCGATCAGTGCGGGTCCCGGCGCGGGAAGCGAATTCACGCTTCGACTACCCATCGTGGTGCAAACGCGCTCGTTAGACCCGCTGGGACGATTTTGACAGGGATTCCCGATGACTCATCTAAAAGCTGACCTGATGCGCGCGCTGCGAGACGCCTGTGCGATGGAACGGCATGCCGAGTGGCTACTGCGAAGTCACGTAGCCGCAACGACGCTCTATCCCGAGGTCAACGAGCGCATTGACGCAGACCTGACGGCTACGCTTGCGAACCAGAAAGCGTTGGCAGGATGCATGGAGCGTATTGAAGGCACCGACGGTAGCGACGCCATACTGCCGACACTGCCTGATGAGGTCGCTGGTGCTATCGAAACGGGAAGCATCGCTCAAACGGCGGAAGAGTTAGCCCGTAATCTGGCCATTCTGATGGCTTTCAAACGCTATGAGATTGCGTCCTACACCTCATTGATTGCCGCTGCCGAAGCGAGCGGCTTCTTTGAAACCAAGTTCACCTGTGAGGGCATCCTGAGTCAACAGGTTGCCATGGCGGATTGGCTGTTTGACTGTGTCCCCTCAAGCGGTGACACCTCGACGGGGCGCGTGCGTCCCTCGGCGAGCGCACCGCCGCCTTCTCCTTCTGTTCACTGACCGATCCAGTCTATCGAGGGTGGGGCGCCGCCTCCACCCACGTCGTCTCGGCCGATCCGGCGCACGATAACCGAGAGCTGACCCACCATGACTCCCGCAGCAGTGATCGTGCCGCAAGAGGGCGCAACTAGCCAGCCAACGACAGCACCGTCCGGCGGCCTGAGCAGTACGCAGGCGCGTAAGGAACTGGCGGCGTCCGGGCCGAATACCATGCCGGATACGTCGGCGCATCCGCTGCGTGTGGCGCTCGAAAAATTCTGGGCGCCGGTACCGTGGATGCTCGAAGCCGCCATCGTGCTGCAATGTGGACTCGGCAAGTACGTCGAGGCGGGGATCATTGCGGGGTTGCTCGTGTTTAACGCAGCGCTCGGGCTATTGCAGGAGAGCCGTGCCCAGGCGACGCTCGCGGCGCTGAAATTGCGCCTCGCGCTGAGTGCGTCGGTACAGCGCGACGGCAAGTGGTCGATTGTCCCGGCTGCAGACCTGGTGCCCGGCGATGTGGTCAAGCTGTCGCTAGGCGGCGTGGTTGCAGCCGATATGCGCCTCACTTCGGGCAACGTGCTGCTCGACCATTCAATGCTCACGGGCGAGTCGGAGCCGATCGAAGCGAGCGCCGGCGTGCAGACCTTTGCCGGCGCGCTGGTACGGCGTGGCGAGGGGGTGGCCGTCGTCACGGCAACGGGCTCTCGAACGCGCTTCGGCCGCACCGCGGAACTGGTGCGCACCGCGCACGTGGTGAGTTCACAGCAAAAGGCCGTGCTGCTCGTGGTGCGTAATCTTGCTGCGTTCAACGGCGTGGTTATCGCGCTACTGATCGCGTACGCGTTTTATGTTCACATGCCGGTTGCGGATATCGTGCCGCTGGTGCTGACAGCTGTGCTCGCATCGATTCCTGTTGCGCTGCCCGCCACTTTCACGCTGTCTGCGGCGCTCGGCGCGCGAGCCCTGGCGAAGCTGGGCGTGCTATCCACACGCCTTACCGCGGTGGACGAAGCCGGCACCATGGACGTGCTGTGCGCCGACAAAACGGGTACGTTGACGTGCAACGGGTTGACCGTCACCTGTGTGCAGGCCATGCCCGGTTTCGATAACCCCCACGTGCTGACGCTGGCGGCGCTGGCGAGCGCGGAGGGCGGACAGGACCCCGTCGACACGGCGATCCGCACGGCCGCCGAAGCCAGTGCCGTTGCTGACGCACCTAAGCTCGTCAACTTCACCGCGTTCGACCCCGCGAGGAAAATGTCCGAAGCGCTCGCCACGGCGCCCGGCGGCGGCACGCAGCGCGTCGTCAAGGGTGCCTTCGCGGTCGTTTCAACATTGGCTGCGCCATCGCCGAATGCGGCGGCTCAAGCGAACACGCTCGAAGAACAGGGCTTCCGTGTGCTGGCTGTCGCGGCTGGCGCCCCGGACGCGTTGCAACTGGTCGGACTGGTTGCGCTCAGTGATCCGCCGCGCGCCGATTCGGCCGCGCTCGTCACCGAACTCCATAGCCTTGGGGTGCGCGCGATGATGGTGACCGGCGACGCACCCGCGACCGCCGCGATTGTCGCGCATGCAGTGGGTCTGGACGGCGCGATCTGCCCACCCGGGCCGATTCCGGAAGGTGTCGCGCCGCAAGCGTTCGCGGTGTTCGCGGGCGTGATGCCGGAAGACAAGTACAAGCTCGTCAAGGCGTTCCAACAGGCCGGCCATATCGTCGGCATGTGCGGCGACGGCGCCAACGACGCGCCTGCGCTGCGTCAGGCGCAAATCGGCATCGCAGTATCGACCGCGACCGATGTCGCCAAATCGGCCGCTGGCATGGTGCTGACCGAGCCTGGCCTCGCCGGGATCGTTGCCGCGGTGAAGGAAGGCCGCATCACCTTTCAGCGCATCATGACCTATACGCTGAACTCGATCCTCAAGAAGATCGTGACTGCGCTGCTGCTCGTATTCGGCCTCGTCATGACCGGTCACGCGGTACTGACGCCGTTGCTCATGGTCATCCTGATGATCGCAGGCGACTTTCTTGCCATGTCGCTGACGACGGACAACGTGGACCCTTCGCCGTCGCCAAACGCCTGGAAAATCGGCAACCTGACGATCGCAGGCATCGTGATGGGCACAGCGTTGCTGGCCTTCTGCACGTCGATCCTCGCGACCGGCCGGTTCGAGTTGCATCTGGGTATGACTGCCTTGCAAAGCCTGACGTTTGTCACGCTCGTATTCGGCAGTCAGGCCACGCTATATGCGATCCGGCAGCGTCGGCGCATGTGGGGCGCACCGCCGAGCCTCTGGCTGGTCGTGTCGTCAGTGACCGATGTTCTGATTGCTTCGGTTCTCGCCATTGGCGGAATAGCGATGACGGCGTTGCCGGCCATGACGGTGATTAGCGTGCTGGGGGCCGCCGTGGTCTTTGCGGTGGTGATGAACGCGGTGAAGATCCCAGTATTCGCTCGCCTGAGCATTGCCTAGCGTCCAACGCCTGTTACTGCTCGTGCTGAAGCAGGACAAAACCTGGTACGCCACCGTACCGACCTCAGTGCGCGGCAGGCGCACCGTGTTCGTAAGCGCCTTTGCGCTTCCATTCCAAAGGCGCTCGAGACAGCCTAGCGCAATGTGATTCAACCGGACCACTCGTCTGTGCCGCCCCGCTTTAGCCAGGGAGTGGCCATCATGCCGTACATCCGAGAACACTACTTTTGTCCGCCACGCACATGGCGGATAGCGGCGCTGCGATGCAGTAGCGCAGCAAGGCAGTTCACTTTGCGTGACGCCGGTCACGCCGTCGTTCTGTAATACCCAGCACCGCGGGACGCGATCCAGTTGTTGTGGCTGTAGGGTCCGCGCCTGCTCCGTTTCATTGCTTCACCTTTTGCAGCAAGGATATTCATCATGACAACGCCCGTCCATTCCGTCATCGACTTTGGCAAGCTGATCGAGCAAGTGAAGCTGCCTGGGTTCGATATGGCCTCGGTGATCGAAATGCAGCGCAAGAACATCGAAGCGCTTACTGCAGCCAATCAACTCGCGTACGAAGGCATGCAGGCCCTGATGCAGAAGCAGGCGGAGATGTTCAACGAGCGGGTTAAGACGATTCAGGCGGCGGTCCGGAAAGGCAACACCGGCAATCCTGTCGAAGCACTCTCGCAGCAGGGGCGGTTTGTACAGCAGACCTTTCAGAAGATCTTCGATGACATGCGCGAGCTGGCCGAGATGGCGCAGAAGTCGCAGACCGAGACATTGGCAGCCATCGGCCAGCGCGCAGCGCAGGATATGGCCGTGTCGAAGATGAACTGGAAGCGCGTGTAGGCGCGAACCTAACGAGACCATGGCAGACTCGTTCGCTCATCGCTAAACGCAACCATTACCTGCTAACGAAGCATCCCATGCCATAACTTGAACCTCGACGCTCCGGCCTGATCGCCACAAGGAAAGCTCGCCATGTATATCAACGTTGCCGTTTTGACGGAGACCCGGGCACATGAGCGCCGTGTGGCGCTGGTGCCTTCGGTGGTTCCGAAACTGGTCAAACTGGGTGCCCGGCTGCACATGCAGCCGGGGGCGGGCGCAGCCATTCATCTGGACGATACCGCGTTCGAGAGCGTCGCGTTCATTGCCGACCGCACGGCGCTGGTTAAAGACGCCGATGTCGTGCTCGCCGTGCAGCCTCCCGCGCTGGAAGTGGTCAGCGCGATGAAGGAAGGCGCGATCCTCGTCTCATTCATCTACGCGCACAACGAACCGGCGCTCGTGAAGCGCCTGCTCGAAAAGAAGATCACCTGTTTCGCCATGGAGCGAGTTCCGCGCATTACGCGGGCGCAGTCCATGGATGCGTTATCGAGCCAGTCCGCGCTCGCCGGTTATTACGCAGTGCAACTTGGTTCGATGCATCTGGCTCGCGTGGTCCCCAAGATCACCAGTGCAGCAGGTTCGATCGGACCGGCCCATGTGCTGGTGATGGGCCTCGGCGTAGCAGGGCTGGAGGCCATCGCAACGGCGCACCGGCTCGGGGCGGTCGTAGAGGGTTACGACGTACGGCCCGAGACCCAGGAGCAGGCGCTCTCGCTTGGTGCCACCTTCGTCGATACCGGGATCGACGCGCGCGGCAAGGGGGGTTATGCCCGCGAGTTGACCGCCGATGAAAACTCCAGCGTGGCGGACGTGCTGACAAAGCACATCCAGAGCGCCGATCTGATCATCACAACCGCTGCGATTCCTGGCAAAGCGTCACCCAAGCTCATCAGCCACGCGCAGGTAAGCGGCATGAAAGCGGGCTCCGTGATTGTCGATCTGTCGGCCGAGGGCGGTGGCAATTGCGAAGACACGCGTCCCGGCGAGACCACGCGGATCGGCAACGTGACGATTGTCGCGCCGCTGAACGTGCCATCGCTGCTCGGTGAGGACGCGAGCGAGCTGTATGCGAAGAATCAGTACAACCTGCTCGCGTTGTTCATGAAGAACAACGTGGTCGAAATCGACTGGAGCGACGAGGTGCTCGCCAAAACGGTGCTCACGCATGCGGGCGAGAACAAGGCGGACCAGAGCGACGAGGCGGCGAAGCCTGCCGCTGATGCGAAGACGCTGCACGTGAAGGCGACACACGCCAGGCCCGCTACGCCCGTGACTCCAGCATGAGCACGCTCCGACTGAGGACATAGAGATGGACTTCCAGATCAGCATTTCCGGCTTTGTCGCGGTTTATATCTTCATGCTGGCTGCGTTTGCCGGCTGGGTGATCATCGGACGCGTGCCGGCCATCCTCCACACGCCGTTGATGTCAGGCTCGAATTTCGTGCACGGCATCGTAGTAGTGGGCGGAATCTATGCGCTGCTGAACGCGAGTACGGTGCAGGAGCAGGTGATTGGCTTCGTTGCCGTGCTGTTCGGTGCCGGCAATGCAGCGGGCGGCTATGCCGTCACCGACCGCATGCTCGCGATGTTCAAGACCAGCGGGCACCCTGCGGGGCACGGCGCACATAGCAAGGCCGGTACGGTGAAGTCCATCCACGCAAAGAAACATTGAGGATGCCGACATGTTGACTCTGATCTCCCATATCGGCATTGGCGCAGCCGATCTCGCTGCTGCCTTCCTCTTCCTGTATGGCCTGCACCGCATGTCGTCGCCGGTGACCGCGCCCTCGGGCATCTTCGTTGCCGGTATCGGCATGGCAGTCGCCGTATTGGCAAGCTTCCTGTACGCGTTCGATGTGAGCGCGGCCGCACGGCCCAACCTGCCGATCAACCTGGGGTTGGCCGTGGTGGCCTTGGCACTGGGCGGAGGTGTGGCCTGGTGGGGCGGCCGCAAGGTGGCAATGACCGCCATGCCGCAGATGGTGGCGATCTACAACGGCATGGGCGGCGGCGCGGCCGGTGCGATTGCCGCGGTGGAACTGTTCGGCAACAAGGCACAAGGCGCAACCGCACTCATCATGACCTTGCTGGGCGCGCTGATCGGCGCCGTGTCCCTGTCGGGGTCGCTGATCGCGTGGGCCAAGCTCGACGGCGTCATCAACAAGCCGGTACGCGTGAAGGGGCAGCAGGCTTTCAATGGGCTGGTGCTGCTGCTTACCGTCGCGCTCGGCGCTTACATCGTCGTCGCTGGCGCGGACAATGCGGCGTTGATTCTGACTATGCCCACATGGATCTACCTGTTCTTCGCTTGTGCGCTGGCACTCGGCATCCTGATGACGCTGCCTATCGGCGGCGCGGACATGCCGGTGGTCATTTCAATCTTTAACGCCTTCACCGGCCTCGCAGTAGGCATTGAAGGCTACGTGCTGCAGAACCCTGCATTGATGATCGCAGGCATGGTGGTGGGCGCGGCCGGTATGTTGCTGACGCTGCTGATGGCCAAGGCGATGAACCGCTCCGTGAGCAATGTGATCTTCACCAATTTCGGTGACGTGGTTGCGCACAAGCAGGGCAAGATCAAGGGCAGTCTCAAGCCCACGCAGCCGGGCGACGCGGGCATCGCGATGCGCTATGCCGCGTCGGTGATCATCGTGCCGGGTTACGGCCTCGCGGTCTCGCAAGGTCAAGGCAAGCTGTACGACTTCGTCAAATTGTTGCAGACGGGCGGCGTATCGGTGAAGTTTGCGGTTCACCCGGTGGCGGGCCGTATGCCGGGCCAGATGGATGTACTGCTGGCCGAGGCCGGCGTGCCCTACGACCTGATTTTTCAGCTCGAAGATATCAACGACGAATTTGCCAGCACGGATGTGGCGCTGGTAATCGGCGCCAACGATGTGGTGAACCCCGCCGCGCGCACCGACAAATCGTCCGCCATTTACGGCATGCCGATTCTCAACGCCGATCACGCCAAGCAGGTGTTCGTGATCAAGCGCGGGGAAGGTAAGGGCTACGCCGGCATCGTCAACGAACTCTTCTACGCGGACAACTGCAACATGGTCTATGGCGACGCCCAGGCCGTGCTCATCAAGATGAGCGAAGCGGTCCGAGGGCTCGGCTTGCCCGCCGTGGCCTAGCCCGCTAGACCATCGCAACCGAGGAACAAGCCATGACCGGGCCTGCCCAACTCGTCAACGTACCCGGCGATCCGATCGCTGCGCTGCTGGCGCGCCACGGCAACAATCCGCATGCGCTCGTGCAGATTCTGCGTGAAGCCCAGCTGCAACACGGCTGGCTGCCGCGCGACATGCTGGGCGAACTGGCCGACGGGCTGGGCCTGACACTGGCTCACGTGGAGGGAGTGGCGACCTTCTACCGTTTCTTTCATACCAGTCCGGTGGGCGAGTACCGCGTGCTGTTTAGCGACAATATCACCGACCGGATGCTCGGTAACGCGTCGTTGCTCGATGACCTGTGTCAGCGGCTCGGCGTCGAACGCGGCAAGATGCGCGCCGATGGCCGCGTCAGCGTGGACTTCTGCTCTTGCACGGGGTTGTGCGATCAAGGACCGTCGCTGCTGATCAATCATCATCAGGTGGTGACACGTCTTGATGCCGCGCGCGTCGAGATGCTTGCAGGGCTGATCGAAGCAAGGGTGCCGGTGTCGGCCTGGCCGGCGCACTGGTCTCGTGTGAACGACCATGTGCGGCGTGCGGATGTTCTCCTCGGCACGTCCCTGCATCCTGGGGAAGCCATTGCGGCTGCTCTGGCACGCGGTGTGCCTGCCCTGTTCGACGAAATGAAGCGCTCGAATCTTCGCGGGCGTGGCGGCGCAGGCTTTGTCACTGCCATGAAATGGCAACTGTGCCGGGATGCGAAAGGCAGCGAACATTACATGGTGTGCAATGCCGATGAAGGCGAACCCGGCACGTTTAAGGATCGCGTGCTGCTGTCGCGTCACCCCGACATGGTTTTTGAAGGGATGACGATTGGCGCACTCGCCATTGGTGCGCGGCACGGAATGCTTTATCTACGCGGCGAGTATCGTTATCTGCTGGAGCCGTTGCTCGACGTGCTGCAGCGACGGCGCGACGCGCATTTGCTCGGCGCATCGATCCAGTGCCAACAAGGTTTCGATTTCGACATAGACATTCATGTCGGCGCCGGCGCTTATGTGTGCGGCGAGGAATCGTCGCTGATCGAGTCGCTCGAGGGCAAGCGCGGCACGCCGCGTATCCGGCCGCCGTTCCCGGCCGAGCATGGTTACCTGGGACAGCCAACTGCAGTCGATAACGTCGAGACGCTGTGCGCCGCGACGCACATCGCGTTGCAAGGCGGCGACTGGTGGGCCGCAATCGGCACGCCGAAATCCACCGGCACCAGCGTTCATTCGGTATCGGGCGACTGCGATCGACCGGGCATCTACGAATATCCGCTTGGCACCAGCATCGATCGCATCCTCGAAGACTGCGGCGCGCGCGATACGCAGGCGGTGCAGGTTGGCGGCCCGTCCGGCAAGTGTCTGTCCGTCCTGGAGTTTGGCCGTAGGATTGCATTCGAAGATGTGCCGACGGCGGGCGCCTTCATGGTTTTCGACCGCTCGCGCGATATGTTCGAAGTGGCGCGCAACTACGCAGGTTTCTTCGCTGAAGAGAGTTGCGGATTCTGCACGCCGTGCCGTGTCGGCACCGCGCTGGTTGTCAGGACCATGGACAAACTTGCCGCGGGCCGGGGCTCGCGGCGCGATGTCGACATGCTCTCCGAGGTCGACAACCTGATGCACGGCACGACCCACTGCGGTCTGGGTGGCGCGGCCTGTAACGCGTTGCATGACACCATCGTCAAATTCCGTCCCGCCTATGAGCGGCGCCTGAAGTCGCTGCGGTTTGAGCCGGCCTTCGATCTCGATGCCGAACTGGCCGACGCGCGCCGCCTGACTGGCAGAGACGACGCGGCTGCGCATCTGGAGAGCCCGTCATGAATACCCTCGTCGAAACTGTCACGGCCACATTCTCGCTCGACGGCGAAGACGTGCCCTTCGAGCCGGGCGAAACGATCCTGCAGGCCGCACGTCGTGCAAGACGTTATATCCCCCACCTGTGCTGGCATCCGGACTTCCATCCGCAAGGGTCCTGCCGCGTGTGCACGGTGAAGGTCAAGGGCCGCGCCTGCTCGGCCTGCACCCAGCACGCAGCAGCAGGCGAAGTGGTAGAGAGCAACACGGATGAGCTCAACGCCGAACGCAAGATGTTGCTGCAGATGCTGTTTGTCGAAGGCAATCACTTTTGCCCTTCCTGCGAGAAGAGCGGCAATTGTCTGCTGCAGGCCACGGCCTACGAGATGAACATGGAGGACATACTGTTCGACGAGTTCTATCCGCGCCGTCCCGTCGACGCAAGCCATGCCGATCTGCTGATCGATTTCAATCGCTGCATTCTGTGCGAGTTGTGCGTACGTGCGAGTCATGACATTGACGGCAAGGATGTGTTCGCCATCGCCGGACACGGTATCGGCACGCACCTGGTGGTCAACAGCATGAGCGGCAAGCTGGCCGATACCGCCATGGAACTCACCGACCGCGCGGCGAGCATCTGTCCCGTTGGCGCGATTCTGCCCAAGCGGCGTGGCTTCGTGATTCCGATTGGCGAGCGCCGCTACGATCCTCACACAGCCGCCGATCCGGATACACAGGAGGCCTCATGAGCACGCTCACGAGTGTGGACGTGGCCCATCAGCCGCGCAAGTGGAAGGTGGCTACGGTATCGCTAGCGGGGTGCTTCGGCTGTCATACCTCCTTCCTCGATATCGACGAACGCCTGCTGGAACTGATCGAGCACGTGGAGTTCGACCGCTCGCCGCTGACGGACATCAAAGAAGTGGGCCTGTGCGATATTGGGCTGATCGAAGGTGGCGTCTGCAACTCCGAAAACGTGCTGGTGCTACGCGCGTTTCGTGCCCGCTGCAAGACACTGGTAGCGATGGGGGCGTGCGCCATCAATGGCGGTCTGCCAGCAGAGCGAAACCGCTTCGAGCTTGCCGACGTGCTCAATGAGGTCTACCGCGATCGTCCCGGCCTGAGCGAGGGCAGCGCGATCCCGAACGATCCCGAACTGCCGCTTCTGCTGCGGCAAGTGCGACCGATCCATGCCGTCGTGCATGTCGATTACTTTCTACCCGGTTGTCCGCCTTCGGCAGATGCCTTCTGGAGTTTTCTGAACGACCTGATGGCCGGGCGCACACCGCGCCTGACCCATGCACTGATGCACTACGACTGAGTGCCGGAGATGAACCCGCCATGAGCTTCGACCTCGAGACCGCCGCCAACCCGACCGGCCTGCGCCGTGTCGCCATCGATCCGGTGTCGCGTGTCGAAGGCCACGGCAAGGTCACGATCCTGCTCGACGACCAGCAGCGCGTCCAGCAGGTACGTCTGCATATCGTCGAATTCCGCGGCTTCGAGAAGTTCATCGAAGGCCGGCCCTATTGGGAAGTTCCGGTGATGGTGCAGCGTCTATGCGGGATTTGCCCGGTGTCGCATCAACTGGCGGCGTCCAAAGCGCTGGACCTGGTCGTAGGAGCACGGCCGGTTACACGCACTGCCGAGAAGATCCGCCGCCTGATGCATTACGGGCAGGTGATGCAGTCGCATGCGCTGCATTTCTTCTACCTGGCATCGCCCGATCTGCTATTCGGATTCGACTCGGACGTGAACCTGCGCAACATTGTCGGCGTGTCGAAAGCGCATCCGGACATCGCGCGGCACGGCATTCTCCTGCGTAAATTCGGCCAGGAGCTGATCCGCGTGACCTCGGGGAAGCGCATCCACGGCACCGGCTCGGTACCTGGCGGCATGAACAGGCATGTCAGCCGGACGGACCGCGACCTGCTCTACAAGGACGTGGGCCAGATGATCGCGTGGGCTGCCGAAGCGGTGGACGTCGTCAAGCAGTTGCACGCGCAAAATCGCGCCCTGTACGACGGTTTCGCCAGCTTCCCCTCCAGGATGCTATCGCTCGTGCGCGCGGACGGCGCCATGGACCTCTACGACGGTGTGCTGCGCGCTCGCGATGCCGACGGCCAGATCATTCTCGACGGCGTGAGCGACCAGCGCTACATGGACCTTATCGAGGAAGAGGCGCGTCCCTGGACCTATATGAAGTTTCCGCATCTGCGCAGCATCGGCCGCGAAACCGGCTGGTATCGCGTCGGGCCGCTCGCGCGCGTGCAGAACTGCGACTTCATTCCGAGCCCATTGGCCGAAGCGCAGCGTAAGGAGTTCGTCGACTGGGGTAAAGGGGCGCTGGTTCATGCGACGCTCGCCTACCACTGGGCACGCATGATCGAGGTGCTGCACGCTGTGGAGGTGATCAAGGATCTGCTTGACGATCCGGATATTCTGCAGGGCGAATTGATGGCGAGCGGCGAGCGCCAGGAGCGAGGTGTCGGCATCATCGAAGCGCCCCGTGGCACGCTGATTCACGACTACCGCGTGGGTGGCGACGACCTCGTCACCCTGTGCAATCTGATCGTCTCTACGACGCACAACAACCAGGCCATGAACGAAGCAGTACGCTCAGTGGCGCGCGAGTATCTCGACGGCAAGCAATTGACCGAAGGCCTGCTCAATCGCATCGAAGTCGCGATCCGCGCCTTCGACCCCTGTCTTTCATGCGCCACGCACGCGTTGGGCAAGATGCCGCTGGACGTGGTGCTGCTTGACGTTGCGGGTGAACAACTCGACCACATTACCCGCTCGCACGACGGCGAACTGGAGCGCCGAGCGCTTTCTCCGAGAGGTGACGGCATATGACAGCGCCGCTCCTGGTGTTCGGTTGGGGCAACGCGAGCCGCGGCGACGACGCCCTCGGTCCGCTGTTCGTGCAGCAGTTGAGCGCGCTGGCCGCAGCCGCAATGGGCAACGAGGTGGAGTTTCTGGAGGACTACCAGCTCCAGGTCGAGCATGCACTCGACCTGGTGTCACGGGAACGTGTGCTGTTTGTCGACGCGAGCCTGAGTTGCGACAGCCCGTTCGAAGTGACGACGCTGCGCGCCGCGCGGGATGCCAGCTTCTCGACCCATGCCATGTCACCCGAGGCGGTGATGCAGGTGTATCGCGACCTGTACTTCGCTGAGGCCCCACCGTGCACGCTGCTGGCGATTCGCGGCGTGCATTTCGAGCTCGGCGAGCCGCCAGGCGCCGAGGCGCTTGGCCATGTGGAGCAGGCGTTGATCTGGGGGCAGAGCTGGATGGCAGGCAATCCGGAGACGGTCCCGCAGCGTACAGACACGGGCCCCGGTTGAGGGGACGATGGGTAGTAACGGCTGGACAGTAACCCTTAATTCTCTTAGGGATCGATATGACTTCTGCAATGTGGGGAATCGTAGTAGGAATGGGCGTGATATTCGTGACCTCGCTGTACAGGTACAGCCAGCATGCCGTTCCGCGCGTGCAGCCGGTGCGTGCGCAGCCCCCTGTTCCCGCCACACAGCGCGCTGAGGACAGCCTTCGCGAACGTTACTTCTAGTAGCCGTCGCATGTGCAGGCATGGCGAACCGGTATGACGCGGGCGTGCTATTGGTCTGTACCCGACACGCGCTCAAATTCGGTGAAGAGTTTGAGCAGTCTTGCCACGCGTTTGGTGCCATCCGGCAGCAGGGATTGATGCGCCTGGAGTGCGGTGACGCGATTGCGCCAGTACGGTAGTGACAGCGGATTGCCTCTCTCGAGTAGCGGGACAACATATTCGAGGTGGGCCAAGTCCTTGGCGAAGTCATGCAGTGACATTGTTTTTCCTTGGTGAGGCTGGTCAATGCCTCACCTTGAAGATAGGCCGATTGAAATCCCACGTCTGCACGTTACCGTACAAGTGCTGTATGGCAATCCGAATCGATCGTTGTGGGATAGCTGCATTGCATTCGATAAGCCGCTTTCGGCCAGCATTTCCCTCGATGAGCGACGTGACAGATAGTCGGTAGTTTGTACGCTGACGTACCGCTTCCTGACCCTATCCAGCGTAGTGTCAAAGTCATTATCTGGAAGAGTGGAGGGCATCATGCTACGAAGATCATTTATTTTGACGACACCCGGTTCGATCCTCGCGATCGGGCTTGCGATGTCAGGTTGCACGATGACTGGCTCGTCCGACACCAGTAGCAGCGCGCAGACGGACAAGCGTCACAGTATCGACGCCGGCGTGGACTCGACCTTGGGGCGCCTCTACAACGCCGCCAATGGATCGCGCGAGCTGGTGGCCAAAGCCCGTGGTGTGCTGGTGTTTCCTTCGGTGATCGATGCTGGATTCGTGGTTGGCGGCCAGTACGGAGAGGGTTCGCTGCGAGTCGGCGGCCATACCGTCGGGTACTACAGCACGGCAACCGGTTCGATCGGTTTGCAAGCCGGTGCGCAGTCGAAGGCGATCGTATTTCTGTTCATGACCGACGAGTCGCTGACGAAATTCCGTAGTGCAGAAGGTTGGTCGGCAGGCGGCGATGCGTCGGTGGCGTTGCTGAAAGTCGGCGCGAACGGCAATGTCGACACGGGCACGATAAGCAGTCAGGTGGACGCATTCGTGTTGACTAACACCGGGTTGATGGCAGGCGCGACGCTCGACGGCACGAAGGTTAGCCGCCTCACGAGCCTGTAACACGAGCGGATTGGAACTCGCATTCGGTGCATGCCGCGTGCGAGCGAGGAGGGAATCATGCCTATGCTCACCAGTGCCGGTCCGCTGGTTTCACTGATCGCCGGCATTCTGATTCTTGTCGTACCACGTCTGTTGAACTACATCGTCGCGATCTATCTGATCGTGATCGGGCTGCTAGGGCTGTTTGGAAGCCACATTCGCTGAACGCGCGCTTTCCGTCTGGGAGACGATGCGGCGAATCAGGTGGCGAAGCAGAAACGGAGTATCGAACATGTTGCGCAACATCGAGTTTTTGCAGGGATCCACCGTGAAGGCAAGCGACGGTGATGTCGGGACCGTTACGCAGCTCTACTTCGATGACGAAGCGTGGGGCGTTCGCTATCTGGTCGTCGACACGGGCAATTGGCTGAGGGACCGGCAGGTCCTGATTTCACCCTATGCGGTTTTGCACACGGATCCCGGTTCTAGCGAGGTGCAGGTGAGACTCACGCGGCAGCAGGTGCGCGACAGTCCGAATATCGATGCCCATAAGCCGGTGTCGCGTCAGCACGAGATCGAGTATCTGCGGTACTACGGCTATCCGACGTATTGGGGTGGCCCGAACCTGTGGGGCATGGGGGCGTATCCCGCCTTCGACGGCTTCGCCGCTACAGCGGCTCTGCCGCCTGATGAGCCAGACGCCGATGCGCCGCCCCTGGATATCCATTTACGCAGCACGGAGAGCGTGAAGGGCTACCACATCGAAACGATTGACGGCACCATTGGGCACGTATCCGGCTTCATCTTCGACGATGAGACCTGGGTCATCCGCTACCTGACTGTCGACACGCGCAACTGGTGGCCCGGGGGCAAGGAAGTCCTGCTGGCGACGGAGTGGATCGAGTTGATCGACTGGTTCGGCTCAACTGTGTCCACGATGCTGACGCGCGATGCCATCAAACAAAGCCCAGCATACGACGATACGGTGCCGGTCACTCGGGACTACGAAACGGCGTTGCACGAGTTTTACGGCAGAGAGAGCTATTGGTCGAAACAGAAAATTGGCGCCTAGATCGCGCGTAGATCGGGTAGGAGGCGGTCGAACTCGCGTCTTACCACGCCGTAGCACTCACAGACACGGTTCTCCAGGCCGGGCCTATCCAGCACCTCGATATGACCATAGCTGTAGCGGATCAATCCTGCATCCTGCAATTTCGTGGCCGCCTCGGTCACGCCAGGCCGGCGTACACCGAGCATGTTGGCAATCAGCTCCTGCGTCATCTTCAACTGGTTGGACGGCAGCCGGTCAATGCTGAGGAGAAGCCAGCGACACAACTGTTGATCGATCGAATGATGCCGGTTGCATACCGCGGTTTGCGCCATCTGCGTGATTAGTGCCTGGGTGTAGCGAAGCAACAGCCGCTGCACCGGGCCTGCGCGATGAAACTCTTCCTTCAGAAGACGTGCGTCGAGCCGGTAGGCGAACCCAGCGCTTTGCACGACAGCCCGGCTGGGCGTGGTCTCTCCGCCCATGAACAGCGCGATGCCAATGAGCCCTTCGTTACCGACAATCGCAATCTCGGCCGACGCACCGTCTTCCATGACGTACAGCAGCGAGACGATGGCGGTAGTGGGGAAATACACGTGATCGAGGCGGTCGCCGGATTCGTAGACGACTTGTCCCAGCGGCATCTCCACGGGTACGAGATGCGGTTCGATGCGTAGCCACTCTGCATCGGGTAAGACGGATAGCAGGTGATTCTGTTTAGGGTGTTGCGGGTTCGACATCGGCCACTCCTCGACATTCTGTTGAAAAACGGCGTCGTCTTCGAACAATTAAGCTGAAAAATCGACTATTGAGGCCAGCCTTCCACTACGGCACAAGGTGAAGCTGGCTGAACCGTGCTGTGGTGCTGCTGCGGCACGATCTCAAGGTAACGCGATGAAATGCAATGCGGCGGACCCTTACCCCATTATAGTTCGCGTCGCTAAACCCGACGCCAAGGTAGGGAAACATCCAATAAGCAGGATGTTCACGCGTTTTGTGAAATCGGTGAGTTCCAGGAACCGGCGCAGCGTCCTCGCACGCACGGATACGGCTAGCGGCGTTCGGTAGGATTAAGCGCTTGGAGGCGGCACGCAGCGTGCCATGACGGGCGGCCTCTGAAAAGCGTGAATTCGTTGCGGGTCGGGACTAGCCCTGACCGCCGCTGATCGGCCTCCGCCACAGTGGAGGGCCTCAGCATCTCACAGTTGTGCGGCGGCGTCTATACGGTGCCGTGCAAGTGCGGCAAAGACTCGCCATTGAGCCGTCGGAGGTTCGGAGCAGGCCTTGGCGCCGGGCTTATGAACGTTTTTTGAAGCGGGCCTTGGCATTGCCGTAGGACGCCTGTGTCTTGCCGATGACCTGTTCGACGCGGCCCTTCCAGGTGATGCCCCGGTTGCCTAGTACCTTGCCAACGCCTGCGCGCAGCTTGCCTGAGTGCTCTCGCACCCAGCCCTGTATCTGATCCTTGTTCATGACCTGGCTCCCCGAGTGTCGTTTCGATCGAAACAGCATGACGTGGGCGCTCGAAACAGTCGGTACGGCAGCGGACAGCAGCCCGTACGCGGTGCTTCGCTATCCTTGGCCCGCTCCGCCGTCAACCAGCTCAACCGCTCCCGAAGTTCGTCCCATTCCTCCGACGTTTCGGGCACTTTCCCGCCCGCTGTGCCGTCCAGAGAGTGCCTTGTGGAATGCGATACGAGGGCCGAGACGGCGCGATGTTCTGCCTGCGCCATCTAGACCCCAGCACTGCGAGTCAGTCACGCTGTGTCGTCCGCGTGACTGCCTATGCCGTTTTGCTTCAGACCCCGCCGACGCACAGATACTTGATCACGACATAGTCGTCGATGCCGTAGTGCGAGCCTTCGCGACCGAGACCGGACTGCTTGACGCCGCCGAAGGGGGCGACCTCGTTGGAGATGAGTCCGGTGTTGATGCCGACCATACCGTACTCGAGCGCCTCGGCGACGCGCCACACGCGGCCGATATCGCGGCTATAGAAGTACGACGCGAGGCCGAACTCGGTATCGTTGGCAAGCGCGATCACTTCCTCATCCGACGAGAAGCGGAATAGCGGCGCGAGCGGGCCGAACGTTTCGTCGCGCGCGACTTTCATGGCGGGGGTGACGTCGGAGAGGACGGTGGGTTCGAAGAAGCCGTGACCGAGCGCGTGACGCTTGCCACCGGTGACGATACGTGCGCCCTTGGCGAGCGCGTCTTCGATATGCGACTCGACCTTGAGCACGGCGGCTTCATTGATGAGCGGGCCCTGGGTGACACCGTCCTCGGTGCCGCGGCCGACTTTCAGCTGTTCGACGGCATCGCGCAGCTTGGCGGCGAAGGCATCGTAGACCTTGTCATGCACATAGAAGCGGTTGGTGCAAACGCAGGTTTGGCCGCTATTGCGATACTTGGAAGCGATGGCGCCGGCGACGGCCGCGTCGAGATCGGCATCTTCGAAGACGATGAACGGCGCATTGCCGCCGAGTTCGAGCGAGACCTTCTTGACGGTGGGCGCACACTGCGCCATCAGCAGACGACCGACGGCGGTCGAACCCGTGAACGACAATTTACGCACGATCGGGTTAGCGGTCATTTCGCTGCCGATGGCTTTCGGATCGCCGGTGACGACGCTGAAGATACCGGCGGGCACGCCGGCGCGTTCGGCGAGCACGGCGAGTGCGAGCGCGGAGAACGGCGTGGCTTCGGCGGGTTTAACGATGATGGGGCAACCGGCGGCGAGGGCGGGGCCGACTTTGCGGGTGATCATCGCGGCGGGGAAATTCCACGGGGTGATGGCTGCGCAGACGCCGATGGGTTCTTTGGTGACGACGATACGTTTATCGTTTGCCGGCGTGGGGATGGTGTCGCCGTAGACGCGTTTGGCTTCTTCGGCGAACCATTCGAGGAAGGAGGCGGCGTAGAGGATTTCGCCTTTGGCTTCGGCTAAAGGTTTGCCTTGCTCGGTGGTGAGGATGAGGGCGAGGTCATCGGCGTTTTCGAGCATCAGGTCGTGCCAGGCACGGAGGATGATCGAGCGTTGCTTTGCGGTTTTTTTTCGCCATTCTGGCCAAGCCCTATTGGCCGCTTCTATGGCGCGGCGGGCTTCCTGTTGGCCCATTCGGGGGATTTTGCCTAACAGTTCGCCTGTGGCCGGGTTTTGGACTTCTAGCGTTGTTTCGTCGTCCGACTGGATCCATTCGCCAGCTATGTAGGCCTTCGTTTTGAAAAGGGATGGGTCTTTCAGTGCTATCTGCGTCATGTCTTTTCCAATTGTAAATGTGGGTTGCTGCGCAGGCTGTTTTTGGCTGTTTTCTTGAGGCGTTGGCCTTTCCTTGCATTCTTAGTGGTCTATTAGCTTCGCCCCTGTGCGGGGCGGCACCTACTTTCTTTGCCGCCGCAAAGAAAGTAGGCAAAG